>NZ_JBFBHW010000017.1:0-178133 GCF_040685395.1 Kitasatospora sp. NPDC088779 | reverse complement strand
ACGCGGTGGCGGCCCAGCCGCAGGTCGGCCTCGATCCGCTGATCCAGCGCGCAGAGCCGGGTCTCCTCCAACCGCTTGGCCTCGACGGCGAGTTGGCCACCCGCCAGGACGTCGGCGAAGGCCGGACCGCGCCACAGGCCGAGCGCCTCGCCGAGCATCCGGGCGGCCAGCGGGTGGTCGTCGCCGTCCATGGCCCGGTAGCCCATGCCGGCCAGGCGCTCGAACTCCCGGACGTCCGTCAACCCGCCGCCGCTGTTCAGCATGTAGCCGCCCGGCGAGGTCACCAGCACGTCCTTGGCGCAGGAGACCCCTGCCGCCGGGGCGACCTGCCCGAGCGCCCGGTCGATCATGTCGCGCAGTTGCAGCACGTACGTCTGCACCGTCGTGCGCGCGCTGCGCGGCGGGCGGCCCGACCACAGCTCCTCGGCCAGCACCCCGGCCGACACCACCTGGTCGGCCCGCAGGGCCAGCAGCCCCAGCACCTGCCGCGGTTTCGGCGCCGACGGCACCACCGACACCCCGCACACCCGGACGTCCAACGCCCCGAGCACCCGAATTTCCACGATGACCACCCCAATCACACGGAACGCCGCAGGCCGATCCGCCGCGGCCGGCACCCGGGTCGACACCCCTAGGGCGACTGTCACCAGTCAAAAACAGGACGCGCGGTTTGTCAATACAAAACCGAACGTGCTGTTTGTTTCTTGGAATGGGCGACCCGACTCGGACAGACGGGCGCGGCGGCCACCCTGCGCCACGAACCGGCCACCACGCGCAGCGGAGTGCGGGCAAACCGAAGGCGGCGTCGGACCCCCGTGGATCCCGCGCCGCCACCAATTCGCCCGCACTCCGCGCGCACCGCCGGTCGGCCGACCGTCGGACCGACCACCGGGCCGACCACCGCCCGGACGCCCCCGCGCACAGGGGGCCACCGAGCCCTGGTCAACTCCGCACCAGCCGAAGCGATTTCCGGCCGGTGCCGGACCGTCAGCCCACACCGACCTCGTCCGCGACCGCGACCGGCCGGGCGGCCGACCGCGCCCCGCCCTGCGCCCCGGCGCCCTCCGCCGCCGCGCGGGCGGCCGCCACCTCGGCGACCACCTGGGCACCGCGGTCCGGGCCCATCTGCAGCGAGCCGAGCACACCCGGCACCGTGATGCTCGGCATCAGGTGCTGGAACAGCCCGGCGGCCCGCCGTTCCAAGTCCGCGCGCCCGGACAGCTTCTGCGACTGGATCTGCACACCCGTCCACGCCGCCGTGACCAGCCACGCGGTGTCGGCCGGGACGACGTGCGGCAGCAGTTCACCCCGCTCGCCGGCCGCGACCAGCAGCGCCTCCAGCCGGCTGATCCAGCCGGGGATCGCGCCGCCGCCGAGGTCGTCGAAGACGTCCTGGCCCAGCGAGAGCCGGGCCCCCGCGCTCAGCAGCGGATCACGTGGCATCAGATACGCCACCACCATCCCGGTGTCCACGAACTCCTGGAGTTTGCAGACCCGTTCGGGCACACCGTCCTGGACGAACTGCTCCTCGACGACGCCCTGGGCCAGATCCCGCTTGGAGGCGAAATGGAAATACACCGCACCACGCGTCACACCGGCCCGCGCGACCACCTCGCCGATGGTGGCGCCCTCGTAGCCGAACTCGTCGAAGACCGACGCCGCCGCCTCCAGGATCAGCCGACGCGTCCGGACCGCCCGCTCCTGCCGAACCACCGCAACCACCCCACCCAGAGCTCCCGGAAAACAAAACCAAACACCCCGTATCTTAGCTACCGGTGGCCTACGGACGACAAGATGATGTCGGGGAATCGCCTCAAACGCTTCTCCCCTCCCGCCCGCATCCTCCGCATTTCGCCTACGGGCCGCCGCTCCTTCGCCGGACGACCGAAAGCGGCACCGCCGCCACACCTCACCTATCCGGGGAAAAACCGAACGATCGGTTTCCTAATCCGGACACCGGGAGGCCGGAAGGCGTCACGGCAGGACGGCCACCGCCTCCACCTCCACCAGCTGGTCGTCGTAGCCGAGCACCGACACCCCCAGCAGCGTGCTGGGGGCGTCGTGCTCCCCCATGTAGGCGCGGTACACGTCCCACACCGCGACCAGGTCGGCCTGGTCGGCGGAGGCCACGTACACCGTCGTGCGGGCGACGTCGGTCAGCCCGGCACCGGCGTCCTCCAGCACGGTTATCAGGTTCCGCATCACCTGGTGCGCCTGGCCCGCGTAGTCGCCGACGGCGACCGTCCGCCCCTCTGCGTCGAGCGGGCAGGCCCCGGCGAGCCAGAGCGAACGGGCCGGGGCGTCGACCAGGGCCGCGTAGGCGTAGTCGACGGCCGGGGTGAGGCGGGAGCTGCGGATCAGCTTGACTGCGCTGTTCAAGGGGCACTCCGAAGGGTCGCGGCCGAACGTTCGCGCCCATCGTTGGCCTCTCCTGAACGACCGTCAAACCATTTACCAGCGCTTTCCCGTCCGCCACGGGCCCGTTGCGTCCACGATTCACCGTTGCGGGTGATGGCGGGCCGACCCGCCCGGCCGGAATCCTGGTGGCCGCCACCCGCACGCGCCGACGCCACGCCGACACCAGGAGGTCACCCATGGAATCCCGACCGCCGTACCGCGACGAGGCCTCCGGGGTCCGCCGGCGCCGGATGCTCGGCCTGGCACTCGGGGCGGGGCTCGTCCCGACCCTCGCTCCGGTCGCGGCCGCGACCGCGACAACCCGGTCGGACACCCCGGCGCCCGCGTCCGCCGCCCTGGGCCGCCGGGTCGCCGAGGTGGCCACCGCCCAGCTCGGCGTGCCGTACGCCTGGGGCGGCGGCGACCGGCTGGGGGCGAGCCTCGGCTTCTGCGACGACGAGAACGGCTACCTGGACGGCGTCTGCATGGGCGAGAGCACGGTCGGCTTCGACTGCAGCGGCCTGTCCCTCTACTGCTGGTACCGGGCCAGCCACGGCACGGTCGAGCTCGGGCACTACACCGTCGCCCAGTTCCACCGCAGTGCCCCGGTGGAGCGTGACGCCCTCGCCCCAGGCGACCTGCTGTTCTTCTCCCGCCCGGACGCGCCGCTGCACCACGTCGGGATCCACGTCGGCGACGGCGCGATGATCCACGCCGAGCGCACCGGGACGCCGGTCGCCCGGATCGAGCACGTCCTCGACGTCCCGCGCTGGGCCGGCGAGTTCGCCGGTGCCCGCCGCCCCGGGACGACCGGCTGAGCGGGCCTCAGAGGCCGCGCCGCTCCCCCGGCCCCTGGTGTCCCTGGTGGACGCGCAGCAGCAGGCCGTGCAGCAACTGCCGCTCCCGCGCGTCCAGCGGCGCCAGCACCTCGTCCTGCACCGCGCGCGCCCGGGCGTCCAGCTCCGCGAGCAGCGCCCGCCCGGCGCCGGTGACCGACACCGAGACCCGCCGCCGGTCCGCCACGTCGCGGACGCGCTCGACGTACCCGGCGGCGGCCAGCTGGTCGGCGACCTTGGCGAGGTCGCTCGGATCGATGCCCAGCCGCTGGACCAGGTCCCGTTGGGCGTGCGGCCCGAAGTCGGCGAGCGCGGCCAGCACGGCCATGTCCCAGAGCCGGAGGCCGTGTTCGGCGAGCTGCTCGGCGAGACGGCCCCGTGCCGTCCGGCCGATCCGGGAGAGCAGGTAGGTGCTGAGGTCGAGCAGCGTCGGCGGCAGGGAGGGAGCGGACAGGGAAGGAGCGGGCAGGGAAGGGGCGGGCAGCGGGGATTCGGGGAGCGGGGGTTCTGGGGCCATGGCGTCAGTCTAGGGTTCGTCCCTATAGTGGGTGCCGACCCACCAATATCGGACTGATCCGACCCGCTGAATCCTCGAGCCCGGGAGCTTCGACCGTGGACGCCCTGTACCCCCGCCTGCTCGTGACCCGTTTCGCCGAGTGCTTCGGGTTCTACCGGGCGGTCCTGCCGCCCCTCACCGGCGCCGCCCTGGTCAAGGGCGCCCCCGACGGCCCCTACGCCAACTGGGACGTCGACGGGCAGGCCGTCCTGGTGCTCTTCGACCGCGCCGCGATGGCCGCCGCCCTGGGCACCACCGGCCTGCCCGAACGCCCGGCCGCCCCCGCCCAGGACGCCGCGATGCTGGTCTTCAGGGTGGCCTCCGTGGACGACGCGTTCGCCCTCTGCCTGCGCCACGGCGGCACCCCGGTCGTCGGCCCGACCGACCGGCCCCAGTGGGGCCCGGACCTGCGCAGCGCCCACCTGCGGGACCCGGACGGCCATCTGATCGAGCTCCAGTCCTACTGAGCCGCCACGCCCGGCCGGCGCGCGGGGTCGTCCGCCCAGAGGTCGGCGCTGCACGCCGCCACCAGCGCGCCGATCCTGGCCCACGCCTCCTCCGCGGGCAGCGGTTCGAGCCGGCGGCCGTCCCGCAGCCGCAGCGCGACCCGGTCGTCCACGGCCTCCTTGGCCCCGATCACGGCCTGGTACGGCACCAGGCGCGCCGCCCGGATCCGGGCGCCCAGGCTGCCGTGCCCGGGCCCGGCGACCTCGGCGCGCAACCCGAGGTCGAGGCAGCGCCGCCGGAGCCGCTCGGCCTGCGGCAGTTCGCCCTCGGAGACCGGCAGCAGCACCACCTGCGCCGGGGCGAGCCAGGCCGGGAACGCGCCGCCGTACAGCTCGATGAGGTGGGCGACCACCCGCTCCACGCTGCCGATCACGCTGCGGTGGACCATCACCGGCCGGTGTTTCGCGCCGTCCGGGCCGATGTAGTGCAGCCCGAAGCGCTCGGGCTGGTGGAAGTCGATCTGCACGGTGGAGAGGGTGAACTCGCGCCCGGCGCCGTCGGCGATCTGCACGTCGATCTTCGGCCCGTAGAAGGCGGCCTCGCCCTCCGCGGCCTCGAACGGCACGCCGGAGCGTTCCAGCACGTCGGTGAGCAGCGCGGTGGCCCGCTCCCAGAGGGCCGGATCCGCCACGTACTTGCCGCCCGCGCCGGGCAGCGAGAGCCGGTAGCGGACCGGTTCGATGCCGAGCGCGCGGTGTGCCGCGCGGATCAGCTCCAGTGCGGCGACGGCTTCGTCGGCGGCCTGCTCCGGGGTGCAGAACACGTGCGCGTCGTTCAGCTGGATCGCCCGGACCCTGGTCAACCCGCCCAGCACGCCGGACAGTTCGGAGCGGCACATGCCACCCAACTCGGCCATCCGCAGCGGGAGTTCCCGGTAGCTGTGGGGTCGGGAGCGGTAGATCAGGGCGTGGTGCGGGCAGAGGCTCGGCCGGAGCACCATCTCCTCCGAGCCCAGTTCCATGGGTGGGAACATGTCGTCGCGGTAGTGCGCCCAGTGGCCGGAGATCTCGTACAGCTCGCGCTTGCCGAGCACCGGCGAGTACACGTGGCGGTAGCCGGCCCGCCGCTCGCGCTCGCGGATGAACTCCTCCAGGGTGTGCCGGATCGCGGCGCCGTCGGGCAGCCAGTAGGGCAGGCCGGAGCCCATCAGCGGGTCGGTGTCGAACAGGTCGAGTTCGCGGCCGAGCTTGCGGTGGTCGTGCGCGGGGTGGTCGTGTGCGGCGTGGTCGTGCGCGGCGTGGTTGTGCATGGGGTGGTCTCCACTCGGATCTGCGGGCGAGTGGTCCGGAAACGGCGAAGCCCCGGGGCACTCGCCCCGGGGCTTCGGACTAGGTCAGCAGTCAGCGCACCGGGACTCTCTCCGGCGTCGTCGTGGCGAGTGCAGCGCGCTTCATGCGATCCACGATAACAGGGCGCCGACCGCCGTGGTGATCTTTATCCGCGGCCGCTCAGAACAGGACGGCGCAGCCGCGCGCGTCGAGCGCGCCGAGCAGCCGCGGCGAGGGGCGCGCCTCGTTCCACCGCAGGTCCAGCTTCTCCAGTGCGGGCAGTTCGGCCAGCCAGTGCGGCAGTTCGGTGATCCGGTTGCCCCGAAGGTCGAGCCGGCGCAGCAGCGGCAGCCCGGCGAGCACCGGCGGGACCTCGGCGAGCGCGTTGTCCCGCAGTTCGAGTTCGCGCAGCGCGGTGAGGCCGCCGAAGGTGTCCGGCAGGGTGGTCAAGTGGTTCCCGCACAGCCAGAGTTCACGCAGGGCGGTCAGTTCGCCGAGGCGGTCGGGCAGCGCCGTGAGCCGGTTGCGCTGGACGCGCAGCTCGACCAGGGCTGTCATGTCGCCGATGGTGGCGGGGAGTTCGGTGAGCCGGTTGTCGCCGACGTTGAGGTAGCGCAGCGCGGTGAGGCGGCCGAGCGCGGCCGGCAGCGCGGTCAGCGCGTTGTCGTGCAGGTAGAGGAAGTCGGCGAGCCCGGTCAGCTCGCCCAGTTCGGCGGGCACGCCGGTGAGCCGGTTGTGCCCGAGGTCGAGGGTGCGAAGCCGTCGCAACCCGCCGACCTCGGGCGGCAGTTCGGTCAGGCCGGTCTCGGCGAGGATGAGCACGGTCAGGTCGGTCCGGTCCCACACCTCGGCCGGTACCGCGCCGAGGGGCCGGCGCCAGAGGTTCAGCGTCACGTCGGTCACGCCCGTCATTGTCCCGTCCACACGCCCGCCGCCGACGGGCGGTCGTGACGACATGTGAACGGATCTGGCGCCTTCCTTCACTGCTCCGATACGTTCTGGATCACTCAGCGGTCAGCAGCCCCTCCGGGAGTCGTCATCAACGCTCAGCCCGTCCCCGTCCCCGTGCCCCTCACCCTCCCCGCCCTGCTGGACCACCGGGCGGCGCTGCACCCCGACCGGGAGGCGCTGCTGGTGCCGGGCGGCGGCAGCCTCACCTACGGCCGGTGGCGCGAACGGGCGGTGCGGGCCGCGCACGGGCTGGCCCGGGCCGGGGTACGGCCCGGGGACCGGGTGGCGCTGCTGCTCGACAACCGGGAGTGGGACGCGTACGCCGTGGCGTTCCTGGCCGCGCACTACGCGGGCGCGGCGGGGCTGGTGATCCGCGCGGACCTCTCCGGGGCGGACGTCGCGCGGCTCGTCGACGCCGCGGGGGCGCGCTGGGCGATAGCCGGGAACGGGCCGCACACCGCTCTGCCCACCTTCACCCTCGACGACCTGGAGGGCAGTGGTGACGGCGAGGGCAGCGGTGACGGCGAGGGCAGCGGTGACGGCGAGGGCAGCGGCGCCGAACCGCCGCATCGGGCCGCTCCCGGGGACCTCGCCCAGATCATCGGCACCTCCGGCACCACCGGCACCCCGAAGGGCGTCCGGGCCGCGCACGCCAGCCTGACCGCCGGGCTCGTCCTCAACCCCCGCCCCCGCCCGTACGCGCACTCGCGCTACGCGGTGCACGCCTTCCCGATCGGGACCAACGCCGCCCAGGTCGTCCTGGTGAACGCGCTGACCGCGCAGCCGGCCACGATCTGCCTGCCGCGCTTCGACGCGGAGGAGTTCGGCCGGGTGGTCGAGGAGTACGGCGCGGGCACCGTCTTCCTGGTGCCGTCGATGGCGGTGGAGCTGCTGAACTCCGGGATCGCCGAGCGCCGGGACCTGAGCAGTGTCCTCCTGGTCAGCTCCTCGGCCGCCGCGCTCCCGCCCGCCGTCGCCGCCGGGCTCTGCGCCGCCCTGCCCAAGGCGACCGTCGTCAACACCTACACCTCCGCCGAGGCCTCCCCCGCCCAGATCTCCGCGATCGTGGACGCCGGCCGCCCCGGTTCGGTCGGCCGCCCCACCGACCCGGCCGACCTGCGGATCCTGGACGAGGCCGGGCAGCCCGTCGCGCCCGGCGACACCGGCGAGCTCTGGCTGCGCCAGCCGGGCCCGCCCCGGGGGTACGTCGGCGCGGACTCCGGCGCCGTGTTCCGCGACGGCTGGGTGCGGATGGGCGACCTGGGCCGGCTGGACAGGGACGGCTACCTCCACCTGGTCGACCGGGAGAGCGACATCGTCAAGTCCGGTGCGCTGAAGGTCTCCACTCTGCGCATCGAGGCGGTGCTGCACGAGCACCCGCAGGTCGCCGACGCGGCCGCGCTCGGGCTGCCGCACCCGGTGATGGGCCAGGTGCCGGTGGCGGCCGTGGTCCCGCTCCCGGGCGGGATCGACCTCGACGGGCTGCGGCTCTTCCTCGGCGAGCGGCTCGCCCGGGCCGAACTGCCCGTACGCCTGCTGGTGACGGACTCGCTGCCGCGCAACCCCAGCGGAAAGGTCGTCAAGCACCGGCTCCGGGCCAGGTTCGAGGAGCCCGTGCCCACCGCCGGCACCGCACCGGCCACCGCCCGGGAGCGCGCGCTGGCCGAGCTGTGGCGGGGCGTGCTGGGGCGGCCGGTCCGGGCCGTGGAGGAGGAGTTCTTCGCGCTCGGCGGGGACTCCTTCCGGGCCGTCCAGCTGGCCGCCGCGATCTCCGCCGAGTTCGGCGTGGCGGCCGGTACGGCCCTGGTGTTCGAGCGGCCCTCGCTGCGGGCCCAGGCCGCCTGGTTGGAGCAGGCGGCGGCCTCGACCGGCTCCGCCGGGCCGGTGGAGCCGGTCGAGGCCGAGGCGACGGCGTTCCTGCGCTCGCTGCGCGCCCAGCCGCACGAGCTCCCGCTCACCGCGCAGCAGGAGAACTTCCTGCGCTGGATGGCCGAGGCCGCGGGCCGCAACGTCGGCTCGGTGGCGGTGATGTTCCGGGTGCTGGAGGAGCTGCGGACGGACACCCTGGCCGACGCCCTCCACCAGGCGATCCGCCGCCACCCCGCGCTGCGCACCAGGTTCGTCCCGGTGCCGGACGCCGAACCGGGGGTGCTGCGGGCCGTGCTCGACGACGAGCCGCGCGCCGACGTGGTGCTGCTGGACGCCCCCGGCGCGAGCGATGCGGAGGTGTCGGCCCGGCTCGTCGCCGAACGCGACCGGCTGACCGACCTGGCCTCGGGGGCGATGACCAGGCTCGCCGTGGTGAGCCGGGGCCCCGGGGACCACGTCGTCATGCTGGCGGTCCACCACATCGTCGCCGACGGCTGGTCGCTGGGCGTGCTGCTGCGCGACCTGGGCGTGCTGTACTCGGCGCTGCGCGGCGGCCGCCCGGCGCCGGCCGCCCGGCCCGGCCCGGCGTACCGGGAGCTGGTGGAGTGGTCGAACGCGCACTGGCCGGCCACCCGGGCGCACTTCGCGACGGCGCTCGCGGGCGCCCCCACGGCGATCGACCCGTTCCCCGGGCGGCAGGACACCGAGGTGGTGCTGAGCGCCGTCCGGACGCTGGAGGTGCCGGCCGAGCGGGCGGGCGCGCTGCGGGCCCGGGCGGCGGAGCTGGGGGCCACCCCGTTCCTCGCGATGGCGGCGGTGTGGAGCGGGCTGCTGGCCGCCCGCAGCGGACAGCGGGACTTCGTCCTGATGACCCCGGTGCCCGGCCGCACCAGGCCGGAGGCGGAACGCGCGGTCGGCTGCTTCGTCCAGTCGCTGCTGCTGCGGGTGGACGCCGCCGGGGAGCCCGGGTTCGCCGAACTGCTGGACCGCGTCCGCACGGCCGCCACCACCGCGCTGGACCACCAGCTGTACCCCTTCGCCGAGTTCAGCCCGCTGGTCCCGTTCGCCGCCTGGCTGCGGTACGAGAGCTGGAGCGCCCCGGCACAGCTGCCCGGAGTGGCGTGCGCCGCGTGGGAGCTGCCGCGCAACGCCACCGTGCCGTACCCGCTGCCCGGCGGCGACCGGCACGTGCCGGAGCTCGCCGTCACCGAGCAGCCGGACGGCTCGCTGCGCTGCTGGCTGCGGTACAACGAGCACGCCTTCACGGCCGAGGCGGTGGACGCGCTGGCCGCGGACCTCGCCGCCGCGCTGGCCGGCGCCGCGCGGGTGTGAACCGGGGCCCCCGCCCCCGCGCTGGGGGCGGGGGGCCGCCGGCCGTGCCCTCAGCCGGTGAGCCGGCCGGCGGCCTCCGCCTCGGTGAGGCCGTCGATCTCGGCGATCAGCAGCGCCTCGATCCGGGCCGCCAGGACGGCCGGGGTGCTGCTCTCGAAGACGTCCCGGATCGGCATGTCGAGGCCGAGCCCGGCTCGGATCCGCGCGGCGACCCGGGTGACCAGCAGGGAGTCCCCGCCGAGCGCGAAGAAGTCGTCGAGCACCCCGACCCTGGGCACGCCCAGCACCTCCTGCCACAGCTCGGTGACCAGGTGTTCGGCGTCGGTGCGCGGCGCGAGGTAGCGGGCCCCCGCGGCCGGTTCGGGGTCGGGCAGGGCCGCCGGGTCGGGCTTGCCGTTCGCGGTCAGCGGCAGCCGGTCCAGCAGCACCACGGCGTCCGGCACCAGGTAGGCGGGCAGCCGCCGGGCCAGGTGCTCGCGCAGCTCCGCCGGGCCGGGCCGGGCGCCCAGGCGGGGCACCGCGTACGCCAGCAGCCGCCGCCCGTCGCGCAGCAGCACCGCGGCCTGGGCGACGGCCGGGTGCGCGGCCAGGGCGGACTCGATCTCGGCGGGTTCGATCCGGTAGCCGCGCAGCTTCAGCTGGCCGTCGCCGCGCCCCAGGTACTCCAGTTGCCCGTCCGTACGCCAGCGGACCCGGTCGCCGGTGCGGTACATCCGGCCGCCGGTGAACGGGTCCACGGTGAGCGGGTCGCCGGTCGACGGGTCGCCGGTCGACGGGTCGCCGGTCGACGGGTCGCCGGTCGACGGGTCGGCGGTGAACGGGTCGGGCACGAAGGCGGCCGCCGTCAGGTCGGGCCGGCCCAGGTAACCGCGCGCCAGCCCGGCGCCGCCGAGGTACAGCTCGCCCTCGGAGCCGCGCGGCAGCAGGGCACCGCGCTCGTCCAGCACGTGGAGCTGGACCCCGGGCAGCGGGCGGCCCAGCGCAGGCCGGCGGGCGGTGTCCGCGGCGGTCAGGTCGGTCGCGGTGACGATGACGGTGGCCTCGGTGGGGCCGTAGGTGTTGACCAGTCGGACGGCGTCGCCGTGCCGCTGCCGCCACCGGTCGACGGCGTCGGCGCCCACCTGGGAGCCGCCGAGGATCTGCAGGCGCAGCGCGGCCGGCCAGCGGGTCTGCTCGCCGAGGCCGACGAGTTCCTCCCAGTAGGCCGTGGGCAGGTCGAGCACGGTGACGGTGTCGCCGTGCGGGCCGCCCAGCAGGTCGGGCAGGGTGCGGCCGCCGCCGGGCAGCAGGACGACGCAGGCCCCGGAGGCGAGCGCGGGCCAGAGCTCCTCGACGTGGGTGTCGAAGCCGAGCGAGGCGAACTGGACGATCCGGTCGGCGGGTCCGAGCGCGTAGCCGTCGGGCCCGGCCATCCAGGCCACCCGCGCGGCGAGCGCGGCGTGGTCGACGGCGACGGCCTTGGGCGCGCCGGTGGAGCCGGAGGTGTAGAGCACGTAGGCCGGGCCCCAGGGGTCCGACGGGACGGGGTCGGCGTGCCCGGGGTCGGCGTGGTCGGGACCGTCGTGCCCGGGGCCGTCGATCGCCGGGTCGACGCCGGTGAGGACCAGGGCGGCGTCGGCCTCGCGCACCATCAGCCGGCGGCGTTCCTCGGGGTGGGCCGGATCGAGCGGCAGGTAGGCGGCGCCGGCCTTCCAGATCGCGGTCAGGGCGACGACCAGGTCGAAGGAGGGCGGCATCGACACCGCGACGACCCGGCCCGCCACCCGGCCGAGCCGTCGCGCCAACGCGCTGGAGCGCCGGTCGAGTTCGCCGTAGGTCAGGCTCCGGCCGTCGCACTCCAGCGCCGGGGCGTCCGGGCGGGCGGCGGCCTGCTCGGCGAACCGTTCCAGCACCGTCCGGGCCTCCTGGGCCTCCGGGCCCGCTCCCAGTGCGAGCAGTTCCGCCCGCTCCTCGGACCCCACCAGCCAGTCCCCGTGCAACGGGAGCTGCGGGTCGTCGACCACCCGGGCGAACAGGGCGCGGCACCGCCGGCCGAGGGCCTCGACGGTCTCCCGGTCCAGCACCTCGCGGTCGAAGCAGAAGGACAGCGCGATCCCGCCGTCGGCGGTGCGCCAACTGTCCAGCAGCAGGTCGGTCTTGGCCTGCTCGAAGCCGGAGTCCATGCTCGCGGTGCGGACGCCCGCGGGCAGGGCGGGCGCGCCGGGGCCGCCCGCCAGGTCGTACTGGCTCTGGTGGACGAAGACGGCCCGGTACAGCGGCCCGGCGCCGAGCTCCGCGGGCAGGCCGAGGTGGGCGGCGAGCCGTTCGACCGGCACGTCCTGGTGGCCCAGGGCGGCGAGCGTGGCCGAGCGGGTTCGCCGCAGCACGGTACGGAAGTCGGGGTCGCCGGTGAGGTCGGCCCGGATCACCGCCGTCCGGCTGAAGTAGCCGAGCAGCGCCTCGTGCGCGGCCTCGTTGCGGCCGGCCAGCGGGGTGCCGACCACGAAGTCCCGGCAGCCGGTCCAGCGCGCGAGCACGTACTGGTACCCGGCCAGCAGCACCATGAACGGGGTGCACCGCTCCTGTCGCGCCAACTGGTCGAGGGCGGCGGTCAGTTCGGGGTCGAGGCGGACGGTGGTGAACCCGGCGGGCCGGGTCGGGTCGGCCGGCCTCGGGTGGTCGAGCGGGAGGCGCAGCGCGCCGGTGCCGGCCAGCCTCTCCGCCCAGTAGCGGAACGCCTCCTCGGCCGCCCCGCCGGCCGTCCTGGCCTGCTCGGAGCGGGCGAAGTCGCCGTACTGGAGCGGGAGTTCCGGCAGTTCGGCGGGGGCCTCGCCGATCGCCTCACGGTAGAGGGCGAGCAGTTCGCGCCACATCGTCCGGAACGACCAGCCGTCCGAGACGATGTGGTGGACGACGACGCAGAGCGCGTGCTCCCCCTCCCCCGCGCTGATCAGCGCCGCCCGCAGCGGCGGCCCGGCGGCGAGGTCGAAGGGCGCGTTGACGTACGGGCGGCAGGCGTCGGTGAACTCGGCCTCGGCCGCGCCCTCGGGCAGCCGGACCAGGGCGAGGTCGATCTCGGCCGGGGGCTGGACGAGTTGGACGGGTTCCTCGCCGTCCGCGGCCGCGGGCCCCGCGGCGGCGCCGAGCGCGAAGCGGGTGCGCAGGATCTCGTGCCGCGCCGTCAGCCGGTGCAGCGCGGTGCGCAGGGCCTCCGGGTCGATCGGCCCGGTCCACCGCCGGTTGAGGTACATGTTGAAACCGGCGTCGTCCGGGTGGAGTTGCTGGAGGAACCAGAGCCGGCGCTGTTCGCCGGTCAGCGGGTGGATGGCGGTGGTCACCGGACGGTCACCTCGGTCTCGGAGCGGCGCGGGGCGGCAAGGGCAGCGGGAGCGACAGGAGCAGCGGGGGCAGCAGGGGTGGCAGGAGCGGTCGCGGCCCGGTCCTGGAGGGTCTTCAGCCCGACCAGGTCGTCGGGCTCGGCGTCGGGGACGTCCCGGTCGAAGTGGCGCAGCACGGGCACGGCCAGGCAGACCAGCACCAGGGCGGCCATCGCGAGGCCGAACAGCAGGTAGAGCAGCCCGATGCCGCGGCCGTCGCCGGTGCCGATGAGCCGGCCCACGGTCGGGGCCAGGGCGCCGTCGTGGTCCATCAGCGGCTGGAGCAGCCGGGGCCCGAGCGGGGCGACCAGGGCGAAGCCGACCGGCAGGGTCGACCAGGCGACCATGGTGTTCACGGCGATCACCCGGCCGTGGAAGCGCAGCGGCACCTTGGTCTGCACGATGGTCGCGTAGACGCCGTTGACCAGGGCCAGGCCGAAGGCCATGCCGAACGCGCCGAGGGCGACCACGACCAGCGACGGGCGCAGCCCGGTGACCAGGCACGCCCCGGCCAGGGCCAGGGTGGCGAGCAGCACCCCGCGCAGCCGCAGGTGGCGCGGCCCGCCCCAGGCGAGCAGGGTGAGCCCGCCGAGTACGGCCCCGAGGCCGGCCGCCGTCGACACCCAGCCGGCCGCCGCGAGCGGGGCGAAGGAGAGCACCAGCGGGGTGGTGAGCAGGAACAGCGGGGATAGGAAGATGTTCAGCACCGCGAAGAACAGCAGCATGGCCCGGAAGTGCCGGCTGCCGAGGGCCCGCCGGAAGCCCTCGCGGATCTCGGCGGAGACGCTCTCGCGCCGGCTGGCGCCCATCAGGTCGGGGAAGCGGACCGCCAGGGTGACGGCGAGGGCGGCGGCGTAGCTGACGACGTCGAGGGTGAGGATGCCGCCGAGCCCGATCGCGGCGAGCAGGCCGACGGCGAACAGCGGGACGAGGAACTGGGCGAGGCCGAAGGCCATCTGCACCAGGCCGTTGGCCCGGCCGAGGTAGCGCTTGGGGACGAGCTGGGGCACCGCGGCGTTCCAGGCGAGCCGTTGGAAGGTGAGCGCGGTGGAGAGCACGCCGATGAGCACGTACGCGTGCCAGACCTGGAGGCTTCCGGTGAGGTGGAGCAGGAGCAGCAGCGCCTGGGTGGCGCCGGCGGCGAGGTCGCCGTAGAGCATGATCCGGCGCCGGTCGCCCCGGTCGACGACGGCGCCCGCGATCGGTGCGGCGAGGATGCCGGGGACGAGTCCGCAGGCGGCCAGCAGTCCGAACTGGGCCAGGGAGCCGGTGCGCAGGTAGATCCAGACCGGGAGGGCGAACTCGGTGAGCGCCGATCCGATCATCGACACCTGCTGCCCGGAGGCGACGGTGAGGAAGCGGCGCATGGTCGGTCGCAGCGGGGCCTGCTCCGCCCGTGGCGCGCCGTCGCCCCGGGAGAGCCCGGCCAGCCACCAGGTCGCGCCGTCGCTCCGGTGGTGCCGTTCCTCCTGGCCGGCGGCGATCGAGCGGTGGACGCGGGTGAGGATCTCCGCGAGTTCGGCGGCCCGGTACTTGAGGTAGAAGTGGCCGGCCTCGTCGAGCACGACGACCGCGGCGGTGTCGGTGAGCCGGTGCCACTCCCGGTAGCGCTCCTGGTAGAAGTCCGTCGCCGGGTCGCGCTCGCCGCAGACGGCGATGATCGGGGCCCTGATCCGGCCGTCCTCGCTGTCGAACAGCCGGGTGAAGTAGCGTTCGGCGTCCTTGGTGCCGGTGCGGCGGTTGCGCACGATCAGCCGCAGCTGCTCGGCGTCGACCTCGTCGGTGTCCAGCCCGGCGGCGGCCAGCGCGTTGATCATGCCCTGGTCGTTGCGCAGCCGGTCGGTGAGGTCGGCCCAGCGTTCGCCGACGGCGGCGCCGCGCCCCCGGGGACGGGCGAAGGGGAAGATGCCGCCGAGGTGGACGGCGTCGATCTCCCGGCCGGCGGCCTCGACCTGCCGGGCGATCTCCACGGCCAGGCGGACGCCGACGCCGCAGTGCCCGTACAGCACGATCGGGCCGGGGACGTTCTCGACGATCTCGCGGGCGCAGGTCGCGGCGACCTCGTCGATGTCCATCGCCTCCTCGCCGAGTTCGTGCCCCGGGACGGCGATCGAGTACAGCGCCCAGTCCTCGGGCAGGGCGTCGGCGAGCGGCTTGTAGATGAGCGCGCTGCCTCCGCCGTAGGGGGCGCAGACCACGCTGGCGGTGGTGCGCGGACTCGGCGGGGTGAGCCGGTGGAGCAGGCCGCCGGAGCCGCGTTCGGCGGTCGGGTCGGCGACCAGGGCGGCGAGCCGGCGGACGGTGGGGTGGGTGAACAGGTCCATCACGCCGATGGGGGCGGGCAGCTCCGGGAAGGCCCGGCGCAGGCGGGCGACGACCTGGGTGGCGAGCAGGGAGTGGCCGCCGAGGTCGAAGAAGTCGTCGAGCGCGCCGACCCGTTCGACGCCCAGCACCTGGGCCCAGATCGCGGCGATCGCCGTCTCGGCCTCGCCGTCGGGTTCGACGTGTCCGCCGGTCGGCGCCGGGTCCTCGGGTTCGGGCAGCGCCTTGCGGTCGACCTTGCCGTGGGCCAGCAGGGGCAGCGCGTCGAGGACGACGTAGCGGGCCGGGACGAGGTAGTCCGGCAGGACGGCGCCCAGCGCCTCCCGTAGTTCGGCGGGTGTCGGGGCGGGGGCGGCGCCGGGGTGTTCGAGGTAGGCGACGAGATTCTGGCGGACGCCCTCGCCGCGGAGCGTCACGAGCGCCTGGGTGATGCCGGGCAGCGCGGTGAGCGCGGCCTCGATCTCGCCGGGCTCGACCCGGTAGCCGCGGACCTTGATCTGGTCGTCGGCGCGGCCCAGGTACTCCAGCGTGCCGTCCGGCCGCCAGCGGGCCAGATCGCCGGTGCGGTACATCCGCCCGTCGGCGAACGGGTCCTCGACGAAACGTTCCGCCGTCAGGTCGGGGCGGCCCAGGTAACCGCGGGCGAGCCGGTCCCCGCCGAGGTAGAGCTCGCCCACCACCCCGGGCGGCACCGGTCGGCGGGCCTCGTCCAGTACGTAGCAGCGGGCGCCCGCGAGCGGGGTGCCGATCGGGGTGCTGCCGGGTCCCGCCGGGCCCGGCAGGACCTCGTGGACGGTGACGCCGACCGTCGCCTCGGTCGGCCCGTAGTGGTTGAACACGGCGCAGCGGCCCCGGCCGGCGAGGTCCGCCGCCCAGGCCCAGGGCGACGCCTCGCCGCCGAGCACCAGGGCCCGGCGCGGGAGCAGCCGCTCCGCGTCCACGTCGGCGGTCAGCGCGGCCAGGTGCGACGGCGTCATCTTGAGGTAGTCGATGCCCGACTCCTCGATGCGCTCGGCGAGTTCGGCACCGGCGATGCGGCGCGGCAGCAGGTGCACCCGGCCCCCGGTGGTCAGCGCCAGGTACAGCATGGTGATGCTGAAGTCGAAGGACAGGGACTGCAGCAGCCCGTAGGCCGCACCGGGCTCGATCCGCAGGCGTTCCCGCACGCCGGCCAGGTAGTTGAGGATCTGGCGGTGCTGCACCGCCACGCCCTTGGGCTGCCCGGTCGAGCCGGAGGTGTAGATCACGTAGGCGAGGTCGTCCGGCCCGGACGCCTCCGCCAACGGGGTCTCGTCCGGCAGGATTTGACCCTCGCCGACCGGCTCCCGGTCGACGAGCAGCTCGGCGCCGTCGTAGCCGGCGAACGCCGTCCGCAGCCGCGAGTCCGTGACCAGCACCCGCACGCCCGCGTCCGCCACCAGGTGGGAGAGCCGCGCGGGCGGCTGTTCCGGGTCCAGCGGCAGGTAGCCGCCGCCGGCCTTCAGGACGCCCACCAGGGCCGCCGCCAGTTCCGGGGACTGCTCCAGGCACACCGCCACCCGGTCGTCCGGGCCGACGCCCAGCGCCCGCAGCCGGCGGGCCAGGCCGGTGGCCCGGGCCTCGAGTTCACGGTAGGAGAGGGTGCGGCCGTCGAAGACCAGTGCCGGGCGGTCGCCCGCGCCGCGCGCCGCCTCGGCGAGCAGCCCGGTCAGCGTCCCGGGACCGGGCGCGGGCGCGGGCAGTTCGGGGCCCGCCGCCCAGCGCTCGACCACGTCCCGGCGCTCGGCCCCGGTCAGCATGGGCAGGCCGTCGACGGGCTGCGCCGGATCCGCCGTCGCCGCCGCCATCAGCACCTCGAAGCGCTCGGCGAGCCGCCGTACGGTGTCGGCCTCGAAGAGGTCGGTCCGGTAGGTGATCAGGCCGTAGAGACCGCCGTCCTTCTTCTCCCGCAGGTAGAAGGCGAGGTCGGCGTGGGTCGTGGTGGCCTCGTAGCCGAACCCCTCCGCCGCCGCGGCGGGCGCGGTGGAGGCGGCGCGGTCCCCGTAGTTCTGGAACGCGAAGGTCACCTGGAACACCGCCGAGCGGCTGACGTCCCGTTCGACGTCCAGGTCCGCCACCATCTGCTCGAACGGCACCTCCTGGTGGGTGTAGGCGTCGAGCGTCGTCTCCCGCACCCGCCCGATCAGGCCCGCGAAGCTCTGCCCCGGCTCCAGCCGGGCCCGGATCGGCAGCATGTTGACGAACGCCCCGACCACGCCCTCCAGTTCGCGGTGGAGGCGGCCGGCCACCGCCGAGCCGACGGCGAAGTCCCGCTGCCCGGAGTGCCGCCCCAGCAGCACCTGGAGGCCCGCCATCAGCACCATGTACGTCGACGCCCCGTGGGCGCGGGCGCACTCGGCGACGGCCCGCACCAGCTCCGGGCTCCAGTGCAGCTCCAGGGCGGCGCCGTCGAAGGTGAGCACCGGCGGACGCGGGCGGTCGACGGGCAGTTCCAGTGCCGGGACGTCGGCGAGTTCGGCGCGCCAGTGGTCCCGGGAGGCGGCCAGTGCGCCGCCGGCCAGCCGCTCCCGCTGCCAGTGCGCGTAGTCGCCGAACTGTACGGGCAGCTCCGGGAGTTCGACGGTGGTGCGGTGGGCGTACTGGGCGTAGAGCGCGTCCAGTTCGCGGTTGAGGATGTCGATGGACCAGCCGTCGCAGACGATGTGGTGCATCACCAGGGCGAGCACGTGGTCCTCGTCGGCGAGCCGGACCAGCAGCGCCCGCAGGAGGGGGCCGCGCGCCAGGTCGAAGGGGCGGCCGACCAGCGCGCCGATCTCGTCGGCGGCTCTTCGCCGGGGGTCCGGATCGTCGGCCGCGTCCACGAACTCGGCCGGGAAGGGGCCCGGTTCGGCGATGGCGACCTCGGCGGTGCCGTGCTCCGTGGTCGGGAACGACATCCGCAGGCTCTCGTGGCGGTTCACCAGGTCGGCCAGGGCGCGGTCCAGCGCCGGGCGGTCCAGCGGCCCGCGCAGCCGGCGGGCCGGCGCCAGCGCGTAGGCCGTCCCGCCCGGTGTGAACTGGTCCATGAACCAGAGCCGTTCCTGCCCGCTGGACAGCGGCGGTGCGCTGCCCTCGGGGCGCGGCTCGACGGTGCGCCGGGGCGCGGCGGCGCCGCGCAGTCGCTGGGCGAGCAGGGCGCGTTTGGTGGCGGACCAGTCGGCGGGCGGGTCCTGGGTGTCGGTCATCGGCGGTCCATTCGGGCGGGGGCGGGAGGGGGAGCGCAGGGGTACTCGCCCGTGGTCAGCGGCGCTCGCGGACGGCCGCGGCGATCCCGGCCGGGGTCGAGGCGTCGAAGAACAGGTCGAAGTCGAGCTCCACCCCGAGCGCGGCGCGGATCCGCGCGGTGATCTGGATGATCGTCAGCGAGTGCCCGCCGAACTCGAAGAGGTCGTCGTCCGGGCCGACCTCGGGCAGGCCCAGCACCTCGGACCAGATCGCCAGGACGGCTTCGGCGACGTCGTCGCGGACTTCCACCTCCGCCGGGGCGGCACCAGGGGCGGCCGACGACGGTCCGGCCGCGGGGGCCACGGGCGGCGGGGCGGGCAGGGCGCGGCGGTCGAGCTTGCCGTTCGGGGTGAGCGGCAGCCGGTCCAGCGCCACGAACCGCCGGGGCACCATGACGGCGGGCAGGGTGCGCAGCAGGTGGTCGCGCAGGTCGGCGGCGCCCGTCGGCCCTGCGCCGGGCGCCGGGACGTGGTAGCCGACCAGCCCGGGCTCCCCCGGGCTCTCCTCGTACACCGTGACGGCCGCCTCCGCGACCGCCGGGTGCTCCAGCAGCGCCGCCTCGATCTCGCCGGGTTCGATCCGGTGGCCGCGGATCTTGACCTGGTCGTCGGCCCGGCCGTGGAAGGCCAGTTCGCCGTCCTCGGTCCAGGCGGCGAGGTCGCCGGTGCGGTACATCCGGCGGCCGGTGGACGGGGCGTCGGCGGACAGGCCCTCAGCGGACGGGGTGCCGGCGAACGGGTCCGCGGTGAAGCGCTCGGCGGTCAGGTCGGGGCGGCCCCGGTAGCCCTCCGCGACCCCGGCGCCCCCGAGGTGGAGCTCGCCGGGCACCCCGACCGGCAGCGGCCGGTGGTCCGCGTCCAGGACGTACGCCCGGGTGTTGGCGATCGGCCGGCCGATCAGCACGGCCTCCGGCCCGGCCGGGACCTCCGCACAGGTGGACCAGATCGTCGTCTCGGTGGGCCCGTAGACGTTGAACAACCTGGCGACGCCGGCCCGCAGTTCACGGGCCAGCGGCAGCGGCAGCGCCTCGCCGCCGACCAGTGCGGTCAGCCCCGGCGGCAGCGCCCCGGCGCTGAGCAGCACCCGCCAGCCGGAGGGGGTCGCCTGCACGTGGGTCACGCCCTCGCGACGGACCAGGTCGCGCAGGCCCGGGGCGTCCAGGGCGGCGCCGTCCGGTGCGAGCACCAGGCGGCCTCCGGTGGTCAGCGGCAGCAGCAGTTCCAGGCCGGAGATGTCGAAGGAGAGCGAGGTCAGCCCGAGCCACACGTCGTGGGGCCCCGAGCCGAGCAGGTCGGCGAAGGAGGCCAGCAGGTTCACCAGCGCCCGGTGGCCGATCTCCACGCCCTTCGGCCGCCCGGTGGAGCCGGAGGTGTACAGCACGTAGGCGAGGGCGCCCCGCGTCGCCGCCGGGGCGGTGGTGGTGGCCGCCGGTGCCGGGTGGTCCGTCCCGAGCCGGAGCACGGCCGGCGCCGCCGCCGCCAGTTCCGGGGCGGGTTCTCGGTCGGTGACCAGCAGCACGGCGCCGGAGTCGGCGAGCAGGTGCGCCAGTCGCTCGCCGGGATAGCCGGGATCGAGCGGCAGGTAGGCGGCCCCGGCGGCGTGCACGGCGAGCAGCACGGCCGGCAGGTCGGCGGAGCGGTCCAGGTGCAGGGCGACCAGGTCGCCCGCCGCGACCCCGGCCCCGCGCAGCACCGCCGCCAGTTCGTCGACCCGCGCCACCAGGTCCCGGTAGCTCAGCCGCCCGGTGGCGGCGCTGACGGCGGGGGCGTCCGGTGCCTCTGCGGCCCGCTCCCGCACCAGGTCCAGCACCGTGCGGTCGCTCGGGTAGGCGCGGGCGGTGGCGTTCCACCCGGTGGTCACCAGGCGCCGCTCGGCCTCGCCCAGCAGGGCGAGGTCTCCCAGCGGCGTCTCCGGCCGCGCCGTCGCGGCGTCGAGCAGCGCCCGGTAGTGCCCGGCGATGCGCTCGGCGGCGGCCGGCGGCAGGACCGCCGGGGCGTACTGGAGGGAGCAGTCCAGGGCGTCGGCGGTGTCGACCACCTGGAGGTGGAGCGTATTGCGGGCGGCGCCGTTGACCACGGCCCGGTCCACGCGCGCGGCACTGCCCGGGAACACCGGGTCGGCGCCCCGGGCGCGCCGGTACCCGAACGACACCGGGGCCAGGCCGACCCGGGCCGTCAGCCCGCCCACCGCCGCGCCGAACGGCACCGCCCGGAACGGGTACCCGGCGCGCGCCTCGGCGCGGACGGCCCGGGCGTAGCCCGCGAAGGAGTCCCGGACGCTCGTCCCGGACGGCGCGTGGACCGGCAGCTCGTTGACGAACAGCCCCGGCTCACCGGCCTGTTCCGGCGCCCGGACGGACAGCGGCACGGAGACCGGGACGGCCTCGCCGCCGTAGCGCAGCAGCAGTCCGTGCAGCGCGGCGAGCAGGAACTCGAAGACGGTGACGCCGCTGCGCCCGGCCGCGTCGGCCAGCCGCGCCCGGGCCGGACCGTCCAGTCGCCAGCCGACCGACTCCCCCGGCCCCGCCGCCGTGACGGCCTGCCGCAGCCCGGGGAGCACCGGCGCCGTCGCGGCGGCCCAGCGCGGGCCGTACCAGTCGGCGGCCCGGCGCACCAGCTCCGGAGCCGGCGGGGCGGGCGAAGAAGGCGGGCAGGGCGGCGTGGCGGCCTCGACGTCGGCACAGGCCTCGGCGTAGGCGTCGGCGTCGGCGTAGGCCTCGGCGAGGCCCGCGACCAGGACGTCCTTCGACTCCCCGTCGAACACCGCGTGGTGAACGACGATCAGCAGCTCCGCCGCTCCACCTCCGCGGCGGTAGAGGGTGAACCGCGCCGGCGGTCCGGCCGACAGGTCGAACGGCCGCGCCACCTCCTCGGCCAGCCGCTTCTCCAGGTCCTCCACGCGGTCCCCGGAGGCGTCGACCACCTCCAGGCCCGGGGCGGGCCCCCGCTCCAGCAGCACCTTGCCGTCGCGCTCCACGAACACCACGGACAGCGCGCTGTGACGGTCGGCCAGCGCGGACACCGCCCGGCCGAGCACCCCGGCGTCGACCCGGTCGAAGGAGATCCGGACGGGCATCTGGAACGCCCCGTGCACGGGCCCGAGTTGCTCGGTGAGCCAGATGCCCTGCTGGAAGGACGACGCGGACACGGGGAACGACTCAGGCATCTGCGGCTCGATTCGGCAGTCGGCGAAACGGTAGGGGCACGCGACCGGGCAGCGACGCTGCCGCCACGGATCCGCTGGTGACGCGGCCACCGAATACCGCCCGGCCCACCCCTGGCCGGCCGACCGGCCGCACCGGCCCCCACCCTCCCGGCCGCCCAAATCCCCCCTGCGCACGCCCGGGCCGGAGCCGGTCTTCTCCCCCGCGAAAAAGACCTTGGTCCAAACCTGCCGAGAGATTCGCAGAGAACCCACCCCTCGTCAAGGGTTCTCCACCCGCCCCACCAGGCGTCATGTACGCGCCTAGCCTGCGGAAATCCCGCCGTTCCGACTCCGTCCACGAGCCCGCCATGGACGGCGGGGCGACGACGGCGGCTCCACGCCGGAGCGGATCAGGCCCGGAGCGGCTCCGCGCCAGAGCGGATCAGGCCCGGAGCGGCTCCGCGCCGGAGCGGATCAGGCCCGGAGCGGATCAGGCCCGGGCCGGGCGGCCCCGGCTCACCTGCCCGGGGCCGCGGCCGCGAAGCCGCCGAGGAAGGCGAGCGCCTCCTCGGCCGGGCTCCCGGGGGCGGCCGTGTAGACGACCAGGAGGTGGCGCGCGGCGCCCGGCGCCTGGAAGGTCTCGTAGTCGAGCGTCACGTCGCCGACCACGGGGTGCCGGAAGCGCTTGGGGCCGTGGGTCTTCTCGTGCACGTGGTGGCCGGCCCACAACCGGCGGAAGGCGGCGCTGCCGAGTGCCAGTTCGCCGATCAGGCGCACGAGTTCGGGATCGTGCGGCTGCCGGCCGGAGGCCATCCGCAGGATGCCGACGGTGGTGCGCGCGGCGTCCTCCCAGTCGAGGTGGACGTCCGGCGCGCCCGGGTCGAGGAAGATCCGGCGGGCCAGGTTGCGTTCGCGCGGCGGGAGTTGGGGGAAGTCGGCGATCAGAGCGGCGGCCAGCCGGTTCCACGCCAGGACGTCGTTGCGGTCGTTCATGATCAGCGCGGGGGTGGTCGGCATCGCCTCCACGACCCGACGCAGGGCGGGGCGCAGGGCGTCGCCGTCCCCTCCGGCGCCCGCCGCCCTGGCCGCCGAGCGGCGGGGCGGGCGGGCCAGGTCGTACAGGTGGGCGCGCTCGGCGGGGCCGAGCCGCAGGGCGCGGCCGAGCGCGTCGAGCACCTCGTCGGACGGGCGCTCGGCGCGGCCCTGTTCCAGCCGGACGTAGTAGTCGGTGCTGAGGCCGACCAGTTCGGCGACCTCCTCGCGCCGCAGGCCGGGCACCCGGCGGCGTCCGGTCGGCGGCAGCCCCGCCTGCGCGGGTGACACCAGCGCCCGCCGGGTGCGCAGGTAGTCGCCGAGGCTGGCGGCGAGCGTGATCGGTTCGGCCATGCGTTCCAGTATGGGGCGCCCGGCCGGGGGTGCGGGGGCCGGAGGGTGGCCCTGTCACACCCAGGGAACGGGGCTCTCTTCACCCGGCGGCGGTGCCCGCGAACGATCGGGGCCATGACTGTTTCTCCCCGCCTCGACGACGCCCGTCCCGAAGGCGCCCGTCCCGAAGACGCCCGCCGCGCCGCGCCGCCCCGAACCGAGCACCCGTCGGGCACGGCCGCTCCCCCACCGCGTACCGACGGCGGTCCGGGCGGCTACTGGGCGACCGTCACCGCCGTCGGCTGCGCCAGCATGATGCTGCCGTTCTCGGTGACCGGGGCCGCCGTGGCGCTGCCCAGCATGACCGCGCAGCTGGGCTCCTCGGTGGGCGCCGCCCAGTGGATGCTGAACGCCTTCAACCTCACCTTCGCCGCCCTGCCGCTGGCGGCCGGCGGCCTCGCGGACCGGATCGGCCGGCGGCGCGTGCTGCTGTCGGGGATCGCGCTGGTCGGCGCGCTGTCCGCGGTGGTGGCGCTCGCGCCGTCGATGGCCGTGGCCGACGCCGCCCGGGCGGTGCAGGGGTGCGGGGCGGCCGCCGTGCTGGCGGCGGGCGCGGCGGTCCTGGCCCAGTCCACCTCCGGGCGGCGCCGACGGCTCGCCTTCGGGATCCTCGGCACCTCCTTCGGCACCGGCCTGGCGATCGGGCCGCCGGCCGCCGGCCTGCTGGTGGAGGCGGCCGGCTGGCGGTCGGTCTTCCTGCTCGTCGCCGTCCTGGCCCTGCCCGCGTGGCTGTGCGCCACCCGGGCCCCGGAGTCCCGCAACCCGGACCACCCCGGGATCGACCTGCCCGGGGTGGTCTGCTTCACCGGCGGGCTCGCCGCGCTGTCGTACGCGCTCGTGCAGGCCGGCACCGCCGGCTGGACGGCGCCGGGCACGCTGCTGCCGCTGGCGGGCGCGGTGCTGCTGCTGGTCCTGTTCGCCGGGGTGGAGGTCCGCCGGGCCGGGCGCGCCATGGTCGACGTCCGGCTGTTCCGCAGGCCCGAGTTCCTCGCCGTGGTGTGCCAGCCGTTCACCGTCACCCTGGGGTTCGTCGTGCTGCTGGTCTACCTCCCGGCCTACCTCCAGGGCGTGGGCGGCAGGAGCGTCCTGACCAGCGGTCTGCTCCTGCTGCCGATGACGGCGCCCGTCCTCCTGCTGCCGTTGGTGGCCGGGCGCCTCGCCGCCGCCGTCTCCGTCCGGGCGGTGCTGACCGCCGCCTCCGCGCTGATCGCGGCGGGCTCCCTGCTGCTGGTGACGGTGCGCGGCGACGGGTCGTGGCTCGCGCTGGCGGTGCCGCTGCTGCCGTTCGGGGCCGGGGTCGGACTGGCCTTCGGGGTGATGGACGACGCGGCCGTCGGGACCGTCCCCGCCGAGCACGCCGGGGCTGCCGCGGGCGTCTTCAACACGATGCGGATCACCGGGGAGTCCGTGGCCGTCTCCGGGGCCGCCGCGCTGCTCAGCACGCTGACCGCCGCGCACCTGGGCGGCAGCGGCCTCGCCGCCGACGAGGCGGCGCAGCTCGCGGGGCAGGCCGTCCAGGGCAGGGTGGCCGCGGCGCACCAGGCCGCTCTGGCCGCCGGGTTCACCGACGCCCTGCACGTCCTCGGGCTGGTCCTCGCCGCGCTGTCCGCCCTCGGCGCGGTGCTCACCTACCTCGCCCTGGCGCCGGACGAGTCGGCCTGACCTGCCGTCGGAGCCGGTGCCGGGCCCGGGGCCGCCGGAACACGGCAGGGCCCGCCCGGGAGGTCGGGCGGGCCCTGCCGTCATGCGGTGCGCGTCACATGTTGATCATGTGGCCGGCGAGGCCGTGGATGGCCTCCTTGACCGCCTCGCCGAGGGTGGGGTGGGCGTGCACGTTGCGGGCCACCTCATGGACGGTGAGGTCCCACTGCTGGGCCAGGGTCAGCTCGGGCAGCAGCTCGGTGACCTCGGGGCCGATCAGGTGGGCGCCGAGCAGCTCGCCGTGCTTGGCGTCGCTGATGACCTTGACGAAGCCGATCGGATGACCGAGGCCGTGCGCCTTGCCGTTGGCGGTGAACGGGAACTTGGCGACCTTGACGTCGTGGCCCAGCTCGCGGGCCTGCGCCTCGGTGTAGCCGAAGGAGGCGATCTGCGGCTGGCAGTAGGTGGCGCGCGGGATCATGGCGAAGTCGACCTCCATGGTCTCCGCCCCGCCGATGGTCTCGGCGGCGATCACGGCCATCGTCTCGGCGGCGTGCGCGAGCATCAGCTTGGCCGTCACGTCGCCGATCGCGAAGATGTGCCCGGCGCTGGTACGGCCGCGGCCGTCCACCGCGATGGCGCCGCGGTCGGTCAGCTTGACGCCCGCGTTCTCCAGGCCGTAGCCGTTGACGCGCGGCGCGAAGCCGATCGCCTGGAGCACCTTGTCGGCCTCCAGCACCTGCTGCCGGCCGTCCCTGGTGACGGTGACCTTGACCTTGGCGTTCGGGTCGCTGTCGTCGATCGACTCGACCCGGGTGGAGGTGAGCACCTCGATGCCGAGCTTGCGGTACTGCTTGGCCAGTTCGGTGGAGACCTCGACGTCCTCCAGCGGCACCACGCGGTCCAGGAACTCGACGATGGTGACCTTCACGCCGTAGTTGTGCAGCACGTACGCGAACTCGACGCCGATCGCGCCGGCGCCCGCGATGATGATGCTCTCCGGCAGCTGCTCGGTGAGGATCTGCTCCTCGTAGGTGACCACCCGGTCGCTCAGGCTGGTGCCGGGCAGCAGCCGGGTGGTGGCACCGGTGGCGATGACGCAGTGGTCGAAGGTGACGACGTCGAAGCCGCCGCCGCTGAGCGCGACCTGGAGGGTGTGGTCGTCGACGAAGGTGCCCCAGCCGTCGTACTCGGTGATGCCGTTCTTCTTCATCAGGTAGTGGACGCCCTTGACCCGGCCGTCGGCCACCGAGCGGCTGCGGCGGAAGGCCTCGCCGAAGTCGAAGGTCACCTGGCCCTCGACCTTGATGCCGAAGGTCTTGGCCTCCTTGGTGAAGATGTGGGCGAGCTCGGCGTTGCGCAGCAGGGCCTTGGAGGGGATGCAGCCGACGTTCAGGCAGACGCCGCCCCAGTACTTGGCCTCGATGACCGCGGTCTTCAGACCGAGCTGAGCGGAGCGGACGGCGGCGGTGTAGCCGCCGGGGCCGGCGCCGAGGACGACGACGTCGTAGTGCGTGCTCATGTTGCTGACTCCTCCGAGGGTGTCACGGTCCCGTGATCTCGGTCCCATGGTGTCAGGACCGGGTTCGACGCACCCACCGGGTCTCGGCGGATGCGCTCCGCGCGGCACCGTACCCGGCCCGGGGCCGGATTGTCAGTGTCCTCGGCTACGGTGCTCGCAACCTCGCCGGGCAGGGGCGGGGCCCGGGGGAGGTCCGGGGCGGGGCCCGGGCCGGGGCTCGGGGGTGCGAGCGGGAGGAGGGGCCGAATGGCGGACGAGCGCGGCGGAGCCGGCGGGTGGGACGGGTGGGCCCGCCGCCCGAGGACGGCAGCGGGCCCACCCGGGCGTCAGGCCGTCACCTCGTGGGCGTGGCCCCCGCTCATACCGCCGCCGCCCGCCTGGCCGGCGGGGCGCTGCGGCGGCACGGGCCGGTTCAGCGAGGAGAGGTCCCAGGCGTAGGTGCCGACGGCATGGGCGATCACGTCGATGTTGACGTCGAAGGCGTCCATGTCGATGTTCTTCAAGCCGTCGCAGGCCTTGTGGTAGCAGGCGTCGAAGGCCACGCCCGCCGTGCCGCCGTAACGGCCCTCCTGCGCCGACGACTTGACCACCTCGGCGCCGGTGTCGGTGCCGCCGGCCGGGATGCCCGCGTCGATGAACGGGCCGTAGTCGGAGCGGCCGTCGAAGGCGGTCGGCTCGTGCGGCAGGCCCCGGCCGTCCAGGTAGCCGGTGAGGTCCCGCTCGATCTGCGCCGAGCCCTCGGGGCCGGCGCCGCCGCCGGTGCTGCCCGAGCCGTCGTAGACGAACTGCGCGTAGTTGGGAGAGGCGATCATGTCGAAGTTGAGGTAGAGCCTGATCTTCTTCCGGTCCGCCTCGGAGAGCGACTTCACGTAGGCCTCCGAGCCCTTGAGGCCGAACTCCTCGGCGGACCACCAGGCGAACCTGACCTTGTTCTTCACCGGGTGGACGGTCAGGTTGCGCGCGACCTCCAGGATGCCCGCCGCACCGGAGCCGTTGTCGTTGATGCCGGGCCCGGCCGCGACGGAGTCCAGGTGCGCCCCGACCATCACGGTGTCGGCCGGGTCGCCGCCCCTGGTCTCGGCGATGACGTTCCAGGTCTTGCGCGGCTCCATGACGGTGCGGATGTCGAGGTTCAACCGGACCTGGCCGGCGGCGGCCTTCGCGGCCAGCGCCTCCCCGGCGGCCCGGGTGATCCCGCCGACGGGGATCCTGCCGGCCGCGGGGTCCCCGAGGGTGCCGTTGAGGTCGCCGTCGGTGTTGTTGTAGATGATCGCGCCCACCGCGCCGGCCGTCGCGGCCGCGGCCTGCTTGACGGCGAAGCCGCAGCCGCCGCGCTGGATCAGCGCGATCCGGCCGGTGAACGCGCCGGCCGGGTAGTCGGTGGGCGCGCAGCCGGTCGTGGCGCTGACCGGGGCGACCGCCAGGTCGGCGGTCAGGCCCGCGTCCGGACCGCCGAGCGAGTACGTCATGGCGGTCAGCGGGATGCTCTCGGCCTGCGGGGACAGCACCTGCAGCCGCTCCGAGCGGGCCTCGAAGAAGGTGTACTCGAACTCCTGCCGGGACACCTTCAGCCCGGCCCGGCGGGCCTGCTCGTAGACGTAGCGCGCGGACTCGTCGTGCCCCTTCGAACCGGCCACCCGGGTACCGCCGTTGCGGTCGGCGATCCGCTGGAGCGCGGCCAGGGTGTCGTGGGCGCTCTCGGCGTCGGCGGCCTCGACCAGGCGCGCGGCGAGCCTCTCGCCTCTGCGCACCGGGTCCGGGTCGGCGGCCGCGCCACCGGCCCCGGCCAGCAGCAGCGGGGCGGCCAGGGCGGCGACGGTCAGTACGGCGCCCGCGCTCCGGACGGTGGCAGTGCGCGGGCGCTGGTCCCGGCGCTGCTGGTGCGGTATCGGGGTGGACTGGTCGAGCGGGCTGGTCGGGCGGAGGGGCAGGGAGATCGGGCGGCGGGCTCGGGGCTTCAAGGCGACTCCTTCCGGCGGTCCGTGAACTCCCGATTTGACATGACCGGCATCACGTTGCCAAGGCCGCCGCGCGGCCGCGGGATGCGGACGGCGGCGGAGGCGGTGATCCTGGAGGGGTGGGGCCGTCTCTTCCAGGAGCGTGACCAGATGTCCATGTTGGATAAGCTCAAGGGCCTGCTGAAGGGCCACGAGGACCAGGCCGACAGGGCCGTCGACAAGGCGGGGGACGCCGTCGACGAGCGCACCCAGGGCAAGTACAGCAGCCAGGTGGACTCCGCCCAGGAGCAGGCGAAGAACCAGTTCCGCGACCAGCCGCCGCAGCAGTAGACCGAACCCCGCCGTACGCCTGCGGCCCCGGTCAGGCCCGCCCGGCCGCACCGGGGCCCAGCTGTTCCGGGCCGTCGTTCGGCTGTTCCGAGCCGGGGTTCAGGCGTTGCGGGTCAGCGTTCAGCCCTTCCGGGCCGGGGTTCAGGCGTTGCGGGTCAGCGTTCAGCCCTTCCGAGCCGGGGTTCAGGCGTTGCGGGTCAGCGTTCAGCCCTTCCGAGCCGGGGCCGATCCGTCCTGGACCTGCGGTCAGCCGTCCCGCTCCGGCGCGGCCTCGGCCGCGGGCCGCCGTGCCCCCGCCTCGCCGCCCGTGCCGCCAGTGCCGTCCGCGCTCCCGGCCCCGCAGTTCTCGCACGGTTGCGGCCCTGGCCGCTCGCGCAGGCGCCCGCACTCCGGGCACACCCGGTCCAGCCAGCAGGCCGCCTCTCCGCCTTCGTCCATGCCTCCGAATTCTGCCCGGAGCGCCCGCACCGACGAGAGTAGACACTGTCTACGGCAGCCTGGTAGACAAGGCCCATGACCGATCAGGACAAGGACCTGCGCGCACGCCTGGTGGCCGCCGGCGTCGAACTGGTGACCAGGGAGGGCGTCCACGCCCTCGGTCTGCGCGAGATCGCCCGGCAGGCGGGGGTCTCGCACGGAGCCCCCCGCCGCCACTTCCCCACCCACCGCGAACTGCTCGCCGCCATCGCGCGGCACGGGTTCGGCAGGCTCACCGACACCCTGGCCGGCGCCGACGCGATGGCCGCCACCACCGACGCGGCCCCCCGCACCCGGCTCGACGCGCTCGCCCGCGCCTACCTCGGCTTCGCGGCGGCCAACCCCGGCATGTTCGAGCTGATGTTCCGTCACGACCTGCTGGAGGGCAGCGGAGCCGAGCTGCGGCACACCACCCTGCCGATGTTCCACACCGTCGCCCGCCTGGTCGGCGAGGCCCGCCCGGAGTCCACCGATCCCGGACCGGCGGCCGCCGCGCTGTGGGCGAACCTGCACGGCCTGGCCCAACTGCGCGCCTGGGGCAGCCTGCGGCTCATCACCGGCGGCGAGGACGTCGAACCGCTGCTGCGCGCCGCCCTGGACGCCCACCTCGGCCCGGCTCCCGAGGCCCTCCCCCGGGGAGCCGTCACACGCCGGTGAGGCCGTCGATACTCTCCCGGAGCAGGTCCGCGTGGCCGTTGTGGCGGGCGTACTCCTCGATCAGGTGCACCAGGATCCAGCGCAGCGAGACCGTCTCCGAGCCGAACACGGCCGCCGCCCGCTCGGAGAGGCGTCCGGTGTCCTCCAGCGCCGCCGCGGCGGCCAGTTCGCGGCCCTGCTCGACCTCCGCCCGCCAGTCGGCCAACGCCTCGGGCATCCCCCGGTCCGGGGTGAGCGCGTAGCCGCCCTCGCCGTCCGCGCCGTACAGCGGCGGCGCTTCCCGGCCGGCCAGCACCCGCTGGTACCAGGTGCGTTCGACCTCGGCGAGGTGCTGGACCAGGCCCAGCAGCGTCATCGTCGACGGCGGGACGGCCGCCAGCCGGACCTGCTGGTCGTCGAGTCCGGCGACCTTCTGCACAAGAGTCACCCGATGGAACTCCAACCAGCCTTCCAGCATGGCGCGTTCGTCTGCGTGCGGGGACGGCAGCGGCCGCCCGTCGAGTGTCGGTCCCATGGCTTCCACTGTGGCACAGCCGGGCGACCGGAGTCGATCATCCGACCGGCTTCGGGGCCCGGTCGCCCTGGTCCGCCAACGGCGCGGGCCGCAGGGGCCCGCGCCGGGCCAGGAGAAGCAGCAGGCCGAGCTGCACGGCCGCACCCACGGCCGGCCCCGCCCACACCCCGGTCACCCCGAGCGGCCCCGACAGGGCCGCGGAGGTGGCGAGTTGGGCGCCCGGGCCGAGCGGCACGGAGAGCACCAGCGGCCAGCCGGCGCCCGCCGCCTGGCGCACCCCGCCGAGGGCGACCACCAGCGCGTACGGGAGCAGGTGGAGCGCCGCCATCCGCAGGAAGCCGACGGACTGCACGGCCGCCACCGGGTCGTCGGTAAACAGCGCGGTCAGCGGGACGGCGAGCGTCGGGGACAGCACCGCCGCGACGGCGCCGAGGAGCGCGGCGAGGCGTCCGGTGGCGCGGTGCAGCGCGCCCGGCGCGGTGGCGCGGTGCAACGCCCAGCGCGGTGGCGCGGTGGCGCGGCCCGCGCCGCAGAGGCGGGCGGCCTCGATCGCGGCGGCCTGCCGGAGTGCGTAGAACGCCATGGTGACGACCAGCAAGGCCCGGTAGCCGATGCCGTACCCGGCCACCGCCGCGACGCCGAAGCCCTCGACCAGGGCGAGTGGCGAGTTGGGCCGTGCCGACGGCCATCCGGGCGGTGAAGTCCAGGCCGAACGGCGCTCCCGCGCGGACGATCCGGCCCGCCGCCGCGCCGGTTCCCCGGCGGGTGCGGGCAGCCGTGGCCCCAACCGCAGGGTGACGGCGGCGACCGCCCCGCCGAGGCCGGCCACCCAGAAGGTGCCGATCACCGAGACGATCACGCCGGACAGCAGTTCGGCGTAGACCGGTCCGGCCAGCGCGGCCAGTCGTCGCGACGGACGCCCGCGCATGCTTCCTCCCCCGTTCCGCCGCCCGCCGGCGGCATGCCTCGAATAGAGATATATCTTATCGAGGCACATCGACAAGAGGTAACATGGGGCGCGCCACAGGGCGCACTCCGACGAAAGGGCTTCGACCGTGCTGACCCTCGCGATCCTCGGCTTCCTGTACGACCAGCCGCTGCACGGCTACCAGCTCAAGTCCCGGATCACCGGCCTCACCGGCCACGTCCGGCCGGTCAGCGACGGCGCGCTCTACCCCGCCATCGCCAGACTGGAGAAGGCCGGACTGCTGCGCCGCCGCACCGAGCCGGGCAGCGGGGCCGCACCGCGCCAGACGCTGGAGCTCACCGAGGAGGGCCGGACCGAACTGCGGCGCCGGCTGGCCGACCCGGAGCAGGCCGAGATCACCGACCAGATCCGCTTCTTCGCGCACGCCGCCTTCCTCCACCACCTCGCCGACCCGCCCGCGCAGGCGGCCGTGCTCCGGCGCCGGCTGGCGTTCCTGGACGAGCCGAGCAGCTTCTCCTACGACGGTGAGGGCCGCGCGGTCACCGCCGAGCTGGAGCCGAACCCCTTCCGGCGCGGCATGCTGCTGGTCGCCCGGGCCTCCACGGCGGCCGAGCGGGCCTGGCTGGCGGAGACCATCGCCGAGCTGGACGGCCCGGCGCACTGACCCGTGAGGCCGGGGACGCGACCCGGCGCGCGCCTTCGCACAGCAGCGCGAACGCGCGAAATCGCGCCGTTCCGAGCCGGCTCCCAGTCGGCCTCCGCGTCGCTATGATGATCGGCCTCACGTCCACGGCGTCCCCTCCGCGGCGTGAACCCGCCACCGCGCCCCGCCCGCCCTCCTGGAGGCCGCCGTGCCCACCGCCGAGACCGCAGCCACCCGCCCCGCGCCACTGACCCGGGACGACATCCCCGGCTGGTTCTTCCGTCTCGACCGGGCGGCCTTCGGCCACCTGCTGGCGGCCCAGACCACGGCGGGCGCCACCGGCGACATCCTCGAACTCGGCAGCTACCTCGGCCGCAGCGCCGTCCTGCTCGGCGACCACCTCCAGACCGGCGAGCGGCTGACCGTCTGCGACCTGTTCGACTCCGAGGCGGGCGACGCGGACAACGCCGCCGAGATGGCGATGTCCTACCGCAAGACCCTCACCCGGAGCGCCTTCGAGGCCAACTACCTCGCCTTCCACGGCGAGTTGCCGGAGATCGTGCAGGCGCCCACCTCGGTGCTGGCCGACGGCCGGATCCCGGCCGGGAGCTGCCGCTTCGTCCACGTCGACGCCTCCCACCTGTACGAACACGTCGCCGGGGACATCGCGGTGACCAGGGCGGCGCTCGCCGAGAACGGCGTCGTGGCGCTGGACGACTACCGCTCGGAGCACACCCCCGGCGTGTCGGCGGCGGTCTGGGAGGCGGTCTTCACCGGCGGCCTGCGGCCGGTGCTGCTCACCCCGATGAAGTTCTACGGCACCTGGGGCGACGCCGCGGCCGTCCGGCAGGTCCTGCTCGCCCGCGACTGGCGGGCCGAGGGCTACACGGTGGACGACGACACCATCGCCGGGGAGCCGGTGCTGCGGCTCAACTACCAGGTCAAGGCCCCCGTCCAGCAGTCCACCTCGCGCCGGCTGGCGCTGGACCTGCTGCCGCCGGTCGCCACCCGGGCGACCCGCCGGGTGCTCCGGACGCTGCGCGAACGCCGCGCCGTCCGCCCCGTTCCGGCCTCCTGACGCTCCGGCGGCCGGGCCCGACCGGATCAGGGCGGTGGCGTGGATCTTCCACGCCACCGCCCTTTTCATATGTCTGACATATCTTCAATTCAACGCCTCACTCGAATGAGTGAATCTCCCTTAAAGATTTGCCCACGGAACGTTAAAGGTCGCATAGTGATGGAGCCTCAGTTGGGTCTAGGGAAGACCAAGTTCAGGCAAAGCCACCGCGAGTGAGGAGAAGGCCTTGTTCCACGGAACCACGGCGTCGGGCCACGGGCAGCGGCTCCGCGAGGAGATCACGAGCCCGGGAGCCACGCCCCTCATCGGCGTCTACGACATGTACTCGGCCTCCATCGCGGCCGAGCACTACAACGGCATGTTCGTCTCCGGATTCGGCTTCGCCGCCTCCTACTACGGCCTGCCCGACATCGGATTCATCGCCTGGCCGGACATGGTCGGCTTCGTCGAACGGCTGCGCGGCGCCTTCCCCCGGCACCATCTCCTGGTCGACATCGACGACGGCTACGTCGATCCCGAGGTCGCCTGCCACGTCGTGCGCAGGCTCGAACGCATCGGCGCGTCCGGCGTCATCCTGGAGGACCAGAAACGGCCGCGCCGCTGCGGCCACGCCGACGGCAAACAGGTCCTCCCGCTGGAGGAGTACCTGGAGAAGCTGGACCTCGTCCTCGCCAACCGGACGGACCTCCTGGTGGTCGCCCGCACCGACGCCACCGAGGAGGACGACATCCTGCGCCGCGCCCGAGCCCTCGCCGCCACCGACGCCGACGTGGTGCTGGTCGACGGGGTGCGCAGCGAGGACTGGATCCGGCGGATCCGGCGGGTCGTCGGCGACAAGCCGCTGCTGTTCAACCAGATCGCCGGCGGCAAGTCCCCCCGGTTGTCGCTCTCCGAGCTGACCGAGCTGGGGGTGGACGTCGCAATCTACAGCACGCCCTGCCTGTTCGCGGCCCACCGGGCGATGGACGAGGCGCTGGCCGGGCTGAAGGTGGCCGACGGGCGGCTGCCGGCCGGCGCCGGGGAGAGCCGGCAGATCGGCGTGCGGGAGTCCACCGAACTGCTGGAGCGGAACATCGCGCGCTCACGCCCGCTCACGGGGGTGACGGTGTGACGGCCGGGCTGCGCGGTCCCGCCCCGCCCCCGGCGGCCGCCGTCCTGCGGGCCACCGCGCTGGGGCTGGCCGGGGCGTGCGGCCTGCTCGCCGGCGCGGCGGCGCCCGCGGCGGCGGGCGGGGGGCTGATCACGCTCGTCGACAACTCCAACGCCGATTCCTGGGTGGAGATCGACCGCACGGCCAACGTCCAGAACGGCAGCGGCTCGGCGGGCAGCGACCACGACGGCGCCGGGTCCCTGGTGGGCGGCCTGCTCGGGTCCGGCCCGGGCGGGGCGGCGATCGGGGGTGGCCGATGACCGACGACACCGCCCGCCGGGGCCGGCGGCGCGGGCCGCGGCCGCGCCGGTTCGACCCGTACCTGGTCGCGCTCGCCGGGGCGGTCGGCCTGGCCGCCCTGTTCCCGGCCACCGGGGGCTCGGCGCGGGTGGCCGCCGTGGCCTGCAACCTGGCGGTGGCGCTGCTGTTCTTCCTCTACGGCGCCCGGCTCTCCGCCCGCGAGACGCTGGCCGGGCTGCGCCACCTGCGGCTGCACGGGCTGGTGCTCGCCGCCACCTTCGGCCTCTTCCCGCTGCTCGGGGCGGCCACCGCACTCCTCACGCCCGTCCCGCTCAGTGGGCAGTTGCAGACCGGGGTGCTGTTCCTCTGCCTGCTCCCGTCGACGGTGCAGTCCTCGGTGGCGCTGACCGGCGCCGCCGGGGGCAGCGTCCCGGCGGCGATCTGCGCCGGGACGTACTCCAGTCTGGCCGGGCTGCTGCTGACCCCGCTGCTGGCGGCCTGGCTCCTGGACGTGCACACGGCGCTGTCGGCCGAGGGGCTGCTGCGGATCGGGGCCCAGTTGCTCGCGCCGTTCCTGCTCGGGCAGGTGCTGCGGCCGTGGATCGGTGCCTTCCTCGCCCGGCACAGACGGGTGCTGACGCCGGTGGATCGGGGCTCGATCCTGCTCGTCGTCTACACCGCGTTCAGCGCGGCGACGGCCCAGGGCAGCTGGGGCCTGGCCACCCCGGGCGCCCTGCTCGGCCTGCTCGCGGTGCTGCTCGCCCTGCTGGCCGCCGCGCTCGCGGTCACCGGGCTCGGCGCACGGCTGCTGGGGCTCGACCGGCCGGCCACCATCGCGGCGGTGCTGTGCGGCTCGCAGAAGAGCCTGGCGAACGGCCTGCCGATGGCCACCGTGCTCTTCGGGCCCCAGGCCGGGCTGCTGGTCCTGCCGCTGATGGCGTATCACCAGCTCCAGCTGGTGGCCGGCACCGTGCTCGCCGGCCGTTGGGCCCGCGCGCCGGACACCACACCCGCCGGGCAGGCCCCGCCCGCCGATCGGGTACCGGGCGCGCTCACGGGGCCGGGCGGGCCGCCCGTTCCCGGGTGAGCCGACGCCTGGGGCAGGTGCCTGGGCCCGACGTCTGGACTCGACGTCTGGGGCCGGACGGCGGCTGCCGGCCGCGGTGTCCAGCCGGACACCGCGGCCGGCAGCCGCTAGCCGTTCCCGCAGGTCCGTACCGCGGCGGCGCGCGCGTAGTAGTCGGCGGCGTCGGCGGTGAAGCCGTCCTGTTCCGCGAGGCGGCCCGCACGGTCGAAGTGGTGCCACGCCTCGCCGTTGCGGTCCAGGGTGGCCAGCGCCCTCCCGCAGATGTCCAGGAGCATCGCGCGGCGCGCGACGACCTGGTCCTCCGGGGCGAGGTCGAGCGCGTGCCGCGCGAGGGTGAGCGCCTTCGCCGGTCGCTCGTTCAGCAGGTGGTACCGGGCCAGGTAGTAGGTCGTGAGCATCTCGGTCTGCGGGCTGCCGGCCCTGCGGGCGAGCTGCGCGGCCCGCTCGTAGCCGAGGCCGGCCAGGTTCGTGTCGCCGAGTGCCTCCCGGGCCTGGGCCAGGTTGGCGGTGGCGATCGCCTCGCCCTCGGTGTCGTCGGCGCGCCGGGCCAGGTCGGGTGCGCGCAGCAGGTGCGGCAGGGCCTCCTCGTACCGGCCGTTCTGCCCGAGGACCCAGCCGAGCAGGCTCCTGACGCGGGATTCCGCGTCGGCCTCGGCCAGTTCGACGGCGGAGCCGAGGGCGTGGCCGAGCGGAGCCTCCCAGTCGGCTCCGGGCTGCTGGACGACCAGGGGCCACAGCAGCAGGGCGAGTCGCCACGCCCGGTGGTGGTGCCCGCCGGCGGCGGCCGCCGCGGTGGCGGCGACGAGGTTGCGCCGTTCCCTGGCGTACCAGGCCATGGCCTCCTCCCGGTCGGCGAAGACGGGCGTCGACACCGGCGTCCGGAAGTCCTCCGGGAGCCGGCAGCAGGGTTGGCTGCCCGCCACCGCCGCGCTCGCGGCGGCCAGGGCGGCGTACAGGTAGTGATCGAGGAGCGGAAGGAGGCGGTCGTCCCCGGGGGCGGGGCCGAGCGAGCGGGCGAACAGCCGGATGAGTCCGTGCAGGGCGTAGCGGTCGTGCCCCCGTTCCTCCACCAGGTTGGCGGCGACGAGGCGTTCCAGCACCGCGCGGCTGCCGGCCGGGCTGTCGTCCGCCAGCGCGGCGACCGCCGCCACGTCGATGTCGGGGCCGAAGTGGTGGGCCAGCAGCCGCAGGACGGCGACCGCGTCGGGCGGGAGGTGGTCCACGCTGACGCGCAGGACGGAGGCGAAGTCGATGCCGTCCACCGCGAGGAACGAGATCCGCCGCTGCCCGTCGCGGAGTTCCTCGACCGCGTCGCCGAGCGAGCGCTCGGGCCGCACCGCCAGCCGGGCCGCCGCCAGTCGCAGGGCCAGCGGCAGCCCGTCGCACAGCCGCACCAGGCGCCCGGCCGCGTCCGGCTCCGCTCCGACCCGGTCCGGGCCGAGGATGCGGGCGAACAGTGCCTCGCCCTCCCCCGGCCCGAGCCGGTCCAGCAGCAGCGGGCGGGCGCAGTCGCCGGCGACCAGGCTCTCCAGCCGGTTGCGGCTGGTGACGACGGTGGCGCAGCCGTGGGCGCCGGGGAGCAGCGGGCGGACCTGGTCGTAACTCAGCGCGTCGTCGAGGATGACCAGGAGGCGGCGGTTCCGGAGCAGCGAGCGGTAGAGCGCCTCGGCTGCGGCGGTGTTCTGCGGGATGTCGTCGGGCTGGATGCCGAGCGCGCCGAGGAAGTCCCGGATGACGAAGGCGGGGTCGGCGATCGGGGCGGTGTCGACGAAGCCGCCGAGCCGGGCGAAGAGCACGCCGTCCGGGAAGTCCGCCGCGGCCTGTTGGGCCCAGTGGGCCACCAGCGCGCTCTTTCCGATCCCGGCCGGCCCGGTGACCAGACAGATGGGCGAGTCGTGTGCGGTGTGCCGCACGGCCGCGTCGAGGGCGGCGAGTTCGCGCTTGCGCCCGGTGAAGCCGGCCGGTCGGCGGGGCAGCAGGAGCGGTCGCCGCAGGTCGTTCGCGCCCGGCTGGCCCGCGCCGCGGTATGCGTCGGCCTGACGGTGCGCGTCAGCTCGGCGGTGCGCGTCCGCCTGGCGGCGGGCGGCCTCCTGCCGGTCCGCGGCCTCCTGTCCGTGGGGGTTCCCGGGCCGGTGCGTGTCCTCCCGTCGGCGTGCGGCGCGTGGCGGGCTGAGGATCCGGTCGTAGGCCTCGACCATCGCGGGGCCCGGGTCGACGCCCAGTTCGTCACCGAGCAGTCGGGCCGTCCGGTGGTAGAGCTCGATGGCCTCGGCCTGCCGGTTCGTCGCCAGCAGGGCGTCGAGCAGGAGCGCCACCAGGGACTCGCGCAGCGGATGCCGGTCCGCCGGGCCGCGCAGCACCGCGACGGCCTCTTCGGCGCGCCGGCCGGCGGTCAGCGCCTGGCCGAGCTCCTCCACCGCGCCGAGCCTCGCCTCCTCCAGTTCCGCTGCCGCGGCGACGACCGGGGGTGTGCCGCAGAGTCCGGCGAGCGCCGGGCCGCGCCAGAGCGCGAGGGCCTTGCGCAGCGCCGGGATCCCGGCCGGTGCGCCGTCGCCGGTGCGCGCTTCGGCGACGGCGGCGCGGAACCGCTCGCCGTCGATGTGGTCGGACGGCGTCTGGAGGAGGTAGCCGTCACAGGCGGTGGCGATGGTGACCGGGCCCACGGGGTGCAGCAGCCGGCGGAGTTGGGAGACGTGCCCCTGGATCACGGTCTTGGCGTGTCTGGGCGGCTGCTCGCCCCACAGGGCGTCGGTGAGGCGGTCGTTGGTGACCAGCGCGTCGTTGGCGAGGAGCAGCATCGCCAGCAAGGTCCGGCGTTTCGGTGGCCCGATCTCGACGAACTGCCCGTTGCACCGGACTTCCACTGGTCCGAGCAGCCGGAATTCCAACAAGGGTCCCTCCCCACTGCCGATCACCTGCGCAATGGGTAAGGCTACCCTTGTCAGTGGACACTCACGAGCACACCCCCAGCTGCGGAGGAGCGGTCAGGGGTGCACGCGAGAACGGCGCCAACGGTCCGCTGCCCGCCCACTCAGGTGGTGTCGACCCTGACCGTAACCCGCCCTCGGCGGGCGGGCACATCACCGGACGTAGTAGGCGCGGTTGTGGGCGGCGACCGGCGGGGATTGGTAGGTCCAGACCCCGGCGGCCGGGGCGTCGGCGATCAGGTGGGCGAGGTCGCGGGCGGACTCCTCCGCGGGGTTGCCGAGGTCGAGCCGGACGCGGTCGGCGGTGCGGTCGTCCAGGGCGTAGTAGCGGTAGGGGTGGTAGACGTTGAGCGGGCCGGCGAGCAGCTTGCCCTCGTCGTCGGTGCCGTAGCCGGTGATCGGGGTGTTGTTGACGGATTCGGCGGTGAGGCCGATCAGGTTCACGTCGAGGGCGAGGAGTTGCTCGTCGTGGCGGCGCAGCCCGTCCGCCCCGAGGGTGGCCCGGCGACAGGAGACGGACCAGCGCTCACGCACGGCGGGGGCGTTGAGCGAGGGTAGCGCGGTCTCGAACCAGCCGGGGTGCTTGGGCTCGGCGTACAGGCGGCGCCCGGCGTCGATGGCGAGCGGGTTGTCGCACAGGACGTGCAGGCGGGCGATGCCAAGCAGCTTGGTCTGGTCGTAACCCCGGGCGTACTGGCCGTAGTTGAGGACCGGCAGGCGGTCCCCGGCGAACATCGGGTGGGCGACCAGGTTGATCTCCAGCTCCTCGGTGATGCCACCGCCGTTCGGGTACTGGGCGAAGTACAGCTGGTAGTTGAGGGACACGCAGGCCCCGCCGTCGAACACGGCGGCGGTCAGGCCGGGGTGGCGCTTGCCGAGCAGCTCGCGCGCCCGCTCGGGCTGGACCAGGTAGTCGACGCCGATGTTGTGCAGCGCGCCGTAGTGGAAGGGCAGGTGGTACGGCTCCGGTACGGGCGGGAGCGGCAGGCCGGTCATGGTGTCTCCGGAAAGGCGGGCGAACGGGTGGCAAGCGAAGGAGCGACGCACGAAGGGGTGCCGGGCGAAGGGGTGCCGGGCGAAGGGGTGCCGGGCGAAGGGGTGCCGGGCGAAGGGAGCACGGGCGAGCGAGGCGGGTCGGGGGTCGGCAGCCTGGTGCCGACGGACACCGGGCGGTGCAGGTCCAGCAGGTCCTGGTGGATCCGGTCGGCGCTGCGCAGGGCCAGGGCGGCCATGGTGAGCGAGGGGTTGGAGGTGCCGAGCGAGGGCATCGAGCCGCACCCGACGGCGTACAGGTTGGGGTGGTCCCAGCAGCGCTGCCAGTGGTCGACGACGGAGGTGGCGGGCGAGTCGCCCATGACGTGGGTGCCGCCGGCGTGGCCCGCGCCCCGGTAGCCGTAGGCGGTTCCCAGGTGTTCGAGGCGGCCCGGCCACTGCGGACCGGCCGGGTAGGCGGTGTGGTCCTCGGCGCCGAGCAGGGCGAACAGCTGGTCGGAGACGGCCCGGGCCGAGACCATGCCCGCGCGGACGTACTCGTCGAGGTCGTAGCGGACGGCCGGGCCGGGGAGGCCGAGCGGATCGCGCCGGTCCGGGTCGAGGGTGACCCGGTTGGCCGGGTCGGCGGGCTGCTCCAGTTCGAACTGGAGCGAGAACTGACGGCCGAGCCGGTCGCCGAGGCGTGCCCGCAGCTCCTTGCCGCGCAACCCGGCGGCCAGCAGTGCGGCCGTCTCCGCCTCGGGGGAGCCACCGGCCCAGGACCAGCCCCAGTTTCCGATCTCGATCCGGAACGGGGCCCGGCGGGCACGGGCCGGGCCGAAGCGGAAGGCCTCCAGGCCGCTGGTGGAGCCGGGCCCCCGGTAGGGGCCGACCTGGCCGGGCATGAGCCCCCAGGTGAGCAGCGCCGGGTGGTCCATCAGGTTGCGGCCCACCTGGTCGCTGCGGTTGGCCAGGCCGGACAGGAGCAGCAGCCTGGCGTTCTCGACGGCGTGCGCGGCGAGGACGACCAGGTCCGCGTCCACCCGGTGGGCCGCGCCGCCGGCCAGGTACTCCACCCCGGTGGCGCGCCCGGTCACCGGGTCGGCGAGCACCCTGGCCACCACGGCCCCGGTGCGCAGTTCGACGCAGGGCGCCCAGCGGGCCTGGGTGCGCAGCGGCGTGTACTTGGCACCGGTCGGGCAGACCGGGACGCAGCTGGCGCTGCCCGCGCAGGGCTGGCCGAAGCTGTCGCCGGGCCGGGTGGGCAGGCCGTTGCGGGCGTGCGGGGTGCCGGTGACGGCGAGCCGGGCGGGGCCGGGCATGGCGGGGTCGCGGACGGTCCGGCCGTCGAGGGCGTGGGCGAGCCGGCGGTCGAGGTGGCTGGCCGGGATGGCCCGCATGGGGAAGGCGTAGTCGTCCGGGATCGGCAGTCCGACGGCGCGGCGCTGCTCCCCGGCGTCGGCGGCGACGCCGAGTTCGTGTTCGGCTGCGCGGTAGTACGGCTCCAGGTCGTGGTAGCCGATCGGCCAGTTGCGGCCGCGGCCGAGGTCGCCGGTGCGGAAGTCCTCCGGGTGCATGCGCGGGGTGAGGCCGGTCCAGAGCAGTCCGGTGCCGCCGTTGGCACGCAGGTAGCCGCTGGCGTAGGGCAGCGGGCCGTCCTGCCGGAGGTGTCCGGTGGCGGTGAAGCCACCGCCGGGGAGCCCGGTGAGGTCGGTGACGTCGAGGGACGGGGCGTCGGGGTCGTGCGGGTAGGGCGAGGTGGGCGGGCCGCCGCCGGCCGCGCGGAAGGCGGCGGCGGTCTCGGGCCCGGAGGGCGCGGCCCGGCCGGCTTCGAGGACGAGGACCCGCCGGCCCTGCGCGCCGAGGCGGTGGGCGACCAGCGTTCCGGCGAAGCCTGCGCCGACCACGACGACGTCCCAGCGGGCGGTCACCGTTCCTCAACCCCTCGGGGGGCCTCGGCCCAGCTGCCGTGGCCGGGGGCGGCGGCGCCGGGCGGGTCGGCGCGGAAGGTCCGCCAGGCCAGGCCCTGGTCGTAGGCGCGGGCGGAGCTGGGGGTCTCGCCCGGCCAGGCGCCGACGTACCAGAGGTGGACCAGGGCGTGGTCGTCGCGGACCCGGTGGGCCAGGGTGGTGCGGTGGTGTTCGTGCGCCATGCCGGTGGCGCGCAGCTCGGGCTCGTCGAAGCCGGTCAGTTCGGCGCACACGCGCAGGAACTCGTCGAAGTCGGCGAGGTCGTCGGGCGCCCCGAACTCGGCGAGGCAGTCAATGGCAGGATGGTCGTCTGGCACGGACAAGCGGGCACCCCCACGGTCGTCGACGGTGGCCAAGACATGACAGACCGTGGGGTGGGTGAAGTCGGCGGCCCGTCACGGTCTGCCAGCGCGATCCTGCCGCCCGCCGTCGTCACCGGGAACCCGTTGCCCGAATGTGCCCGGTCTTGGCCGTCTCCTGCCCGATCAGCCGCCCACCGCGTTCGGTCGGCGGCTGTTTCCGGTCGGGCTACGGGGGCTGGCGCGGGTACGGCGAGGGGTCCGGCGGGACCGGGCGGAGGTCCGGCGAGGGTCGATGAGGGTCCGACGGAGCTCAGCCGAGGGCGCGGACGGCCGCCAGGACGTCGAGGCCCAGCTCCGGGTCCGCCTCCTCCGGCAGGCTGACGGACAGCCGGTCGACCAGGCCCACGTACCGCCGGGTCAGCTCGCGGGCGACGTCGTCGACCGGACCGGACACCGCGAACGTGTCGAACACCTCGTCGTCGATCAGCGCGGCCATCTCCGCCCAGCGGCCGCGCACCGAGTGGGTGTGCAGTTCCTCCTGGAGCCCCTCCCACCCGTGCTGGGCCAGCACCGGGCGGTAGGCCGGGGTGGAGGCGTAGAACGCCAGCCGCTCCCGTACCCCCGCCCGGTTGGCCGCCAGTTCCTCCTCCGTCCGGCCGGTGGCGGTCAGCACGCTGCCGGCGACCTCGAACGGACGTGCCGTCCACGGGGCGCCCTCGGCCTCGGCCTGCGCCCGGGCCCCGGTCAGACCGGGCAGCACCTGCTCGGCCAGGTAGGCGGGCGACGAGAACGGGTGGCTGAGGAACCCGTCGGCCACCGCCCCGGCCGTACGGGTCATCAGCGGCCCCACGCCGGCCAGCAGGATCCTCGGCACCCCGGCGGGGACGGGGTCTGGCGAGAAGACCGGCGTCATCATCGTGTGGGTGTAGAACTCGCCCCGGAAGCGCAGCCGTTCGCCGGTCTGCCAGCTGTGCCAGATCGCCCGCACCGCGTGCACGTACTCGCGCATCCGCGCGGCCGGCCGGTCCCAGGGCATCCCGAAGCGCTTCTCGATGTGCGGCTTGACCTGCGAGCCCAGCCCGATGACGGCCCGTCCGCCGGAGGCCGCGTGCAGCCCCCAGGCCTGGTAGGCCAGCGTCATCGGGGTGCGGGCGAAGGCCACCGCGATGCCGGTGGCCAGCTCGATCCGCTCGGTCCGGTCGGCGGCGCGGGCCAGCTGGAGGAACGGGTCGTACGCGGTCTCGGCGACCACCAGGCGGTCCATGCCCCGGCTTTCGGCCCGCTCGGCGGCGTCGAGGATCCCCGCCGGGTGCCCGGAGGCGGTGGCGTCGAGACGGAAGGCGGGGGGTCGGTGCATGGCGGTGCTCCTGGGCGCGGGCTGCGGCGGTACCCGGGTAGCCTCCCACGCCGGCGCCCGGGCCCACCCCCGCAGCCTGCCCCTCAGCGCTTGAAGAACTCCACCTCGGCCAGCGCGATGGGGATTCCGGGCCCCGTCCCGGCGGCGGCGCGGACGACCAGCGTCACCTTCACGACGTCGCTGACGCCGGTCAGCACCGTCTGCGGGCCCGGCTTGTCGTTCAGCGTCACCTTCTGCTCGTGCACCTTGCCGTCCGAGGTCGTCATCCGGAGGTCCAGGGCGGTGGGCCGTGCCTGCTGCTGGAACTGCTGCGGCTCGGTGGAGGAGCCGGTGTGGATGATCACGTCCACCAGCCGGAACGGTCGGGCGAAGGGGAAGCTGATCGAGTCCCCGACGTTCGGCGCCCCCCAGTAGGTGTTGCTCAGCCCGTCGACGGTCAGTTTCGCGGGATGGCCCTCGACCTCCGCGCTCGCCGCCGCCCCGGTGGGGGAGATCGCCGAGGCGTCGCGGAGCTTGTCCAGCACGTCCTCGTAGATGTTCCGCCCTGCCGGGTAGAACAGCACGCCCGCGACCACCAGCGCCGCCAGCACGAGCAGCGCGATCATCCGGCGCAGGGTGCTGCCGGAGCCGCCGATGCGCACGCGGCGGCGGAACGGCCAGCGGGTGCGCCACCACGGCAGGGCCGCCACGAGTTCGGTGGGGGTCAGCGGCTCCGCGCACCGCCGGCAGAACTTCCGGTCGGGCCGGTTGGGCGTGCCGCACCGGGGGCAGGGTGGGCCGACCTGGGCCTCGTCGGCCGCGGCCGGGCGGACGGTCGGGCGGGGCGCGACGGGCTTGGCGGGCTGCACCGCCACCGGGTCCGCCGCCGGCTGCCGGGCGGCCGTGGGCTGCGGCGGCACCGCGCCGGGGCGGACCGGCGGCACCTCGGAGGCGGGTGCGGGCTTGGGCGCGGGCGCAGCAGCGGGCGCGGCGGCGGACGGCCTCGCCGGCTCGGCGGGCCGCGCGGCAGGCGGTTCGGCGGGCGCCGCGGACGGCCGCACGGGCGGTTCCTCGCGGGCCGCCCCGGCGGGCGGAGCAGCGGGCGACGCAGCGGGCGGAGCGGCGGCAGGGCCGGGTGCCGCGGAGGCGGGAGCCGCCGAGGTGGCGGCAGCCGTCCCCGACCAGCCGAGGTAGGCACCGCAGTTGCCGCAGAAGTCGTCCCCGTCCTCGTTGGCCACTCCGCACTCGGGACACGTACGCATTGCTCAGCTCTCTTCCGCACCGAGTGGACCGAGTGGACCGGATGGACCAGGTGAACCGGATGGACCAGGCGGTCCGGGCAGGACCTCCACCCGGCAGGTGAGGTGGACCGGGCAGGACGCCCGGACGACCGCCAGCACCTGCTCCTCGTCCACCGCCGGGGTGCGCTCGGGCCAGACCCGCACCAGCAGTTCCCCGGAGGGCGCGGGCGGCAACTCCGCGCCCGCGGTGGTGGACCAGGCCACGCCGCCGCCGTCCACGATCTGCGCGCCGACGCCGAGGATCAGCCGCAGCCGTTCCCGGAGCCCGCGCCGGGTGCCCCGCCACCGGTGCAGTTCGACCGCGCGGCCGACCACGGCCCGGCGGACCTCCTCCGGCCAGGCCGGGTCGGTCTCGACGGCGACCCAGTCCGCCAGCCACTCGACGAAGTCGGCCGGGGCCAGGCGCGGTTGGAAGTAGGCGGGCAGGTTGTCCAGGGTGGCGAAGACCGGGGCGAGGACGGTGTCCAGGCCCGCGGTGAACCGTTGGGCGAAGTCGTCCTCGGCGTAGAGCGCGGGCAGGAGTTCGCCGATCGGATGCGGGCTGGGCAGCCCGGGGACGGCCGCTCTGCTCATCGCGGACCGTCCGCCGGGAGCGCGGCGACCACGACCTGGTGCTGGTGCGAGAAGACCAGCGCGTCCGGGGCGACGTCGACCCGTTCGGCGGGCGCGCCCCGGCGCCCGGTGATCGGATCCGCCGGGAAGAGCCGCAGTTCCTCGACCGCCGTGACCCCGGCCACCTGCTGGAGCACCGCGAACACCTCCCCGTACTGCACGGCCCGGCCGAACGGCCAGCCCCTTCCGTCGGCGCCGCCGCGCAGCGGGTTGAGGTGCCGGAACAGGGCCGCGAGCGCCGCCTCCCGGACCCGGTCGCCGTCCGGGGAGCGGGTCGCGAGCCGGGCGACCACCGTCACCCCCTGGTAGTCGGGCGGTTGGACGACGAGCCGGGTGCCGACGAGCCGCCGCTCGTCCAGGGCCGTCGCGATGGCCGACAGCACCTGCTCGCCGGGGATCAGCTGCTCGAACCGCAGGCGGTCGCCCTCGTCCGCGACCGCGTCGGGGACCACCAGCACCCGCACCGCTCCCGCCTCCCCGGCGACGGCCGGCGCGCAGCGCACCCGGGCCGCCGAGGGGGCGGCCTGCCGGGCGATCAGCTCGAAGTCCCCGGCCGTGACGGCCCGTTCCTGGAGCCGCAGCAGGTGGGGGGCGCGCACCTTGGCGTTCTCCACCGTCTCGCCGTCGACCCCGCCCCTGGCCGCTTCCCGGTTGTCGACCCTGGCCACGTACGGGACGGAGCTGCGCAGCACCGTGATCGTCGCCCGGGCGACGTTCCCGGCGGTGCCGCCGCCCGTGCGGTAGCGCGGTACCCGCAGGTGCGCGCCCTTGGGCGGCACCGCACCGAAGGCGTGCAGGCCGCCGTCGGGTTCCCGGACGGCGGGCGGGAACGCGAACTCGCCCGTGGTCGCGTCGATCACCACGTGCCGGTCGGTCGGCGCCGAGTCACCGAAGTGCTCGACGGCCGTCCACCGCTCCCAGCCGTCGCCGGCCGCGACCTCGACCACCGGGGGCCCGCCGTCGAGCAGGACGGGCGGCCTGGCGAGCCGGAAGCGCTGGCCCGCGACGCCCTCCGAGGTGCCGAGCGGCGCGTCGGTCACGGTCTGGGCGTGCACGACGGCCGCGGTGCCGCCGACGGTGAACACCTCTGCCCGGCGGATCGTCGGGGACTCCGCGTAGAACGGCTGGCCCGGCTCCGGCGCGGACACCCGGCAGCGCAGCCAGCCCGCCCGGCGCCCGGCGACCACCGAGGCGACCTGCCCGGCGGGCACGAACACCACCACCTCGCCGGGCCGGTTGAGGCCGCCGGTGGTGTCGGAGCCGGTCTCGCAGGCGATCCACCGCGCGCCGTCCCACACCTCCCACGCCAGCGGGGGCTGGCGCGGGTCGACGCCGACGCCCTCGACCCGGCTGTCCAGCCGGACGACGAGGATGCAGCGCGGCACGACGGCCGGCAGCGCGAACAGCATGGCGTCCCCGACCTGGGGGCGCGGCTGGAAGCACGGCACGTCCACGCCGTCGGCCAGCCGCGCCGTGGCGTCGGTCTGCTCCCCCGCGGCGGAGACGGTGACCAGCCGGTCGAGGGAGCTGGGGACGACGGGCAGGTCCTCGGCGGTGGAGAACACCACCGCCTCCTCGGTCTCGGTCCGCAGCGTGGACACCTCGGTGCCCGCCCGCAGCAGCACCGTCTCGGGCTGCGGGGCCGACAGCCAGAAGTCGACCTCCGCGGTCGCCGCGGCCGGCGGGAAGAGCCGGACGCCCAGCAGGTCGAGGAAGGCGGAGTAGTTCTTCTCCGGCACCCGGTTCAGCCGGTAGAGCAGCTGGTCCACCATGTACGCGAAGGTCTCGATCAGGGTGACCCCGGGGTCGGACACGTTGTGGTCGGTCCACTCCGGGGCCCGCTGCTGGACGAACCTCTTGGCCTCGTCGACGAGTTGCTGGAACCGGCGGTCGTCCAGGTTCGGGGAGGGCAGCGCCATCAGCTCACTCCCCCGGTCACGGCGCCCAGGGCACCCGGGACGTCCTGGACATCCGGGGCGTCCGGCGAGCTCGGGATGGTGTAGAAGGGGAAGACCAGGTTGCGGCGGTCGTTGGTGGACCGCACGGTGTAGTGGACGTCGATGTAGAGCGTGCCGTCGTCGACGGTGTCGAAGGCGATCACGACGTCGTCCACCTCGATCCGCGGCTCCCAGCGTTCCAGCGCGGTGCGCACCTCGCGCGCGATCCGGCCCGCCGTACCGCCGTCGCTCGGCGCGAACACGTACTCGTGGATGCCGCAGCCGAACTCCGGGCGCATCGGCCGCTCCCCGGGGGCGGTGCCGAGGATCAGCCGGATGGCCTCCTCGATCTCCCGGTCCCGGTCCACCATGCCGATGCCGCCGGTGGCGTTCACCCGCAGCGGGAAGGCCCAGCCTCGCCCGATGAAGCCGCTCACGCGACGCCCCCGATCAGCACGTTGAACGCGCCGGTGACGATCTTCGCGCCGCAGGCCGTCTGGTCGCCCACCCGCGCCGCGGGCAGCCCCCCGATCAGGACCAGGCCCCCGGCCGCCGCCTTGGGGCTGGGCATGACGACGTTGCCGGGCCCGAGTTCCACGTGCGGCACGCACACGTGCAGGCTGCCGGTGACGGCGGCCGGGCGGCCGCCGATCAGTACGGTCGCCGCCGCGAGGGCGCCTGGCGGCGGGGTGGTGATGGCACCGCCGTCGCTGGTGGTGTCACCCATCCGGGCTGCGGGGGGCATCTGCGTTCTCCAATCGGGTGGTTCGAGGGGGCCGGAGGGCCGGGCCGTGCCGACGGTGGTTCAGTTGATGCGCACGAGGGCCGCCTTGAGCACCGCCAGCGCTCCGCCCTCCACGGTGACCTCGGTGCGGCCGGTGACGTTCACCGATCCCCCGCGCAGGTTCACCGCCCCGGCGCCGGCGTCGATGGTGATGCCGGTGGAGGACAGCCGCACCGAACTCGCCGCCGCCGCACCGGCCGCGCCGAAGACGGTCAGGACGATCTCGCCGTGCTGCTCGTCCAGCCGCACCTCCAGCTTCCGGTCCCCGCTGGCCAGCCGGACGCCGGACTGGCCGCCCGGCACGTCCAGCAGTTCCAGGCGGTGGCCCGAACGGGAGACCAGCGAGCGGCGGTTGACCTTCCCGCCGGCCGGGTCGACCAGCGGCACCTCGTGCGGCGAGGGCTTGTCGACGCCGTTGTAGAGGCCGCCCAGCACGTACGGGCTGTCCAGGCTGCCCTGCTCGAAGCCGACCAGCACCTCGTCGTTCACCTCGGGGCTGAACACGCCGCCGCCGCCCTGCCCGCCCCACTGGACGGTGCGCACCCAGTCGGAGACGTAGGTGTCGTCCAGCCACGGGAACTTCAGCCGCACCCAGCCGCGTTGCGCGCCCCCCGGCTCCCGGACGTCGGTGACCACGGCGATGGCCAGACCGGGCATCCGCGGCCCGCGCGGCACCGCGCCGCCCCCGGCGACGAGCCCCGCGAGGGAGCGGTCCGGCGCCGCGCTGACCACGACGGTCGTCCGGTAGCCGCGGTAGGGCTCCAGCAGGTGGCGCACCGCGGTGGCCGTGTAGCGGCCCGAGAAGGCGGCGCCGACGTTGCCCAGGGCGACCGGAACACCCGCCCGCAGTTTCGGGTTGCCCTCGACGACCGCCTCCAGCTCGCCGAACCCGGCGGCCACCGAGGCGGCGACCGACCCGGCCGCGGCCGCCGTCTCCGCCTGCGTGCGGTACGGGGTGTCGGTGACGGTCATCCGCGCCTTCCCGGCGAAGGCGGCGGCCGCCGTCGACGGGCTCATCCCGGGCCGCACCGTCTCGCTGGCCACCGACGGCTCCGTGGCGACCAGGGCCTTCTTGGTGAGGACGTTCCAGCCGCGCACCTCGACGGTGTCCGCCCCGCCGCCGCCCGTCAGCACACCGCGCAGCTCCAGCAGGTTGCGGCCGTACTCCAGGACCATCGGGTTCTGCGGAGCGGGCGTCGAGGGGGCCGGGGCCGAGGAGGCCTGCTCGGGCTTGACGAACTCCAGCAGCCCCTCGTCGTCCGCCCGCACCTGCGCGCCGCTCTCCTGCGCCAGGTACTGGAGGAACTCCCAGTCCGAGACGTTGGCCTGCGACAGCTGCTCGTGGACAACGGGGAACGCGTCGACCCGGCCGCAGCCGAGCCCGGCGCCCGCGGCGACCTGACGGACGATGTCCGCCGTCGACATGTTGCGGAACGCCTTCACCCGGCGCCCGCGCATCAGCCGGTGGGTGATGGCGGACGCCCGCACCACGGTGAACGAGCCGGTGGTGTCCACGTCCAGCTCCAGCGCCGTCACCTCGCCGGTGAACAGCCGCACCTGCGCGTTGCCCTGCACCGTCATCACGGAGACCCGCAGCCGGGTGCCGATGGTGACCCCGGTCGCGGAGAGGAAGGTGTGGTCCGCGTCGCGGAACATCAGCACGGCCGTGTCGGGCAGGCCCGTGCTCTCCTCGATGTCGCAGGAGACCAGCTGGGCCGCCCAGACCGGCGGCAGCGGGCCGGGCGCCTCGACGATCGGATCCGCGGCGAAGGAGCGGCCGCCGCGTGCCTCGGGAGTGGTCATGACCGCCCTCCTCGGGTGGGCTCGTCGATCCCCGGCACGATCAGTTCCACCCCGGGGACGAGCACCATCGGGTCGTCGATGTCGTTGGCCTCGGCGATGGTGCGCCACGCCGTCGCGTCGCCGTACTCGCGCCAGGCGAGCAGCGGCAGGCTGTCGCCCGCGATCACCCGGTGGGTGCTGCGCGCCTCCATCGAGCCGGAGGTCGGGTTCTGGCCCGGCGTGTCGACACTGGCCTCGTCGATGGTGAACGAGCAGGTGGCCCGCAGCGGCTTGCCGTCGACGTCGAAGAGCGAGTAAGTGACCTGAAGGCCGGTCAGCACCCCGTTGAACGACGTCGTCGACGACGTGCCCCAGTCCAGCCGGATCCACGGGCTCGCCGGCTTCTTGCGCGCCAGGCTCGCCGGAGTCGGCACACAAGCCGTCATCAGCTGCTCCACCGCCTTTTCCACCGAGTCGTCATGGGTCGCCGTCGCATCGAGGAACACCTCCATGGACAGCGAGCGGGGCCCGCTGCCGACGAACTCGGGCAGCGCGGACTCGGCGGCCATCCGGGACGGGGTACGGCGCCACTCCGAGGACTTCCGCAGCACCAGGCTCGACGGGTTGAACTGGAGCGGGAGCCGCGCGATCACCCCGCCGGGCTGGGCGCCGACCGTCGCCGGCGGCTCCATGATGGCCAGTTGGGCCCGGGTGACACTCGCGGGGACCTCTGACATCCCGCACCTCCTTCCGTTCGTCGTCCGATGGGTGGCCTGCGCCGGGTGCGACGCGCCGTCACGATGACGGGCGCAGCCCGGCGTGGGCGATCTCCAGGGACTCCGTCGCCGCCTGCGAGTTCGCCGGGTCGAACGACGGGCCCTGCCAGCGGACGGGCACGATGCCGAGCACCTGCCAGCTGACGATGGGACTCAAGTCGGGCCGCAGGGCCACGATTTCACCGTTCTTGGGCTGGACCCGCCGCACGGTCTCGTCCAGCCAGCGGGCGATCTTGACGGTGTCCGCGGTGACCGCGCGGGTGAGCGTGATGTTCGACCAGGTGATCCGGCCCGGCAACTGCCAGGAGAAGCCGTTGTTGCCGCCCTCGGCGTACTGGTGGATCTCGACCTCGGCACCCAGCCCCGAGCACGTCGTGAACTCGCCCAGGTCGTTGCCGCCGATCGTGAGCTTGAAGAACACGCTCGTCGCGAAGATGTTGTCGGTCATTCCTGCCTCCGTCGCCCTGCCCACCTACCACTACCACCTGCCACCTGCCACTGCCCGTCTGCCCGCCGCGCCCCGAGCGCTCAGCGACGGCCGTCGTACGGCCGCCCGGCGCGCTCCCTCCCCCTGCGCAACTCCGCGCGCAGCAGCCGTCCGACGGGCTCGATCAGGCGCCGGGCCAGTTCGTCGAGGTCGGCCCCCGACGGGGACCCGGTCGACGATCCGCCGCCCGGCTGCGGGGGCCGGGCCGCGGTCGGCGGCGGGGACGAGGCGGTCTGGACGGTCACCGGGGTGCGGGCCGGTACGGCGGTCAACGGCACCCCGGACAACCCCGCCTGCTCCGCCACCCGTTGCAGCACCCGGGCCGTCTCCGTCGAAGGCCGCGCCGGCCCGGACGGCCCTGAAGACGGGCCCGCGCCGGCCCGGGACGGCGCGGTCCACGACCACGACCCGGTGCGCAACGGCGACTCCCCGCCTGCCCCCGGTCCGCCGAAGCCGCCCCCCGCGACGCCCGGCGCCCAGGCGCCACCGCTCGGCAGCGGCGGCGTCGCGGACGCGGGCACGGCGGGGCCGGCGGGCCCGGCGACCGGCAGCCGCTGGACCATCGCCGGAGCCACCGGGGACGCCGGGGCGCTCGGCGGGGTGAGTCGTACCAACGGCACGCTGGGAGCACGGCCGCCGGAGGAGGCAGCGGGCGCGGACGCAGGACGCCCCCCGCGACCGGCGGGGACGGCGGGGACGGTGGCAGGCGCCGACGCGTCGTCGGAGAACGCCGGTCGCACGGCCGCCTCGACCGGGCCGGGGGCGAGGGCAGGGCCAGCGGCAGCAGCGGCAACGGCAACGGCAGGGCCCGCGACAACAGGGCCGGCGGACACCGAGCGCTGCACGCTCGCAGCGCGCCCGACACGAGAGGCGCCCACGGCCGCCGGGCCGGCATCGGCCACGACGACCGGGGGTGCTGGACGCTCCCCGCGCCGCACCCGCCCGGCGGGAACCACGACAGGCACCACAGCACCTCGCGGCTCCGCCGACCGGACACCCGGCTCGACGGGCCTCGGGCCGCCGGAGACCGACCGCTGCACCGCCGGACCACGGCCGCCACGCTCCACAGCCGGCGGCGGCACGGGAGTCTCCCCGCGTCGCGCCCGCCCGGCCGGGGCGGTGTCCGGCGCTACGGGCTGCCCGTCCGACGCCTCCGGGCGAGGTCCCCCGACGGTCGTCGAACGCTGCACACCGACCCGCCCCGCAGGAGGACCGCCGTGCTCCGACCGGCGCGTATCCGCCTCCATCGGGCCGGTACCGGGGCCGACGGCCACCGGACCGGTGCCATCAGTCGCCGGACCCCGCACACCCGCACGCCCCGAGGAGGCCCCACCGCGCTCCGACGTCCGCGGCCCCCGCGCCGCCGAGCCTGCCGACGCCGATGAGCGCGCATCCGCCTTCACCGGGCCGCCGCCGCCGGCCGCCGAACGCTGCACGCTCGGACGCCTCACGGCAGCAGAACGCCCTACCGCGCCCGAGCCGGCAGGGTCGGCGGAGCCGCCGGACGCCGGTCCCCGCGCACCCGCACGCGCCACCACGCCACCCCGCGCACCCCGCGCCGCCGGGCCGGTGCCTTCCGGGTCCGCCGGGGACGCCGGTGCCGCTGGGGACGCCGGGCGCGCAGCGTCGGGTCGGCTCGCCTGTGCCCGTCGGGGCAGGCGCAGGACGGCGGCGGCCCGGTGCCGCCAGCTCGCGGGTGCCACCGGTTCCGGGGCCTGCGGCACTTGGGTGCGCGCGGGCGGCTCCGGTGGCCAGGCGGCCCTGACGACGGGTGGGGCGGGCGTCGGCGCCGGCGCTCGGCCGGACACCGGTGCGGGCGCCGTCGCCGGTGCGGCGAGTGTGGACGCCATGCGGCGCTCGCCGAGCAGGCCCAGCGTGCGGTGGCCCGGGCCAGCCACCGGACGTGCGGCGGTGCCGCCGATCGGCGAGCGGGCCACGACCAGCGGGCCGGGCTCGCCCGGCGAAGCGATGGGCCGCACGTCCCGGGCGCCATCGGTACCCCCCGTACCACCGGTACCACCGCTGCGCCGGGCCCGGCGGCCCGCGTCCTGCGGTGCCGTCCCGGGGGGCGACTGCGGCCCGACGGCGGGGCCGGGCTCGGTGGAGCCGCCCTGCCCGCTCGTGTCAGCGCTTCGCGCGCCGGGCGCAGCCGCACGCTGGACTGCCGTGGCGCCCGGCTCGGCGGGGGCCGTGCCCGTGGCGCGAGGAGCGCTTTCCGGGCTCGGGGCCGCCGCGCTTCGGCCGGTCGGCTGTGGTCGTGCGGAAGTGACGGGGGTGGCGGGAGTCCGTGGGGTGTCGGGAGTCGCGGGGGCTCCGTGGCCCGGGGCCGTGGTCCGCCGGACGGGGCCGCGCCGGCCGTCGGCCGTACCGGCGGCCCGTGCTCCGGGTGCCGCGCCCGCCGTCGGCGGCAGCGCGGTCAGCGGCGCACCCAGGCCGCCGTGCGTGCGGGCGTTGGACGATTCGGGGCGCGCCTGCTCGGTGCGCGGCTGTGTGGCGCGCCGCACGGCGGTCGGACCGCCGCCGGTCTGGACGGCGCGCTGCACAGGGGCGTCCCCGCGCCGTCCGGGCTCGGGACGGGCAGGGCGAGCCGAGCGCGCCGGGCTGCCCGGTGCCGACGGCTCCACACCGTCCGGCCCGCTCCCCGCCGGAGCTTCCTGCTGCGCGGGCGGGGAGACGATCGGCATCGGTCCGTGCCCGGCCTCGGGGCCTTGACCAGGGACGATGCCTGACGCGCCGTCGGCGTTGAGCCGTGGCGAGGCGCTGGCGGGCAGCGAGGTCAGCGGGGCACCGAGCACGGGTCGGCCCGGTGCGGCGCCTCCCCTCGCGCCGCCTCCCCTCGCGGCGCGCTGCACGGCGTTGCCGGTGCGCGGGGTCGGGGCATCGGTCGGCCGCACCGGAGCCGGCTCGGAGGTCTCGGACGGCCGCGTAGTGGCACCCGGCTCCACGACGGGCGGAGCGACGGCGGCGGAATGCTCCACCGGCTTCGCGCCCTCAACAGGCTCCACCGACGCGACGGCAGCGGCACGCTCCACCGTCGTCGCGCTCGCGGCACGCTGCACCGGCCGGGGCGGGATCACGGCCACCGAGCGCGTCGGCAGCGACCGGGGGCGGGGTGCGGTGGTCAGCGGCTTCCCGACGCGACGCGACGGGACCGGCCTGGCAGTCCTGGCCTGCCCGGCAGACGGCACCTCGGAACCGTGAGCGGGCGCGGCGGCAGCGGGCGCGGCGGCAGCCTGCGCGTCGCCGCCCTCGGCAGCCACCGCCCGTACGGGCAGCCGTCGCACCACGGCGCCGGACCTCTGCACCTGCCGCACCTGACCGAGCCCGCCCGTCGCGCCCGGCCCGCGCCCCACCGAATCCAAAGCCGAATCCGAAGCCGAGGCCGGTACCGGATCCGCAGCCTCCGACGGCGCCACCGCCGGTGCGGCGTACGGCAGCACGGGCCCGTCCGCCCCGGCGGAGACCGCCGGGCCGAGGGGCCGTGCCACCGCCCGCAGGATGCCCGCCGGGGCGGACGGCAGGACCGCGTGCCCGAGTGCGCCGGTCAGCGAGGGGTTCTGCCAGGAGGCGAGCCGGGACCGGAACCGCAGGCCGTCGCTGACCCCGCCCGCCGCTCCCGCGAGGGTCGGGGTCAGAGGCGCGACCGCGCGCCAACCACCGTCCGGGGCGGGCGCGTCGGCCCGGGGCGCGGGAGCCGCGTCACCCGTGCCGCCGGCAGCACCCGAGGTGCCCGGGGCACCCGAAGCGCCCGCCTCGCCCGGACCGCCGGCCTTCCGGCGCCCGAGCCGGTCCCGAATCCCCATCCCGCGCTCACCCGCCTTCGTTGACGCGGGTGTTGATCCGCGCGATCTCCCGCACCCACGCGCGGCGTTCCTGGTGGGACAGGTCGAGGATGTCCTCCCGCTGCCAGTGGAAGTGGTAGGCGATGTACGCGACCTCCTCGTACAGCCGGGTGGTCGCGTACGTCACCATTCCCCCAGGCGCCCACCAGCGAGGTCGACTTCGAAGGAGCCGTCGCAGTGCGGGCAGGTCACCGCGGCGCGGGTGTGGCCCTCGCTGTTGATCCGCTGGTAGAAGTCCTGGAGGAACGCGACGTCGGTGGCGTACATCTGCTCGACGACGCCGGCGTGCACGTCGGTGACGGTGCCGAGCCGGGTGATCACGTGGCTGAGCAGCACCACGCTCAGGTACGCCGGGTTCTCCTTGACCCGCAGGTCGATCTGGGGCATGAGTTCGTCCCGCGCGGTGGCCAGGCGCATGGCGCCGTGCCGGTGCAGGACGCCCTCGTCGTCCAGGTACCCGCGCGGGAGCTCGAACTCGAACTCCGTGTGCAGTCCGTGCCCCTGGGGGCCCCGCCCCCGCTGCGGCGCGGCGGCCTGCGGGGCCGCGGCGGGAGCGGGGGCGGCTGCCGGAGCCTGCTCCAGGAGTTCGTCGAGGCTGATCCGTCGTCTCATTCGACGGTGATCTCCTCGAACACGATGGTCACCGTCTCGGTCGCGGCGCTGGACTCACCGGCGGTGAGGGTGGGGCCCTCCCACCGGCTGGCCCAGGCGTTCATCAGCTGGATCCGCCGGAGGGTGGCACCGGTGGTGTCCTTGACCTCGATGGTGAGGTTCTGCCGCGCGGTGTTGATCGCGCCGTTGTTGAGGGTCTCGTTGATCCACTTGGTGAACGCCCCGCTCTTGTCGAGCCCGCGGGTGATCGTCACCTCGCCCGGCAGCCGCGCGCCGGGCTGTTTGCGGACGATCAGCTTGCCCTGCTGGGTCACCTGCTTGTACTCGACGACGTCCTGGTCGACGGTCAGGTTGCTGATCTCCTTGACGGACTCGACGTTGTAGCCGCCGAGTTGGACGCCGAATATGTGTGTGGAGAGCGGATCGCCTTCAGCCATGACTTCCTGTCACCTTCCGGTCTGTGCTGGCCTGCTGGTCACTCGTTGACGAGGCTCGTGCTGTCGGAGAACTGGGACAGCCGGAACACCACGAACTCGGCGGGCTTCACCGGAGCGACCCCGATCTCGCACACCACCTGCCCGAGGTCGATGGACTCCTGCGGGTTGTTCTCACGGTCGCACTTGACGTAGAAGGCCTCCGCGGCCGTGGCGCCGAACAGTGCCCCGCGCCGCCACTCCTCGGTCAGGAACGCCGTGATGTTGCGGCGGATGCTGGACCACAGCCGGTCGTCGTTGGGCTCGAACACCACCCACTGGGTCCCCAGGAGGATGGACTCCTCCAGGTAGTTGAAGAGCCGCCGCACGTTGAGGTAGCGCCACGCCGGGTCCGAGGAGAGGGTCCGGGCGCCCCAGATCCGGATGCCGCGCCCGGGGAAGGCCCGCACGCAGTTGACGCCGATCGGGTTCAGCAGGTCCTGCTCGCCCTTGCTGAGGCGGATCTCCAGGTCCACCGCGCCGCGGATGACCTCGTTGGCCGGCGCCTTGTGCACGCCGCGCTCGGCGTCGCTGCGCGCCCACACCCCGGCGGCGTGCCCGCTCGGCGGGACCATGGTGTTGCGGCCGGTCGCCGGGTCGAACACCTTGATCCACGGGTAGTACAGGGCCGCGTAGCGGGAGTCGAAGCCCGCCTCGTTGTTGCGCCAGTTGCGCACCTGCTGGGCGCTCAGCCCGGGCGGGGCGTCCAGGACGGCGATCCGGTCGCCCATCTGCTCGCAGTGCGACATCACCGCGAGCTGGACGGTCCGCACGCCCTCGGCGTCGATGTCCCCGCGCTGGTAGGCGCTCATCAGGTCGGGCACCGCGACCATGGTGATCTCGTCGATCGCCTCCAGGCCGGAGAACCCGGTGCGGGCCGAGGCGTCGCCGACGTACTCGGCGGGGCTGATCCGGGTCGTGGCGGCGGGGGCGACAGGCCCGGGCGCGGGGGCTGCGGCGAGGGCGAGCGTCTGGCGCTCCGGGCGGCTCGGCGCGGTGCCCGGCTGCTCGCTGACCGCGACGAGCTTGGACTCGCGCAGCTGGGTGACGACGTAGCCCTTGGTGTTCTTGCGGGTCGAGACGTCGTACGTCTCGGCGACCTCGGCGCCCTTGCGGAGCACCAGCCGGAACCGGTCGTCGGGGACGTTGTCGCCCTCGACGTCGGCGATCTCGACGGTCAGGTCGGCGCCCCCAGCGGGCAGGGCCGTGAACAGGAAGCCGGCGTGGGCGGTGGGCGCGGGCGCCGATCGGGCGACCGGCGGCCAGCCGCCGTCCGTCTCGCCGCCGGGCTCGCCGATCCGCACGACGTAGACGGCGCCGCCGCCGTTGGCGAAGAAGCCGTAGACGGCGTGGGGCAGGTAGGTGCCTTCGGAGAAGCCGCCGAACTGCTGGACGTACTGGTCCCAGTTGGTCACCAGGGTGGGCTCGTGGAAGGGGCCGGTCTGGGCGAAGCCGACGAGGGCGGCGACGGCCGTGCCGACACCCTCGATCGGCCGGGCACCGGACTGGACCTCCTCCACGTACACGCCCGGGGTGAGGTACGACGGCATGCTCGCTCCTTCGGGGTGGCCGATCATTCGCCACCGAGTCTGCTGCCGGGCCGCCACCCGCGACATGTCCGCAGGTCCCGGACCAGGGGCAGAGCCGCTGCCCCGGCGGGCACCCCGGCAGGGCCTCACCGGTCGTCAGCCGGTCGTCAGCCGGTCACCGGCCGACCGTCGGCCGGTGGTCGCCCGGCCGCGCGCTCAGGCCCGCCCGGCGCCCCCGGAGGCACGCGACCACGGCCCGAACTCGCTCTCCAGGACGAGCCGGCCCAGCTTGCGGTACTCCCGCTCGACCGCGAACACCAGCTCCGCCATGCCCAGCGGGCGGCCCGTCTCGGCGGCCAGGTAGGCCGCGGTCACCGCGCAGGCCCGGATGGAGCCACCGGCGAGTTCGAAGTGCCGTGCGCAGAACGCCAGGTCGAGGTCGTCGCCGCGGGGGATCCGCGGGCCCAGGCAGCGCTCCCACAGGGCGTGCCGCTGTTCCTCGTCCGGCACCGGGAACTCCGCGATGACGTCCAGCCGCCGGGTGAACGCCTCGTCGAGGTTGGCGCGCAGGTTGGTCGTCAGCACGGCGATCCCGTCGAAGGACTCCATCCGCTGCAACAGGTACGCCGACTCCACGTTGGCGTGGCGGTCGTGGGCGTCCTTGACCTGCGACCGCTTGCCGAAGATCGCGTCGGCCTCGTCGAACAGCAGGACGGCGTTCACGTGCGAGGCCTCGGTGAAGATCCGCTCCAGGTTCTTCTCCGTCTCGCCGATGTACTTGTCCACGACGGTGGACAGGTCCACGACGTACAGCTCCATGCCGAGTTCGGCGGCGACCACCTCGGCCGACATGGTCTTCCCGGTGCCGGACTCCCCCGCGAACAGCGCGATCACCCCGCGCCCGCGCCCTCCGCCCGGCCGCATCCGCCACTGGCCGAGCACCTGGTCGCGGTGCCTGGCACGCAGCGCGAGCTCGTGCAGTTGGCGCGCGGTGGGCTCGGGCAGCACCAGGTCGTCCCACCCGACGGCGGGCTCGATCCGGCGGGCGAGGCGGGCGAGCCCCGCCCCGTTCTGCGCCCGTACGGCGGCCCGCAGGTCGTCGGCGGTCACCGGGCGGTGTTCGGCGGCGGCCGTCCTGGTCGCGACCCCGGCGGCCCTGGCCACCTGGTCCTCGTCCAACTGGTACGGGGCGACGGCCTCGGCCAACTCGGGTCTCAGCACGCCCTCGTACGGCCCTTCCGCAGGGCCTTCCCCGGGTTCGCCCGAAGGCTCACCCGAAGGCTCGTGCGAAGCCCCGCCCAGCGCGTGCGCCCAGCGTTCTGCACGCTGCGCCGGGTCCAGCGGAGGGGCCACGAGCACCACCGGGCTCTCCTGCGCCCAGGTCGGATCCCACGGGCGCGACCCGTGCACGAGCAGCGGCACCTCGGCGAGTTCCGCGCACAGCTCGCGCAACAGCCCGGCCCGCTCGGGGCGTTCGGGTTCGAGCCGCTCCAGCGGGCCCAGCACCACACCGCTGCCACTCAGCCGCGCCTCCCGGGCGAGCGCCCGGACCACGGCCTCCGGGGGGCGGGCGGCGAGCGCGGTGACGTCGACGACCAGGGCCCGGCGGCCGAGGCCCGCGAGGGCGTCGACCGCGAGCCGCCCGGCGTTGCCGCCCCGGTCCAGCAGGTGCACCAGTCCGCCTCCGTTGGCCACGGTGGCGCGCAGTCGGCGCGCGGCCTGCGGCGGGGTGCCGACGCCGGACCGGCCGACGCGGACCAGCCCGCGCAGCGCGCCGTCGGGTTCGTCCGAGCCGAGCAGATGGGCCGTCACCCGGTCGGGCAGGCGCAGGCCCCGGGAGAGCAGCGGGCGTTCCGGTTCGGTGATCTCCAGCAGGCCGCCGGCGACCAGCGGGGCCTGGGCGGAGAAGCGGAACCGGCCGGCGCCCGCCCCGGACAGCCCGCACAGTTCGAGCGCGAGCCCGATGGTCGGCCGGCGCAGGGTCAGGTCGTCGTTGAGGTACCCGTAGAGCCGTTCGAAGCGGGTGTCGAGGTCGGGGGCGAGTGCCACCAGCAGGAGTTCGAGGTCCAGCGGGAGCAGTCCGAAGCCGTCGACGAGCCGTTCGGTCCTCGATCCGGGCGGTGGCGGCGGCGGTTCCCCGAGGTCGGCGCCGGCCCGGCCCGTCGCGGCGGGCGCCGCGAGGATCCGTTCCGCCGCCTCCGGGGTGAGGTACTGGCCCCGGTACGGGTCGTCCGGGTCCGGGTCGTCGGCCCTGCGCTCGCGGACGGCGGCCCGGATCCGCTGTTCGAGGCGGCTCAGCCGCACCCACAGGTCGTCCAGGTCGGCGGCGGGCCCGCTGGTGGCCGCCGCTTCCAGGTCGAGGGTCATCGCGGCGCACCGCCGCGCCGTCTGCGGCCCGGCGGCAGCTGGCGTTCCCGGGGCGCGGCGAAGCCGTCCGCGCCGGGGTCCGTGCCGCCCTCGTAACGCAGCCGGCGGCCCGGGTCACCCGTGGCCTCCGGGGCGTCGGCGTCGCTCTCGTGGCTCTCGCCGCTCTCGCCGCCCTTGTCGACGGCGCGCAGCACGAGCCCGTCGGTGACCGGGGGCCCCGCCTGGGCCCGCCGGCCGGACAGCGGGGCGAGCACCCTGAGGTCGATCGAGGGTTTCAGCTCGCCGCCGAGGGCCGACCACACGTCGGACACCGACGGCATGCCCTCGCCGCGCCCGGCGGTCTCCAGCCCGACGGTGAGCCCGAGTTCGGCGAGCGTGCCGGTGAGCAGCCGGGCGGGCAGCGCGTCGGCGGCCGTCAGGCAGCGGAGCACCTCCGACAGCAGCCGGTGCTCGTCCTGGGCCCGGTTGGTCCACGCCGTCACCAGGTAGGCCAGTTCGAACCAGCGGGGCGCGCTGCGCCAGGCCACGACCACGCCGTCGGCGTCGTGCTGCTCGGCGGCGCCGGCCTGGCGGCGGGACACGTCCTCGCGGATGCCGTAGAGGAAGACGCTGACGGTGGGGGCGTTGCGCCGGGCGGCCCAGTCCCGGGTCGGCGATTCGAAGACCAGCTCGATCCCGCGTTCCTGGAGGCCGCTCTCGACGAGCAGGAGCCGCAGCGCCTCGTCGACTTCGTGGATCACCGCCGCTGCACCTCCCCCGGCGGGCCGACGCTGCCGGCCACCACGAGGAAGGGGGTGGTCACCGGGGAGAAGCCGGGGCCGCTCGCGGTGATGGTCCGGGGGCCGGTCTCGTCCTTGGCGAGGATGAGCAGCTGGCCCGCGAAGGTGCCGTCGGTCTTGGGGACGGTGGGCGCCGCGGCGGCGGTGATGCCGGGCGTCCAGGTGAGGGTCACCGGTGTGCCGGGCGGGAAGTCCACGCCGCGGACGGAGGTCACGAAGCCGGGCTTGCCGATCGGCGGCACCGCGACGATGCGGGGCTGCAGGATGCGCAGCGGAGTCCGCGCGACGTGGTCGCCCGGGTCGGCGTCCGTGCCGGTGGTGGTCAGGACGGAGGTGATGGTGGTGTCCAGGGTCGCCTCGGGGGCGAGCACCACCTGCACGACGGCGCTGCCGCCCGGGGGCAGGTCGGCCACGTCGCAGACGCCGCCGGTGCAGCCGGGTGGCATCGGCCCGGTGGGGACGCCGGCGGGCAGGCCGAGCGAGACCCGCAGTCCGGTGGCGAGGGCCTGGCCGCCGTTGCGCACGGTGTAGGTGACGGTGACCCGGCCGCCGACGTATCCGGGGTTCGGCTGGGCGCCGACCGTCACGGCCGGTCCGGCCTTCGGCGCGGGCGGCGCCGGCTGCGGTGCGGGGGCCGGGGCGGGCGGCGGTGGCGGCGGGGCCGGGGGTGAGGAGACGGGCGGTGTCGGGGTCGGGGTCTGGGTCGGGATCGGCGAGGCAGTCGGGGTCGGGGTCGGAGACGGGCTCGGGGACGGCGACGCGGCCTGGACGGGTACGACCGTCTGCGCGATGTTGTCCTCGGGCTTCGGGTCGACCACCGCCCCGGTCACCCACCAGCCGAACCGCTGGTCGCCGGCCACGGTCCCGACGACGGTGGCGGTCACCTGGACGACCGCGCCCGGGGCCAGGGTGCCGAGTTCGCACCGGAGGGCGTCGGCGGCGCAGGTGCCGGCCGTGGCCTTGAGCCCGGTGAGCCGGGCGCCCGTCGGCACCGACGCGGTGAACGCGGTGCCGGGTGAGGGCGCCGGGCCGTGGTTGGTGACGGTGATGGCCACGGTGGTGGAGCCCCCGATCTGCATCGGGATGGTGGCGGCCGGCGCGCTCAGCGACAGGTCGACGGACTGCTGGACGCTCGGTTCCTTCTGCCGCCCCGGCAGCCTGGAGTTGATGGAGGTGAGCCGGCCGGTCGCGAAGTCGTAGCTCTGCAGCGCCTCCGGCGAGTTCGCCGGCAGGGCCCGGCGGGACGTCAGCACCAGCTGCCCGCCGTCCGCCGTCCAGGCGACGTCGCGGGGCTGGAACGGGCCGGTGGCGGAGGTGTCCGGCAGCGGGCGGCGGCAGGCGTTCCGGTCCTGGCTCAGTCCGGCGGGCAGGACCACCGTGCAGCCGTCGCCGGTGGCCGAGCTGACGAGGACTCCGTTCTGCTGGTTGAGCCCGCCGTCGCCGGTCTTGCGGTTGAAGGCGACGCGCCGGCCGTCGGGCGAGAACGCGGGGCTGTCGTCGATGACGTCGCAGGCACCCGGGCAGGCCCTTCGGCTGAGGTCGGTGGGCCGGTCGAGGGCGTTGGCGGGCACGGTCCACACGTGCTTGTTGCCGCCGTTGCCGTTGACGACCTCGGTCCTGGTGTAGGCGATCAGCTTGCCGTCCGGGGACCACGAGGGCTGGGCCATGGACGCGGCCGGCTGGCCGTCGGTCGGTTCGACGGTGCCGACGATCGCGCCGGTCGACACGTCCGCGATCAGCACCCGCCCGGGACCGGAGGCCGCCCCGACGCCGCCGGGCGAGGTCCTGGTGAAGGCCATCAGGCGGCCGTCGGGCGAGAGTTCCGGGTCGGTGTCCCAGTCCTTCGGCCCGCGCCCGGCGAGGTTCATCGGCTTCGGGTCGGAGCCGTCGGCGCCGGTCTGCCAGATCCGTTCGATCCGGCCGGCGGGCGAGTCCTCGAAGCGGGTCAGCACGATCCGCCGGCCGTCCGGCGTGTAGGTCTGCCGTTCGAACCACGGGTCGTAGCCGGGGCGGGGGTTGAACAGGGGGTCGGCCGCGGGGTCGGTGTCGGTGTCGGCGGCCGGGTCCTCCCGGAGCACGCTGACGCCCAGGTCGCGCGGGTCCGCTCCGTCGGGGCGGATGTCCGACAGGTCGGCCACGTTGGGGGTGTCGGCGCTGTTGCGGTCCACGACGGGCCCGCCGCCCTTCTGGGGGCCGAGCCAGACCGGTGTGCGGACGGCACGGTCCTCGCTCGCCACCAGTTCGGCCCCGCCGCAGAAGCAGGTCAGGGCGCGGTACACGTTCTCGTACGGCGTCGGGTCGGCGTTCTGCCGGTTGGGGCTGAGGAAGAGCACGCCGCTGCCGTCGGGCAGCCAACCGGCGGACCTGGTCCGCCAGTCGCCGCCGACGCCGGGGAAGAACGCCCGGTCGTTGGTGCCCTCGGGCGAGATCACCCGCAGCTGCGGCCCGGTCTGGCCGGCCTGGTCCCAGGTGTAGACGATCTGGTCGCGCAGGTCGGGCGCGTCCACCGGGTTCCAGGCCGGTTCGACGGCGTTGCCGGCGGTCACCGCGGTGATCCGCCGCGCCGCGCCGCCGGCCAGCGGCATGACGTAGACCTGGGTGTGCGCCGGGTCCACGTCGCAGGTGTACGCGACCCACTTGCCGTCGGGCGAGACCGTCGGGTGCGCCTCGGAGTCCGCGGTGTCGGTCAGCCTGCGCAGGCCGGTGCCGTCGGTGTTGACCACCCAGAGGTCCCGCTGGGTCTGCCCGTTGCGCCCGCCGGGCTCCACCGCGTCGAACACGACGGTCCTGCCGTCCGGGGCGAGCGTCGGCTCCGCGGTGTCCATGTCGGTGGTGAGCCTGCGCACCGCGCCCGACGCCTCGCGCAGGTAGACCTGGGGCAGCGGGCCGTCCCGCAGGCTGGTGAACACCAACTGGTCGCCGCGCGCGGAGGGTTCGGTGTCGAAGTGGACGGGGCCGGGCCCGAACAGCGACGCGCTCGACGTCGGCCCGGTCAGCCGCGCCAGGCTGCGGTGGCCGGTGCCGGCGTAGACGATCCGTCCGCTCTCCGCCGTGGCCCCGGCGGCCACCGGGGCGGTGCCTCGTCCGTCGCCGTCGGAGTTCGCGGTGCCCAGCGTCACCACGGCCACGGCCAGGGACAGCAACGTCGCGACGGCGGCTCGCGCCGAGCGCCGCAGGGGGCGGGGAGTGCCGGTGGCGCCGATCACGCTCAACCTCACAGACCGAGAAGGGTACGTCCGGCAGTCTCCCCGGCCCGGGCGCCGGGGCGACAGGCCCCGGGCACCCGAGCCGGGGGTAGCGACCGGTGCCCCTGAGGGCAATCCGGCGCCGACGCTCCGGCGGCGTCCTCAGATGAGGCCGTGGCGCATCGCGTACCCGACGGCGTGGGCGCGGTTGCGCAGTCCCAGCCGGGTGGTGATCTCGTGCAGCACGTTCTTGACCGTGCGTTCGGAGTACGAGGTCTCGGCCGCTATCTCACTGGTGTCGAGGCCGTCGGCGACCAGCCGGAGCATCTCCGCCTCGCGCGCGGTCAGGGTCGACAGGGTCAGCCCGCGCGGGTCGAGCATGGTGCGCTGGAGGCTGCCGACCCGGTCGAGCAGCTTGCCGAGGAGGTCCCCCGGCATGACGCCCTCGCCGTTGGCCAGGGCGGTGATCAGGTGGACGAGCCGGTCCTGGTCGGCGTCCGAGCGGCGCAGCACGGCGCCGACGCCGCACTCGATGATGGTCTGCAGGCCGCCGGCCTCGAAGTGGCCCACGACCAGCCCGGTCCGGCTCTGCGTGTTGAGGCGGAGCCGGCGCAGCCGGTCGGTCACGGCGTCGTTCAGCCCGTCGACCACCATCAGGGAGACCTGTGCGCGCGCGACGTCGCCCTCGGCGAGCAGTTCCACCTCCGGCCGGTGCCTCAGCTGCTGGACGACGCCCGTGTGCAGGATGATGTCCTCCGCGTACACCGCCACCTGGACCCGGCCCGGCTTCACGTTCACGCGCACCGTGGCGGGCTCGGCCGATCCACGCGGTCGGGCCTGCACGGACCTGGTCGCCCCGACGGCCTCATGGGTGGTGGTTTCGATCATCGTCATCCAACTGTTCCGTTCTGCTTCGTCTGCGTCACCGGACGCATGGTGAGGACGGCCGGGCGCCATGTCATGGAGCCGGCCGCGGGTGTTGCCGGGGGGACGGGGTGGGGAGCGTTGGCTGGGGGCGGGGCATCGGCCCCGGGCAGGGCCCGGTTGTTCCCGCGGGCAAGGGGTGTGCCCGCGGCTTGCCCGCGGGGCTCTCTCCTGGGGGTGTCCTCCGGTCCTACCGTCACGGCATGACCGCATCCGCCGAACTCGGCCTTCCCGCGCTGACGGTGTCGCCCGGAGACGTGGCCACGACGACCCTGACGGTACGCAACGACACCGATATCGTTGAGGCGTACTCGCTGGAGGTGGTCGGGGCCTGCGCTCCGTGGACGACGGTCGAGCCGGCCCGTCTCTCGCTCTTCCCGGGGACGTCCGAGACGGTGACGATACGGCTCGCCCCGGCCCGCTCGCACGAGGTGCGGGCGGGTGAGTTCCCGCTCGGCATCCGGGTGTTGCCCGCCGAGCGCCCCGAACTGGTGACCGTGCCGGAGACGACCGTCACCGTGACGCCGTTCCGGGAGCTGCGCGCCGCGCTCGCTCCCCGGCGCCGCCGGGGCTGGCTCCGCGCCCGCTACCGGACGTCGGTGCGCAACCTCGGGAACACCGCGGCCGTCGTGACGTTCGCCCCGGCGCAGCCCGGCGAGGAGCTGCGCTTCGGGTTCGCCCCGGAGCGGCTGCGACTCGCACCGGGCGAGTCCGCCGAGACCCGGCTTCGGGTGCGCGCGCGCAAGTTGATCTGGTTCGGCAAGCCGGCCACCTGGCCCTTCGAGGTCACCGTCGGCCAGGAGGGCGAGGCCGCCAAGACGGACGGCCCGCAGCCGGCCGAGCGGCCGCACGTCCTGGAGGGCGAGTTCGTCCAGCACGCGCTGCTGCCCAAGTGGCTGCTCGCGCTCATCGCGGCGCTGATCGCGCTGCTGCTGGCCTGGCTCACGCTGGTCCGGCCGGCGGTGCGCAGTTCCGCGAAGCAGGCCGCCGACAAGGCCGTCGAGCAGAAGGTCGCCTCGTTCACCCCGGCCCCCGTCGCGGCTCCGCCGGCCCCGGCCCCCGGAGCGACTCCGAGCGGTCAGGGGCAGCAGGGCGGCGCTGCGGGCGGCGGCTCCGGCGGTGGTTCGGGCGGGGGCTCCGGCCGCTCGGTCCCGGGGACGGAGCAGCAGTTCTCCACGACGGTAGACGTGACCACCAACACCGGCGGCTCCGCGGTGGGCGCCTACCGGGTGGACCACGGCAAGGTCTTCCGCATCACCGACATCGTCGCCGCCAACTTCCAGGGCGACCAAGGGCTGTTGACCATCAAGTTCGGCGAGCAGACGATCACGACCATCGCCTTGGAGACCTTCCGTAACCAGGACTATCACTGGGTGACTCCCATCGAGGTCCCCGAGGACCAGACGGTGACGGCGAGCGTTGTCTGCCAGCAGCCGGGTACGCCCGCCTCGGGGAAGCAGGCCACCCAGTGCCACGAACTGCTGAACGTCAGTGGGCAGTTGAGCGATATCAAGCGCTGAAACCGCACCTCTCCCTCACTTCTCGTTCACACCATGCACCTGTCAATGGAGTGCGACATTACTGGCGGGTTCAGTAGTCGTTTCTAACACCAACCCGGCCTTGATGGGACAGAGAGTGACGTGAGTGACACCCGCCCGGAAGCCCGGCGGACGCCATAGGGCCCGCCAGGACCGGTCATCCGCCCGAACGGGCAAGCGGAGCGGCCCGTTCGTACAGTGGATCCTGCCCTTTCGCCCATGCCTGACACCTCGTCAACCACCGCGCCCGGAAACAGGATCACCGACCGGTCGGTCGGTCGGAAACGGGCGAACGGCCCGTCCGGGTGCCGGTCGAGGGCCGTCGATTACCCTGGAGGCGGTCGGAGCAGCCGGACCGAGGAGAGACCCGTGCCGGAGCACGACCTGCCCACCCACCCGACCGTGCGCACCGCCGAGGGCCTGCTGCGCGGCCGCCTCCTCGGCCGGCACGCCGTCTTCCGGGGCGTCCCGTACGCCCGGCCCCCGGTGGGAGCGCTGCGCTTCGCCGCCCCCGCCCCGGCCGAACCCTGGGACGGCGTCCGCGAGGCGGCACGGTTCGGCCCGACCCCGCCGCAGTCCGGGCCGACAGCCGCGAGCCCGGCCGGGGACACCGACTGGCTGACGCTCAACGTCCACACCCCCGACCCGGGCGCGGCCGGACTGCCCGTCCTGGTCTGGATCCCCGGCGGCGGCTACGTCGCGGCGGCCTCGGACGACCCCATGTACGACGCCGCGGCCCTGGCCGCCGCCGGACTCGTCGTGGTCAGCCTCAACTACCGGGTGGGCGTCGAGGGTTTCGGCCGGCTCGACGGCGCCCCGGCCAACCGCGGCCTGCTCGACCAGGCCGCCGCACTGCGGTGGGTCCGGCGCAACATCGCCGCGTTCGGCGGCGACCCCGACCAGGTCACCGTCGCCGGCCAGTCCGCCGGGGCCGGCTCGATCGCCGCACTGCTCACCATGAAGCCGGTGCGCGGCCTGTTCCGACGCGCCGTCACCCACTCGGTGCCGGGCAGCCACTGCACCCCCGCCCTGGCCGCCGACGTCACCGCCGCACTGGCCGGCCGGCTCGGCACCGCGCCCACCGCCGCCGCCCTGTCCGCGGTCGACCCCTGGCGCCTCGCCGGGGAGCTCACCGCCCTCAGCGCCGATCTGCCCGGACACGGCGAGCGCTGGGGGGCCTTCGCCCAGTCCGGCCTCGCGGTCTGCCCGGTCGTCGACGGCGACGTCCTGCCCGAAGCACCCTGGCCCGCCCTGGCCGCCGGCCGGGCCGCCGGGATCGACCTGCTCGTCGGCCACACCCGCGACGAGTTCCGGCTGTTCACCGTCATGGCCGGCCTCCTCGGCACCTTCACCGAACAGGACGCCCGCACCGCGCTCGACCTCTTCGCCCCGCAGCCGCACGGCCCCGACGCCTACCGCGCCGCGTACCCGCGGGCCACCCCGGACGAACTGCTGGAGTCCGTCCGCTCCGACGCCCTGTTCCGAATGCCCTCGCTCCAGCTCGCCGAGGCCAACACCGCCGCCGGCGGCACCTCCTACCTGTTCGAGCTGGCCCTGCCCGCGCTCGGCGGGGTCCTGGGCGCCTGCCACAGCCTCGACGTCCCCCTGGCCTTCGGAACGCTGGACAGCCCGATCGGGCGGCAGCTCCTCGGCGACACCCCCTCGCCGGAGGCCGTCGCGGTCTCCCACGAGCTCCACCGGGCCTGGGTCTCCTTCGCCACCACCGGCGATCCCGGCTGGCCCGCCTTCCACCCCGACGAACAGCTCACCCGCGTCCTGGACGCCCGCCCCCGCACCGTCCGCTACCCCGAGCAGACCGCCCGCCGGATCTGGACCGGACACCACCCCGCCGCCTTCGACCTGCGCTGACCGCCCGGGACGCCGCCGACCAGTGCGATCTCCACTTCGCTCACCCCGTTCCGTGCCCGTTGCGCGTTCCGTGCCCGGCCCGTCCCGCTCGGTGCCGCCCCCGGCCCGCTCAGACGTCCACCGTCACCCGGCAGGTCCAGCCGTCCGGGCCGGCGCGCAGGTCCAGGTCGTGCAGCGAGACCGCCTTCGGCACGGCGCCGACCAGGGCCGCGGTGGCGGCGTCCGCCATCCGGAAGCGGACCTCGACCGTCCGGGCGCCGTCCAGACCGCGGATCGGGCCGAGCGCCAGCCCGGCGGGGAGTTCGCCGTCGGCGTCCATCCGGTAGACGACCTCCTCCAGGACGCCCGCGAGCAGGTCCGCGTCGCTCGCCGCGAGGACGGTGCAGCCGCGCTCGCCGACGATCCGCGCGCCGGAGAGGTCCGCGAAGCCGCCCACGACGGCGTGCACCAGCTCGCCGATGCAGCCCTCGGCCGTCGGCGCCCAGGCCTCCACCCGCAGGTCCGCCGTGTGCGGCACGGTCCGGTGGCCGCTGCCGGCACGCCCCGCGGGTCCGCGACCGTCCACGAGTGACGCCTCCCGCCCCCGTTGACGTTCCCCCTCCAGCCTCGTCCCGTGGGGCACCCGGAGGCAACCGCGGAGGCTCCCGGGGCGGGTCGGACACGACCTAGTCGCGGACCGAGGCGAGGTAGGCGGCGGTCAGGTCGGGGGTGGCCAGCCAGGCGGCGTGGTCGCTCGGCTCCGCGTAGGTGTTGGCGAGCCGGCGGGCGACCGGCTCGTGCTCGGCGGCGGCCGCGAACACACCCCGCACGTGGTCCGGCACGGTGAGCATCGCGGCGGTGAACTCGACCGCGTGCCGGGCGTGTTGCCGCCAGAAGCGCTCTGCGGTGCGGCACATCCAGTCCGCGGTGTAGGGGGCCTCGCCGTGCTCGACGATCGCCCGCAGGTACGCCTGCGCCGCCCGCGCGGCACTGTTGGCGCCCTGGCCGGCGATCGGGTCGTTCACCACCACCGCGTCGCCGAGGCCGAGCACGTGGACGGCGTCGACGCCGGTGCCCAGCTCCGCCACCGGCCGCCGCACCACCGGGGTGACGGCGCCGGACAGTCCGGCCCCGGCATCGGTCGGCTCGGCGTCCGCCCACAGCTCCGCCTCCCACGGCAGGTACTCGCGCAACAGGGCTCGGATCCGGGCGAGTTGGGCGTCGGGCGCCGGGGCGTCGCGGAACGCGTCCAGCGGCCCGCCGGGCAGCGCCTCCCACAACAGGATCGCGCACGGGCCGGAGAGGGTCAGGGCCGGTTGCAGGTACAGCTCGCCCAGGCCGGGCAGCGCGTGCATCCGCGCCCGCGGCTCGGTGGCCGGATCCGGCGAGCCCACCCCGTGGACGTACAGGCAGGACAGCGCCCGCTGCGGCCGGTCGAACGGCGAGCGGGCGGCGTCGCGTTCGAAGACCCCGGCCAGTTCGCCGCGCCCGGCCGCGACCACCGTCAGCTCGTGCCGGCGGGCGAGCTCGCACAGGCCGTCCCGGTCCAGCGAGCGGTACTCGACCCGGCCGCCGCGCTCTTCCAGCAGTTCCAGCCAGCGCGCCAGTTTCAGCCGCTGGTCCACCGACTGGGCGGGCTCGTCGAGCGTCATGGTGAACTCCAGCGCCCGCACCCCGGGCGGCACGGCGAGCACCGACCGGACGGCGCGGACCGCCGGCGCCTCCCCCGCCCACAGGTCGAGCCCGGCCGCCGCCTCGGTCCGCAGCGCCGGTCCGAACATCGCCTGGGTGGACAGCACCCGCCCGCCGCACACCTGCTCGGGGGTGCGCTCGGCGACCAGCGTCACCTGGTAGCCGGCCGCCACCAGCCCCAGCGCGAGTTGCAGGCCGGCCTGGCCCGCTCCGACGACGGCGATCCGGCGCATGGCGGCCTCCAGGGTGGGTGGTCTCGGCTGACGGCGCCGCCGGCGGCCCGGCTGACGGCCCGTCACGCAGGCACAGTAGCCGAGCCGCCGGGGCGCGTCACCGGGGCCGGGCGGGCCCGGCCGCTCGGTCCGGGGCTCCACCAGCGCCGACTACGCCCCGGCGCGGCCGGCTCAGCCGCGCAGGTGCGCGGTGAGCACCTCGACCACGGCCGCGGTCTGGTCCGCCACGTAGAAGTGCCCGCCGGGGAAGACCCGCAGGTCGAAACCGCCGGTGGTGTGCCGGTCCCACTGGGCGGCCTGGTCGACGGTGGCGTTCTGGTCGGTCTCCCCCACCAGCGCGGTGATCGGCTGCGGCACGGTCGCCTCCGGCGCGCAGCGGTACGTCTCGATGGCGGTGTAGTCGGCCCGCAGCGCCGGCAGGATCAGCTCGCGCAGCGCCGGGATGGTGAGGATCCGCTCGTCCGTCCCGCCGAGGCGCACGATCGTGTCGAGCAGCCCGTCGTCCGGCAGCCGGTAGACGGCGGTCTCCCGGGGCAGCGAGGGCGCGCGGCCCGCCGAGACGAACAGCCGCTCGGGCCCCGGAAGGCCGTCGCGGGCGAAGCAGCGGGCGGTCTCGAAGGCGACGGCCGCGCCCATGCTGTGCCCGAAGAAGGTCAGCGGCCGGTCCGTCCACTCGCGCAGCTCCCGGTAGAGCTGCTCGGCGAGCTCCAGCACCGAGTCGATCGCCGGTTCGGCGAAGCGGTTCTGACGGCCCGGGTACTGGACGGTGAGCACGTCGGCGTAGGGCGCGAGCGCGTTGGCGTACTCCATGTAGTAGCTGGCGGAGCCGCCCGCGTGGGGGAAGATCACGATCCGGGCGGGGGCGGAGTCGGACGGACTGAAGCGGCGGAACCACGGGTTGTCGACGGCGGCACTGCTGGACATGCGGATGCGGACCTCTCTCCGTGACGAACTCTGCTGACCCCAGTCTCGCAGGGCCCCACCCGACGCGGGCCCGAAACCCGGCGGTTCGACGATCTTGAGGCCCGACGGCGGTGACGGCGATCTGTCAGCGATCTGCCGGTCAGGCCTGTGATCGTGGGGCTGCCGGCGGGGCCGCGGTCTCGAATCGCGGGTGTCCCGGCGGCCCCGAATTCGCCAGGAGGTCATCAGCATGTCGTCCACAACCCGCAGCCGGCCGTGGGACGTTCACCGGCCGCCGGCCGCCGCCGGGAGGAGCGTCCTGGTCACCGGGGGCAACGCCGGTATCGGCTACTTCGTCGCCGAGCAGCTCGCCGGGACCGGCGCCACGGTCGTGCTCGGCAGCCGGGACGCCGGTCGGGCCGGGGCCGCCATGGCGTCGATCCGCTCCCGCGTCCCCGGCGCCGTGGTGCGCCACCTCCCGCTGGACCTCGCCGACCTGCCCTCCCTGCGGGCCGCCGTGGACGGGCTCGCCCTCGACCGCCTCGACGCGGTCGTCCACAACGCCGGGGTCGCGCTGGACGATCCGCCGCGCCGGGAGACCGGGGCCGGGCACGAGCTGATGTTCGCGACCAACCACCTCGGGCACGTCGCGCTCACCCGCTGGCTGGCCCCCCTGCTCGCGGCCGCACCGGCGGGCCGCATCGTGACGGTCGGCAGCTTCGCGGCCCGCTCGGAGCGACTGGACCTCGACGACCTCCAGTCGGCCGTGGACTACCGGCCCAAACGCGCCTACGGCCGCTCGAAACTGGCGCAGATGACCTTCGGCCTCGAACTCGACCGACGCCTCCGCGCCGCCGGCAGCACCGTGCTCAGCCTGCTGGCGCACCCCGGCGGCGCACTCGACTCGCTCACCCCGCCCCGCCCGCCGGTCCACACCCGGACCGTCGGCGAAGGGCTGCGCGGCCTGCCGGCCGGGCTCCTCCTCCAGGGCAAGGACCACGGCGCGTGGCCGATCGTCCGGGCCGTCCTCGACCCGCAGGCGCAGGGCGGCCAGCTCTGGGGCCCCCGCGTCTTCGGCCTGCGCGGCGCCCCCCGCCTCGAACCCGCCCAGCCCCACCTGACCGACCGCGCCGTCGCCGACCGCCTCTGGGACGCCACCTGCCGACTCGCCGCCGTGGACCCCCACCTCGGCCTCCTCTGACCACCGCTCCGGCAAGCTGCCGCTCCGGCCTCATCCGTCGGGGGGTCAGTCCACCCAGGGGTCCGGTTCGGTCACCCAGCCGGCGGCGAGGACCAGCCCGGTGACGCGATGGACCGCGAGGAAGCCGAAAGGCCGGGCGAAGCAGACCTCGACGTGCCGGATCCGGTACGGGGGCGGTGGCGGGCAGCCTACCGCTGCGGCCGAGATGGCGGTCACCGAGGCCGCCCGGAAGCCGCGCGGGCCGAAAGTCGCGGTGGCGGTCTGGGCGGCGCCCTGGACGAACAGCGGCTCGCCGTCCGAGAGCCCGGGCAGTCGGTGCTCGACCCGCGAGGATGTGCTCGCCGACGCCAGGCCGAACAGTTCGGGGCGCGCCAGCAGGTCGTGCTCGGCCTTGACCGTGAACCGGGGGACGTGCACACACAGTTCCGGCTGCGGCTGGCGGCTGCGTCGCCAGCCCAGGGTGATTCCGGGCCCCGGGGATCCGGTGGGCAGGCGGTCCGCGGTGATCCGACGGTGCCGGTGGGACAGCGCCGCGATCCCGGCAGCCAGCACCCGGCCCGCCGGGGCGTCCGGCTCGCCGAGCAGCAACCGAACGTCGATGTCGCCGTGCCCGAGGACACGCAGCTCGGTGACCGGTCCGGTCGGCGTCTCCAGGACGGCGGCCCGGTCCAGCAGGGAGGTCCACCGCGACAGGTACGCGACCGGTCCACCCCACTCGTCCTCGAGTTCCGGGCCCGCTCCCTCCTCGAACGGCCGGATCCAGTCGGTCCGGACGGTGAGCGCGGCGGCCAGCACCAGGCGGGTGTCCGGGTCCAGGCTCACCGGCATTGCGTCGATCAGACCGTCCGTGCACCGCGCGGCCCAGGCGTCGAGCGCCCGCAGGTCCTCCGCCGTGTCCCCGCTCAGCCGCCCGTGGACGTCCGCCGGCAGTGCCGCCGACCACTCCGGCCGGAGCCGATCCGCCGACCAGAACCCGAGCGCCGCACCGACTCCCGGCAACCCCCGCAACAGGCCGAGGAGTTCACCCGCACACACGGCGGCGGCCTCGGCCCGCATCCCAAGGGCCTCCTCCAACTCCCCTCGGACGGCGGGGCTCCCCGCCGGAGCCAGCACCCCGAGCAGCGGCCATACCCCGGCCGGCATCAGCACCGTCCCGTGGGCCGCTCGCGCCTGCTCGACCCACCGCGCACCCAGCCCGTTGACCGCCCGTACCGCCTCGGCCCGGCCCATCCGCCCCCCCTCGATCGGCGTTTTGCGCGCCGAGCGTAAGGCCTGGGCGGGGCGGGGTGCGAGGGGATTTCACCGCGCCCGGCGCAGGGTCAGGCTCTCGTCGGGGGCGGGCTCGTGGACGCGGACGACGCGGGCGTCGGCGCCACGCCGCGCTCCTGCCGCCACCACGGCAGGAACGATGCCGGGGGCCTCACCGGGCCGGGCCGAAGTGGACGGCTGTGGCGCGGGAGCGGGAGGCGGTGTCGAGGAGCAGGACGGACGCCGCTTCCGGGGCCGGCGTCGGCGCGCCGGAGCGCGTGTGGCGGGTGAAGGCGGCGAGCAGTTGGTCCAGGCCCCGGCGGTGGCGGGCGAAGACCCGGGCGGAGGCGTGGCGGCCCCGGGCGCGCTGGCCGTCCAGCGCGGTGGCGGCACCGACGTCGAGCAGCACCAGGTGCAGTTGCCGGCCCTGCCGGGCGGCCTCGCGGGCGAGCCAGCGGCGCATCCAGGCGCGGCTGCCGCAGTCGTGCACCAGCAGTGGCCCGCCGCGCCGCACGGAGGCGCGCAGCAACCGGACGTGCTCCAGTCGGGCCCAGGGCCGGTAGACCGCGTACGGCAGGCGCGCGGGCATGACCGCCTCGCAGGCCTCGTGGACGGCGCGCGGGTCGACGGTCGGCACCGCCCCCGCCCCGGACCAGCGCCGCAGCAGCGTGCTCTTGCCCGCGCCCGGCAGGCCCGACACGACCACGACGGCATCGGGCGGGTAGCCCACGGTGAACGCCGCCCCCGCGACGCCCCGCAGGTCGAGGACGCCGTGCGGGCGCTCCTCGGCCCCCTGCCCGCCCGGCGCCTCGGCCGTGCCCGTGCTGGTGCCCACGTGTCCCCCGTCCCTGTCCGACGGGGAACCCTAACAACTCCCGGCCGCGGGTACGGCACTCCGGTCCGGTCACGGCAGGACGCCCCGGCAGCGGCCCCTGCACCCGGGATCCCCGGCACCACTCCACCACCGCGCCCGCCCTAAGCTGACGTCCCATCAGACAGGAGGCCGCAGCATGGCGGAGTCGGGGCCGACGTACACCGGGCTGGTGTTGGCGGGGCTGGAGCGGGATCCGGGGCGGGTGGCGATCCGCTGGGGGGAGGAGGCGCTGACCGCCCGGGAGTGCCTGGACGGGGTGTACCGGACGGCGCGGGCGCTGGCGGGTGCCGGGCTCGGGCGCGGGGACGGGGTGACGGTGCTGGCCGGGAACCGGCCGGAGGCGGTGCTGGTGCGGTTGGCCGCGAACCTGCTGGGGTGCCGGGTCGCGATGCCGCATCCGGACGGCCCGGTCGGGGAGTCGGTGGCGCTGGCCGGGTTCGCCGGGACGTCGGCGCTGGTCTTCGATCCGGCCCGCTGCCGGGCCGCCGCCGCGGGGATCGCGCGGGCGCTGCCCTCGGCGGGCCTGTTCGCGCTGGGGCCGTCGGCGCTCGGGGTGGACCTGTCGGCGTCGGCCGCGTCCTGCTCGCCGGAGCCGCTGGCCCCGCGGTTCCGCCCGCAGGACGTGATGGCGGTGCGGTTCACCGGCGGGACGACGGGCCGGCCGAAGGGTGTGCTGCGCCGGTTCGCCCGGCCGCCGCGACCGGCGCTCCTGTCCGGTTCTACGTTCCTGCTCTGTACGGAGCTGTGCCACGGCGGCGGTACGACGGCGGATCTGGCGCTGGCGGCGGGCGGCACGGTGGTGTTGCAGGAGGCCTTCGCCGCCGAGGCGGTGCTGGCGGCGATCGAGCGGTTCCGGGTCTCCCGGGTGTATCTGCCGCCGCACCTGCTCTACCGCGTGCTGGACCATCCGCTGCTGCGCGCGACCGACACCGGCAGCCTGCGCCGCGTCACGTACACCGGCTGTCCGCCGTCGCCGCGCCGGTTGGCGGAGGCGACGCGGCGGCTGGGCCGGGTGCTGCACCAGACGTACAGCCTGACGGAGTGCGGGCCGGTGACGAGGCTGGGCCCGGACGAGCACCTGGACCCGCGGCTGCTGGCGACGGCCGGGCGCCCGTTCCCGGACACCGAGGTACGGATCGTGGACGAGGAGGGGACGGTGCTGCCGACGGGCCGGACCGGGGAGATCTGCGTCCGCACCCCGACGGCGATGGTCGGCTACTGGCGCGACCCCGAACTGACCGCCCGGGTGCTGCGGGACGGCTGGCTGCACACCGGCGATCTGGGCAGCCTGGACGCGGCCGGCTATCTGACGGTGGCCGGGCGCCGCCCGATGGCGATCGTGGACGGGCACAACGTCTTCCCCCGGGACGTCGAGGAGCCGCTGCGCGCGCACCCGGAGGTGCGGGAGGCGGTGATGTTCGCGACGGCCGGCCCGGACCGGCTGGAACGGGTGCACGCGGCCGTGGTCACCGGGCCGGGATCGCGGGCGACGGCGGAGGAACTGCGCCGCTGGGCCCGGGAGCGGGTCGGGCCGCGGTGCGCGCCGGACTCCGTCCTGGTGCTGCCGGGGATCCCGCTGACCGGGGCGGGGAAGCCGGACCTCGACGCGCTGCGGGCGTTGGCCACGTCCTCGGAGGGCCGGACCGTCACCCCTACAGGGGCGCGCGAGGGAGTGTGACGCGCCCTACTGATGCTTCGAGCGCCCGCGCGGGCGACCTCTCGCGCGGCGGACGACGGGAAGAACCGCCTGTGGACACTCGACCGTGCGGACCGAACTGCCGATACAACCCCGGCGGCGTTCCTCCGCACCGTCCCCAGGAGGCACTTCCTTGACCTGGCTACGCGTCCTGACCGCACTCGGAATCCTCGCCGTCGCGGCCAGTGCAGTGCTCGTCTTCGCCCTCTGCACCGCCACCGCCCGGGGCGAGCGCGCCGGTGAGGACGCACCCGACCTGCGCGCGGACGCCGAAGGCAGCGGGCTCTTCCAGCGGATGGGCGGCGACAGCTGACGGACCCGACGGCCGCCGCCCACCCGCTTCCTCGGTGCCCGCCGCCTCAGTGCCCGGCGATGTCGTCCGGACGGACCTCGATGTGGTCGGCCGCGAGGTCGACCGCCACCCGGTGCTCCATCCCGAGCGCCTCCAGGAACTTGACCGGCAGCTGCACCCGGCCGGTGCGGTCCAGCATCACGTACTCGCGCTCGTTGACCGACTCCTCGCCGTGTTCGTCCGTGACGGTGCGGCGCAGCACCTCGCTGCTGGTCCGGCCGTCCCGGATGGCGACCGTGCGGCGCACCTCGCCCGCGACCATCGGGTCGTGGGTGACGATGACGACGGTGGCGCCGAGTTCGCGGTTGACGGTGCGGAAGGACTCGAAGATCACCCCCGCGGTCTCGGAGTCCAGTTCGCCGGTGGGCTCGTCGGCGAGCAGCACCGGCGGGTTGTTGGCCATCGCCACCGCGATCGCGACCCGCTGCTGCTGGCCGCCGGAGAGCTCGTTGGGGCGGCGGTGGGCGAGGTCGCCGATCTCCAGCGCCTCCATCAGCTCGGCCACCCGGTCGGCCTGCTGCTTGGCCCGCCCGGCCCCGGCCCGGCGCCCGCGCAGCTGCATCGGCAGGACGATGTTCTCGGCGGCGGTGAGGAAGGGCAGCAGGTTGCGGGCGGTCTGCTGCCAGATGAAGCCGACCACCTCGCGCCGGTAGCGCAGCCGCTCCCGGGCGGACATCTCCAGCAGGTCGCAGCCGGCGACGGTGGCGCTTCCGGCGGTCGGCACGTCGAGCCCGGCCAGGATGGTCAGCAGGGTCGACTTGCCGCTGCCGGAGGCACCGACCAGAGCGACCAGGTCGCCCTGCTGGATGGTCAGCTCCAAGCCCTGCAACGCCTGGACCTCGACGCCCTCGGCGCTGAAGATCCGCACCAGCCGGTCGCAGACGATGGCCGCGCCCTCGCCGTACGCCTTGGGCGAGGCGGCGGCGAGGGCCCGCTGCCGGAGCTCCTGCAAGCTGGGGGCCTCGGCGACCGGCTGCTCCTGGGGAGTGCTCTTCACCGCTCGTCTCCTGTCTTGACTGTCCTAGAGGTCCTGGCGGTCCTGAAGGTCCTGACGGTCCTGAAAATCTCGACGACCTTGACGGTCCCCACGGTCCCGGCGGCCGGCGCCGGTGTCACGGCCCGTACCGCTCCTCCCGCCCTCACCGCTGGTCCCCCGCCCGCAGTTCGGTGGCGATCTGGCGCCGGCCGGAGACGGCCGTCTCCAGGACCACCCCGAGGCAGACCACCAGCGCCAGGCCCGCCGTGGGCAGCAGCACCGGCAGCAGGACGGGGGTCAGCACGTCGCCGACGTTGGCGCCGACCAGCGCCGACAGGTCGAAGGCCGACCCGAGCAGTCCGACCGCCGCCAGCGCGACCAGCCCGCCGCCGACGGCCGCCACCAGGGCCTGCGGCAGCGTCTCGGTGATGATCAGCGCCAGCCCCTGCCGGGGCCGCAGGCCCATGGTGCGCAGTCGGGCCAGCAGGGCCGTGCGCTCGGGGGCGGCCCGGACCAGTGTCAGCAGGACGGCCAGCAGGGCGAACCCGGCGCCGGCGGCACCCGAGTACCAGAACAGGCGTTCCGCGGAGCGCTGCAGCGGGTCGGCGGCGAGCGTGGCGGCCACCTCGTGGCTGCTGCGGACCGTGTACCCGGGGGGCAGCCCGTAGCTGCCCTTGCCGGCGGCCACGGCCTCGTCCCGGATCAGCTTGGCGAGGCCCGTGGCGGTGGTCAGGCCCCGGTCCAGGAGCAGGTTCCTGACCTGGCCGGCGTCGACGTTGCCGGCGGAGAGCCACTTGTTCGTCCGCTTGAGCTCCGGAAGGCGCTCGGAGGCGGGCCCGACAGGCACCACCATGAACGGCTTGCCGGGGTCCGGCAGGGCGGGGGTGCCGGTGACGATCCCGGCGACGGTGGTGCGCAGTTGGCCCCCGTTGGGCGTGCGCAGCCGGGGCGGGCCGCCGGCCAGTTGCTTGGACAGGCCGCTGCTGAACAGTGCCGGCACCGGGGTGTCCGGGCCGCCGGGGGTGCCGGCGAGCACCGCCGGGTCGAACTCGCCCACCCCGAAGGTCCGGGCGATCTCGGCGTAGGCCTTCGGCTCGGCCACCACGAGGATGGCCGAGGTGGAGTCGCCGTCGGCGCCGGTGAAGAAGGCCCCGGGCTCGACCCACACGCCGGTCGCGGCCCGTACGCCGGGCAGTTCGGCGGCGGCCGTGGTGAACGCCTCCGGCAGGGTCGCGTAGACCGGCAGGGTGACGGAGACGTCACCGCCGGTGGCAATCCGGCCGGCGCGCAGCCGGACGCTGTCCACGGTGTCGAGCACGGTGGCGCCGAAGCCGGTCGTGGTGACGGCGATCACCAGGGCGAGCAGCGGCAGCGCGGAGGGCCGGCGGCGGCCCGAGCTGTCGCGGGCGGCGCGGGCCAGGCCGAGGAAGCCGATCAGGCCGCGGCCACGCCCGGCGAGGGCGGCCAGCCAGCCGACCACCAGCGGCTGGATCCGGGCCAGCAGCAGGCCGCCGGTGAGGGCGAGCATCAGCGGGGCGGCCACCAGCAGCGGGTCCAGGCCGTTGCCGGGGGCGACGCCGCGGCGGCGGACCTCGGCCACGGCCGCGGCGGTGACGGCCAGGACGGCGAGTTCGCCGACGAGTCGGCGCCAGCCGGCCACGGCCTTCGGCGGGGACAGCAGTACGGCGGCGCGCGCCGGGAAGGCCAGCACGGCGATCAGGGTGACCGCCAGGGCGGTGAGCAGGGCGTTGCCCCACCGGGGGGTGGGCAGCAGCACCAGGGCGAGGGCCGTTCCGAGCAGGGCGGAGGGCAGCACGGTCGCCGCGCCCTCGCCGAGCAGGCGCAGCAGGATGCCGCCGCGCGAGCCGCCGCGGGCCTGGAGCAGCCGGAGTTCGGCGGTGCGCCGGTCGGCGGTGAGGGCCGCCGCGAGACACAGCACCACGACGGCCACCCCCGCCACTCCGGCCGGTCCGATCGCGGCCAGCGGGGCCGCGGCGTCGTAGCGGGCGGTGGCCCGGGTGAAGACGTCGGGCAGGAGCGAGGTGACGTGCAGGTCCGGGCGCTTGGTCACGTCGGCGAGGGTGGTGGCGCCGCGCCCGACCAGGTAGGAGCCGACGGTGGCGCGGGTCTCGGCCAGCTGGTCGGCGCGCAGGGCGCCGGAGTCGACGGGCAGCCGCCAGAAGTTCACGCCGCCGTTGCCCCAGAGGATCAGCTGGTGCAGGCCGCTGTCGCCGACGAAACCGGTGGTCGCCCAGTGGAGCTCCGTGCCCTGGCCCTCCAGGCAGGCGCGGGCGGGACAGCCGATGTCGTCCCAGGTCGGGTCGGTGGGGTTGTTGACGCGGTAGAAGCCGACCACGGTGGACCGGGTCCGGCCGGTCAGGTCGCTGCCGTTGTCGACGACGTCACCGAGCTTGACGCCGATGGTCTCGGCGGCCTTCTGGCTGACGATCATCGGCAGGGGTGCGCCCTCGGCCGCGGGGCCCGGCCAGACGCCGTCGGTGAGGGTCACGAGCTCCTTGAGCCCGTGCAGGTACAGCAGGCCGAGCACCGGCGGATGGTCGGAGAGACGGGCGTAGCCCTCGTTGAACATCTTGCGCGGGGACTTGGCCCGGCTGCCGTAGAGCTGGCTGGTCTCGGTGAGCGGCAGGTTCCGGCCGATCTCCGCGGTCAGCTTCTGCTGCACGTCGTCGAGGGCGGAGGCCGGGTCGCTCAGGTTCGGCTCGGAGGTGGCTTGCAGGCTGGTCGCGTTGACGCCTTTCTGGTGCACGAAGTCCCGCAGGGCGCTGTCCGCGCCCCGGTCGACGACGCGGGGGAAGGCCGCCGCCATGAACACCGTGACGAAGGCGAGCGCCGCCATGAGCAGGGTGGCCAGCGGCGTCGCGCGCAGCCGGGTGCGGACCCAGGGCGCGGGGCCGTGGGCGGGCGCGGGCGAAGGGGTGGGCACGGTGGTGCCGGCCTTGGTGGTCACATCTCCTCCACGTGGCGCAGCCGGGCGGCCACGTCTCGACGGCGGCGTCCGATCAGGAAGGCCGACAACAGGGGAACGACGGCGATCGCGGCCGTGAGCAGTAGCGCCTGGCCGAGCGGCAGCTCGATCAGCGCCCCGGGCGTCGGGCGGCGGGCGGCCGGCGTCAGCACGACGAACGGCACGATCAGGTGGACGAGCAGCGTGCCGAGGGCCAGTCCGACGGCCCCGCCGAGGGCGACCAGGAGGGCCTGTTCGGCGGCCATGGTGCGGGTCACCTGCTTGCGGCGGGCGCCCAGCGCGAGCAGCAGGGCGGAGTCCCGGGAGCGTTCGCGGGCGGAGGCGGCCACGGCGGCGCCGAAGCCGATCGCGGCGAGCACCCCGGTGACGACCGCGATGACCATGAGCGCGCTCTGCGGAGCGGCGCCGACCGGGTCGCTGAGCAGGTCCTCGACGGCCTCCTCGTAAAGCTGGACGTCCTGGGCGCCGGGGGCGGCGCGCAGTGCGGCGGCGGCCTCGGCGGGGGTCCGGTCGCCGGGGCCGGTGGCGGGCAGCCACCACTCGGCGCGGTTGGGCAGTTCGCCGCCCTGTGCGGCCAGCAGCCGGGCCGTGGTGGAGAGGTCGACCATGAGCGCGTTGAGGCCGGCCGCCGGCAGGGCGTCGACCACGGCGGTGATCTTGACCGGCAGGACGATCCCGGAGAACGGCACCTGGACGGTGTCGCCGACGGAGCCGCCGACGACCTTCAGGTAGTCGCGGGTGACGATGCCGGACACGGTGGCCGGCACGCTCGTCCCGGTCGGCTGGAGGACGGCGCGGACCATGTCCCCGAGGCCGTTGGCGAAGCGGTAGCGGATGGTGAACAAGCGGTCGGCGCCGGTCGGTTCGGATCCGAGGACGGCGGCCGGCCCGGGCACCACGTCGCCGATGGCCCGGACGGGGGGCGCCGTCGCCGTCCAGCCGAAGCCGGCCGGCACCTGGACGGCGGTCGCGGGGCCGTCGGCGCTGTCGGAGACGGACAGCCGGTGGACGGTCAGCTCCCCGTTGGACCGGTCGCCGAAGGCGACGATCACGCCGACCACGGTCAACGGCGCGGCGGCCGAGCCGAGCGGGGCGTCGACCAGCGTGGTCAGCGAGGCCGAGACCTTGGCGTCGCCGGTCAGCGGGAGCGTGCCCAGCGAGACCTTGTGGATCATGCCGAAGCGGTCGCGCAGCAGCAACCTGGCCTCCGGGTGAAGCGACGGACCAGTCCTGCCGCCGGGCGTCCCGGCCTGCTGCTCCGGCTGCTGGACGGTGACCTCCGCGTCGATCCGCAGCGGGTGGCCGGGCAGTTCCAGGCCGGCCTGCGGCCCGGTGGGGGCGGGCTGGGCGAGCGACCCGAACAGGTCCTCGCGGGTGCGCCCGCCGAGCAGGTCGGAGCGGACCGGGACGCGCTCGGCGAAGGCGGCGGTGTCCACGGCGAGCAGTTGCCCCTTGCCGTTGGGCAGGGACTGCTCCTCGCGCACCAACGGGACCAGCCGGTCGCCGCCGGGCAGCGCGCCGTAGCGGCCGCCCTGGCCCATCAGGGCGTTGTGCGAGGCGGAGATCCGCAGGCCGCCGAGCGTGTTGAAGGCGGCCTGGTCGCGCTGGGAGGCGGTCCAGGTGGCGTGCTGGCCGAGCGCCAGCACGCCGGTGGCCACGGCCATCACCAGCAGCAGCACGGGGCCGGTGGCACGGGCGGGCCGACGGGCCAGCTGCCAGCCGACCAGGGCCGGGCCGAGGCCACGGCCGCGCGCGGCCACCCGGGCACCGAGCCTGGCGGCGAGCGGCAGCAGGCGCAGCACCACCAGGGTGCCGGCGCAGAGCGCCAGGGTCGGGGTGGCGACCAGCAGCAGGTCCACGCCGAGCCGGCCGGAGGAGTCGGTGGACAGCCCGCCGCCGTACTGGCTGAGCTGCTGGTAGGCGAGCACGGCCAGGGCGAGCACGGCGAGGTCGCCGCCGTTGCGCGCGATGCCGGAGACCAGGGCCTGGCGGCGGCCGGAGCGGCTGCGCAGGGCGGCTCCGGCGCCGCGCAGGAGGCTGGGCAGGCTGGCCAGCAGGACGCAGGCGAAGGCGCAGAGCACGGCGATCGGCCAGAGCGACCAGCTGATGCCGGTGTCCAGGGGCACCTGGTGGTCGCTCCCGAAGCCGGCCAGGGCGCGGACCAGGAACGGAGTCAGCAGGGGGGCCAGCAGCGCGGCGGGCAGGGCGAGCAGCAGCGACTCCGTCGCGGTGAAGGCGCCGAGCCGGGCGCCGGAGGCGCCGCGGGCGGCGAGCAGCTCGTTCTCGGCCGTCTGCCGGGTCGCGATCAGGTTGACGACCAGCAGCAGCGCCGCGACGGCGAGCACGGCCAGCTGGAGGGCGCCGATCAGCAGGGTGGTCCGGGCGACCATCATGCTGGAGGACAACTCGCGCAGGATGTCTGGCAGTTCGGTCCGCGAGCTGATGCTGGCGCGGGTCTGCAGGTCGTCGGCGAGGCCCTGGGCGCGGTCGCCCATGGCCTCCGCCGCGGAGCGACCGATGCCCGCGAAGTCGGCGTCGAGCAGCCAGCTGCGGCTGCTCTGCACCAACCCGCCGGTGGTGAAGGCGCTCTGGTCGACCAGCATCGGGCCGTAGGTGGTGAAGCCGCTGACCTCGACCTCGTGGCCGCCGACCGGGTCGATGCGCCAGTACGCGTCGGTCGGGTCGACGGCCCGGTAGACGCCGGTGACGCGGACGGTCAGCGACTTGCCGCCGAGGCGGTCCGCCACCTGCACATCGGCGGGCAGGGCCTGGTCGGTGAGGCCGAGCCGCGCCAGCATGGTCTGCGGGACGGCGACCTGCGGGGCGGTGGTCTGAACCGGGCCGGAGGCCGCGGCGGGCCACGCGCCGGCGAGCAGGCGGGCCCGGTCGCGGTCGAGGTCGGCGAGGACCGTCAGGTCGGGCTGGGTCCCGGGTCCGGGGACCGCGGACCCGGGGGCGCCGCTGGTGCTGGTGGCGCCGCTGGTCCCGTTGGTACCGGTGGTGCCGGCACCGTCCGGCAGGCCGTAGGAGCGGCTGCGCAGCAGGCTGTCGGTGCGCACGGGCAGGTCCCCGAAGAGCCTGCCGCGGTAGGCGGCGAGCTCCGCCTCGTCCTTCGCACGCTGGTCGAGCCCGTGTTCGGCGGTCACCACGACCGTGGTCCGAGCATGTCCTGGCCCCTGGAGCGCCTGCCGCAGACCGGCCTCGCCGACACTGCGGTTGAACGCCACCAGCGCGGTCAGCACGGCCGTGGTGATCAGTACAGCGAGCAGCACGGCGGCAGCCAGCGGCAGTCGCCCGCGCAGTCGGCGCACGACGAAGCCGAGCATCAAGTTCCTCCCCGGTCTTTACGTCCCCAGGTCGCGTCCCAGCCCCGTTCATCGATCCGATTCGGTCACAACTCGGCCACGAATGGACACACTTAGGGCACATCAACGCAATGATCACCGGCATTTGATCACCGGATAGCGGACGACTCTGTCAGATTCGATCCAGGAACGGAAGGGACTTGCGCTAACAAGTAAGTAATGAGCAAATTCCTTGCATTGGCAGCACCTGCACTTCGGGCGCCCGCCAGAATGCCATGAACATTTCATAACTCAGGCTCCACAGCACGCCTTTGGGAACGCCGACCGGCACCCCGGAAATCGCCGCCCGAAACCGTGAACCCGTGGCGCCACCCGTCCGTAGACACTGGGTAGACACACACAGGGGGAAGCCTCAATGACGCAGCCTCAGGCCACCGCCACCACCAACGCCCCGATGGTGGCCGTGACCGACCTCCGGCGCAGCTTCGGCACCGGCGAGCGGACCGTGCACGCGCTGCGCGGCGTCTCCTTCACCGTCGGCCGCGGCGAACTCGCCGCGCTCAAGGGCCGGTCCGGCTCCGGCAAGACCACCCTGCTCAACCTGGTCGGCGGCCTGGACGCCCCGACCGCCGGCAGCATCGCCCTGGACGGCACCGACCTCGCCGAACTGGACGAGGACGGCCGGCTCGCCCTGCGGCGGGAGCGGATCGGCTTCGTCTTCCAGTCCTTCGGGCTGATCCCGATGCTCACCGCCGCCGAGAACGTCGGCGTGCCGATGCGGCTGCGCAAGGTCTCGGCCGCCGAACGCGAGGAGCGCGCGCACACCCTGCTGGCCCTCGTCGGCCTCGCCGACCAGGCCAACCAGCGGCCCGGCGAACTCTCCGGCGGCCAGCAGCAGCGCGTCGCCATCGCCCGCGCGCTGGCCAACGAGCCCGGCCTGATCATCGCCGACGAGCCGACCGGCCAGCTGGACTCGGAGACCGGCCGCTCGATCATGCAGCTGCTGCGCGCCGTCGTCCGCAGCGAGGGCGTCACCGTGGTGGTCGCCACCCACGACCCGACGCTGATGGAACTCGCCGACCGGGTGATCGAGCTGCGTGACGGGCGGATCGTCGAGGAGGCGGCGAAGCCGGCCGCGTAGGGGTGGCCCGGGGGTACGCCGGCCTGTCCGGCCTGTCCGGCCTGTCCGGGCCGTTCGGTCGGGCGGGCCTGTCCGGTCGGGCGGGCCCGCGCTCCCGGGCGCGGCCGGTGGTGGAACCGGCCGCGCTCCGCGAGCCCGTTCAGGGTGCCTTGAGCACCGCCTCGCAGGCTCGGCACCGCCGGGTGCGCTGGGACGGCGGGTACCACGGCTCGCCGGGCCCGGCCGGGCGGTAGGACTCCCGTTCGAGGTCCGCCGTGTCGAGGCCGCAGAAGGTCACCGGCCCCGGATCCTCCGGCACGTCCGGATCCGGCGGCGCCGCGTGCACCCAGCGAATCCGCGCGCCCACGTCGACCTCGCCCGCGTCCAGCACCTCGGTGGACGGCTCCAGCTCGACCAGCACGACCACTCCGCTCATACCTCGACCCTGCGCCCCTACGGCGGCTCGCGCATCCGGTGGCGGGCCCCCTCCCGGTCAGGCCCCGGGGAGGGTGATCGACTGAGCGTGGTGGAACACCTCCGCGCCGTCCCAGTACGCCTTGGTGCGCTGCAGCCGCGGGTAGTTCCCCTTGTAGTAGAGCCGCTGGTAGGCCGGGTCCGGCTGGTCGGCCGTGCCCAGGTCGACGTCCGGGTAGTTGACGTAGGCGCCGTCCGTCGCGGTGTCGATCTCCGGGACACCGCCGGTCTCCCGGTAGACGTCCCGGTAGAGCCCGCCGAGGTACGCCAGGTGGTCGGCGTCCTGGGCCTCGTCGGTCCAGTACGTCTGGTACTGGAGCTTCATGATCGAGTCGCGCTGGGGGACAGCGGTCTCCTCGGGCCCGCGGGTGTTGATCCGGCAGCCGTAGGAGTCGATCTGCACCAGCGTCTTCGTGAGGTCCACGCCCTCGACCTCCCGCACCAGCCAGTCCCAGAAGGTGGCGATCTGGGCCCGGCTGAACGGCTCGCGGTGGTAGGCCGACTTGTACTTGCCGCGCTGGTTGTCGCCCGACGGGTTGAGCGTCATGGTGGCCTGGAACCAGGGCAGTTGGCGACGCTTCTCCGGGTAGGGCAGGAACAGCCCGCCGGCGCTGTGGGTCTGGACCACCGACCGCGTCGCCATCCCGCGCTCGACGGCCGCCAGGAACGCGTCGAGCGGCCCCGGGTCGTCACCGTCCCACTGGCTCACCAGGACTACGTTCCCGTTGGAGCGGTGGGTGAGCTTGAGGATCGCGAACAGGCCCTGGTAGGTCGGCTCCCGCGGGCCGCTGTGCTCGGCCATGAAGGCGCCGAAGTTGCGCACCAGGGTCTCGAAGTCGCCGGGCCGCTCCACCAGTTCGCCCCAGGGCCAGGCGACGCTGCTGAGCCAGACCCGGGGCGGCGGCTTCGGCACGCCAACCGCGAAGTGGTAGCGCAGCACCACCCCGAAGTTCCCGCCGCCGCCCCCGGTGTGGGCCCAGAAGAGGTCCGCCTCCGGGGAGCCCTCGCCGTCGTCGCGGTGCGCCCTGGTCACCACAGCGGTGCCGCCCCGCACGGTGACCACGTCGACCTGGACCAGGTGGTCCACGGTGAGCCCGTGCCGCCGCGAGAGCAGGCCGAACCCGCCGCCGCAGATGTGCCCGCCCGCGCCGACCGAGTAGCAGGACCCGGCCGGCAGCGTCACCGCGTACGCGCGGAAGAGCGTGGTGTAGACGTCCCAGTTGGTGGCCCCGCCCTCCACGCAGTACGTCGGACGGCCGAACTTGTCCGTGGCGGCGGCGACACCCCGCATCATGCTGAGGTCGAGGATGACGCCCCCGTCGTTGTCGACGAAGCCCTCGTAGCAGTGGCCGCCGCCGCGGACGGTCGGCCGCATCCCGTGGTCCAGCGCCCGGTTCAACTCGCCCACGGCGTCGGCCTCGTCGGCCACCAGGCGGATGTGGGCGGGGCTGCTGCGCCAGCGCTGGTTGAAGCCCTGGCCGAGCGTCCGGTAGCGGGGATCGCCCGGCCGGACCGACCGCCCCTCCGGCGGCTCCCGGCGCGCCCCGGCCGCGGGCGCCGTGCCCGTCGAGCCGGCGGACACCCCGGCCGCCGCACCGGCGGTGCCCAGGAATCCCCGTCGGGAGAATGCGCCCTCCATGGCCCGACCTCACTTTCTCGGCGATGAGAGAAGCTGGCGGCGGCACGCTAACACAGGTATTCGAGGGTGGGAATCCTTTAACGAACTAGTGTGACAGTACGTCATTTTCGGCGAATCAGCGCAGGTCCCAGGCCGCTGCGGGCCCGGCGGCCGATTGTCAGTGGTATCGGCTACGGTCCCCGACATCCGAGAAGAATCCGAGATGAACTCGTTTCCGAGGAGGGCCGGATGGCGATCCACCGCCGCATTCACGCCGCATACCCGGTTCGCGCCGTCATCCGCTTTCGCACGGCCATCCGCGTTCACGCCGTCCTCCGGGGGCTCGGCCGGAAAACGCGGATGTGGTGGCCGGCGCCGCCGACCACCACATCCGTTCACACGTACCTCAGGCCTCCGGGGGCCGCGCGGCCAGTCCTGCCGGGCGGGCCTTGCGGGCCGCGCGGGCCGGCACCGGCCAGCCGCTCGGCCCCGTCAGGCCGCCGGGAAGATCGCCGCGTCCGGCTTCAGCAGCTGGCCCGGCTTCGGCGCGGTGCCGTCGACCAGGTAGCGGGTGACCAGCGCGTTCAGCGCCTGGCTGCGGCCGACGGCGCAGTGCTCGATCGAGTCCACGCTGACCAGCACGGCGTTGCCCAGCTGCTGCTGCATCCGCTGGGCGAACTTGTACTGGGTGGCCGGGTCGTAGAGGTTGCCGATCACCATGACGGTGTTCGAGGTCTTCTTGTTCCACGGGCCGCTGAAGCGCTCGGCGTCCCGGGCCGGGGCCGGCCAGCTCGCGCAGGCGGGCGCGTCGAAGGCCTGGTAGCGGCCGAAGGTCGGCGACTCCTTCTCCCAGGCCTTGGCGACGTTCGGGAAGACCCGGTCGTTCGACGGGTACGGCTTGTCCTGGCAGTTGACGCCCATGTAGGAGTCGTCGGCGGTGTACTCGGAGTCGGCCGGGGCCTCACGCAGCGCCCGCGGGGCGTTCACCGCGAGGATGTTGGCGTCGTCGTCCGAGACGGTCGCCTTCGGCGCCATCAGCGTGTTCGCGGCCGGCTTCTGGACCAGCTGGTACGTCGCCTGCAGCGACTTGGCCAGCGGCGCCAGCTTGGCCTGCGAGTACAGCGCGCTGGCCACCTCGCTGGTGAAGGTGCTCAGCGTCACCTGGGAGCCGTTCGGCAGGGTGACCGGGCTGGTCCGCAGGTGGTCGCGGAGCTGGTCGAACTTGGCCCGGGTGTCGCCCTCGCCGAAGGCGCAGCGCGGGGCGCCGGCGGCCTGGCAGCGCTTCAGGAACTCGTCCAGGGCCAGCTCGAAGCCGCCCGCCCGCTGACGGTCGTACTCCAGGCCGTCGTGCAGGCGCAGGTTCGGGTCGACGTTGCCGTCGACGATGATCGTGCGCACCTTGTTCGGGTACATCCCGGCGTAGGTCGCGCCGATCAGGGTGCCGTAGGAGAACCCGGCGAAGTTGAGCTGGGAGTCGCCGACGGCGCGGCGCATCCGGTCGAGGTCGCGGACCACGTTGATGGTCGACATGTGCTCGATCAGAGGGCCGGCGTTCTTGCTGCACGCGTCGGTGTAGTCCTGGTCCGCGTCCAGCGTCTCGTTGATCTCGGCCTTGGTGACCGGCACGCCGACCATGCGGCCGTTGACCGCGTCGGCGTCCTCCTGGGTCTTGAAGCACTTGAGCGGGTTGCTCCGGGCCACGCCACGGGGGTCGAAACCGACCAGGTCGAAGCGCGACTGCACCTCGGTACCGAACCGGGTGGTGGTCGCCCACAGGTAGCCGCTACCACCCGGGCCGCCCGGGTTGAGGAACAGCGAGCCGATCCGCTTGGACGGGTCGCTCGCCCGCCGGCGCATCATGGCGATGCCGATCTTCTCACCCGACGGGTTGTCATAGTCCAGCGGAACCGGGTACACGGCACAGTCGTAGATACCTGGGTCCGGCTTGCTCGGGTCGGGGTTACACGGGGTCCAGTTGACAGCGGCGACCTTCGCCTCGGCCGCCGCACCCGGCGCCAGGTCTATCGGCGCTGCCGATGCCGCGACAGCACTACCGGTGACGAGGGCGAGGGCGCAGGTGACCGCTCCGGCCAGCGTGGATATACGGGACAAGGAACCTCCTCAGTACTGAAAGGGCGGCCCCAGCCTGTCAGTCTGAGATCTCCATGTGAAGACCTGGAAGCAGCGTAAATGTTTCGATGCCGTCCACTTTGCGACCGGATTATTCTGTGAATGAACCAACTTGACGGTTGATTGACCTGATTGCTCGTCACCACCGAGCCACCACCCCGGCCACCGCCGCATCCGGGCCGCCGGAGCGCCGCCCTACGGCACTTCGTGCGGCGAGGCCGCCACACCCCGCCGGGGGCGCCTTTTCAAACTGCCTCCAAGCGACGGGAGTTCGAAGAAACGCCCTACCGTCCGGCCGTCCCGCGCAGCGCAGCCGCCACCAGCCCCTGGACCTCGTCCACGCGGACTTCCCCGCCGCCCACCAGCCGGTCGAAGACCAGTCCGTCGACGCAGGCCAGCAGGGTGGCGGTCCGCCCGTCGGGGTCGGGCACACCCTGGTCGGCCAGGAAGGTGCGGACGGCGGCGCGCGCCGCGCCGCGTAGGACGTGTCCCGCCGTTCCCGCCGGGCGCGCGACGCCGGGAATGACGAGACTCGCCCTGGGCGCACCGCCCGGCCACCCTCGACCCCGGAGGGACCGGCGTCACCGCGGCCCGCACCGTCCGGGAACCGGTCGGTGCGGCCGTCGACTTGACCGGGAAACTGATGAGGCGCCATATTACTTTCATGACACAACGCCCCGACGCCGGCAGCGGCGCCCCCACTCTCGACCAGGCGCGCCGCCAGATCGCCCGCTACGGCCTCACGGCCGACCCGCAGGCGATCCTGGTCGCGGCCCGGCTGATGGCGGCGGGCGCCCGGATCGGCCAGGCCGGGGAGGTGCACTTCGCCCGGTTCGGGCTCTCCACCGGCCGCTACCGACTGCTGGCCGACCTGGAGGACCACGGCGGCGAGAAGTCGCCCTCCCAGCTCGCGGCCGGCCTCGGCGTCTCGCGGGCGACCGTGACCGGCCTGGTGGACGGCCTGGAGCGGGAGGGCCTGGTGGTCCGCCGTCCGTCCGCCGAGGACGGCCGCGCCAACGTGGTGGTCCTCACCGCACGCGGCGCGCAGCGGCTGCGCGATCTGGCGCCCGAGCACTTCGCCCGGATGCAGGCACTGGTCGGCGGGCTCTCGGTCGAGGAGCGCGCCACCTTCCTCGACCTCCTGGCCAGGGTGGTCGAGGGTGCCGACGCGCTGACCGCGGACTGACCCGGTCGAGAACGGCGGGCCGCGCAAGGCGGCCCGCCGGCTTCACGACCCAATAGTTAGGCACCTAAGCACTAATAGTTAGCCACCTAATCACTTCACCCCAACACCTCCGCAGGAGAAGCCCATGAGCAAGAAAGCACCCGGCGCACCGCCCCCCTTCACCCTGTGGCGGGAGGTCCTCGTCGCCTACGCGATGCCCGCCGTGATGGCCGGCATCGGCGGGGCCGTCACGCACCAGCCGCAGCTGTTGATCGCCGCGGCCACCACGATCGGCGGCACCTCGGCCGTCGTCGCCACCCTGGTCGGCTCCGCCCTGCGACGCCGGCCCGACCGCTCCCCGGGCGGCCGGGCACCGCGCGCCCTGCTGGCCCCCGCACTCGGCCTGGCCGCCGCGGCCGTCGCACTCACCGTCGGCCTCGCGGCCGCGCACTGGCTGCCGCAGATCCACGGGCTCGCCACCAGCCCCTGGCCCGGCCGCCTTCCGATCGACCTGCCGGTCTCGTCGGCGATCGCGGCCACCGTGATCACCTGGCGCTGGCGCGGCAGCCGCCGGACCCGATCCCCGCAGCACCGACTCTCCACCCGACCGGAAGGACAGACCTCATGATCGTCGTCATGGGCGCCGGAGGCGCCACCGGCGGTGCCACCCTGCGCAGCCTCGCCGCCCTCGGTGCACCGAGCCGCGCACTCAGCCGCGACCCCGCCCGCCTCGCGGCCGGCCTCGACGACCGGACCCTCGCACTGACCGAGACGCTCCCGGCCGACGCCGCCGACCCGAACTCCCTGCGCGAAGCCTTCCGTGGCGCGCACCAGCTCTTCCTCACCATGGCCAACGGCCCGCACCAGGTCCAGCACGAGCTGGCCGCGATCGACGCTGCGGTCGAGAGCGGCGTGGAGCACATCGTCAAGATCTCCGCACCCGCAGCCGAACCGGACTCCCCCGTGGCCGTCTCGCGCGGCCACCACCTGGTCGAGGAGCGCCTGCGCACGTCCGGCGTCACCGCGACGGTGCTGCGGCCGTACGCGTTCATGCAGAAGCTGCTGCTGCTGGCCCCCGGCATCGCCGCCGCCGGGGTGGTGCACGGCGCCATGGGCCAGGCCCGCTGCAACTACGTCGACGCCCGGGACATCGGCGACGCCGCGGCCGAGGTGCTCACCCGCCCGGAGCTCGCCGGCGGAACGTATCCGCTCACCGGCGGCCGGGCGTACAGCTACCCGGAGCTCACCGGGCTGCTCGGCGAGCTGCTCGGCCGCCCGGTCCGCTACCTCGACCTGCCCCCGGCCGGGCTGCACACCCACTTGGTCGAGCGGGCCGGGATGCCGCCCTGGCTGGCCTCCCACGTGGTGGAGATCCAGCAGCTCGCGGCGGTCCGCCGGGAGGCACCCGACGGCACCCTCGCCCACCTCACCAGGCGCGCCCCGCGCACCCTGGAGGCGTTCCTCCAGGAGTACCTGCACCGCTTCCGCTGACCGCCCTGACACCATTCGGGCGCCATTCGGGTCTCTCTCCGGCGCCTCTCGGACACCGCTCCGACGCCTTGGCGGGCCCGGCGGCCGGGCCGGAACCGGGCCGGGAAGCCGGGCCCGCCACCCGAAGGGAGCAGCATTCGCTGTGGCGTGGATCACGATCGAGAATTAGGCCTGACGATCCGTCAATTTGACTGACATCCAGTCACATGACTGCCAGGCCCACCCAGTTGTTGACTGACACAACGTCAGCTCAGGCCATTTCCGGCCTAGTTGAGCCAAGTGTCGGGCCGTACGGCGCCTCGCACCCGGGGCTACCATCAGTCGGGTTGTCCGCTCCGGCCCCGGAGTGGGGTCACCCGGTCAGGCGAGTGCTCCCACCGCCCCGAAGGGCCGGGCATCAGTCGGAACGGGGCGAGGACGAGGAGCGTACGGGCTGCCATGACAGCTGAACCGAGCACGGAGCAGTCCGCCACGCCGCCCCACGCCACACCACCACAGGCCCCACCGCCACAGGCCCTCTTCCCGGGCCGTCCGGCCGCCGCACCGCGCACCCTGGTCGACGTCCTGGACGCCACCGTCCGCGCCCACCCCGACGAACCGGCCCTGGACGACGGGCGCACCGTGCTCGGCTACCGCGCCCTGGCCGCCGAGGTCGAGCAGCTGCGCCGCCGGCTGGCCGCCGCCGGGATCGGCCCGGACGACCGGGTGGGCGTGCGGGTCCCCTCGGGCACCAACGACCTGTACGTCTCGATCCTCGCCGTGCTCGCCGCCGGCGCCGCCTACGTGCCGGTCGACGCAGAGGACCCGGACGAGCGCGCCCAGCTGGTCTTCGGGGAGGCCGGCGTCGCCGCGGTGCTCGGCACCGACCGCGCGCTGACCGTCCACCGCGAACGCCCGGTCCCCGACCCCGGCGAGGCGGCCGCGGAACCCCGCCCCCGCCCGACGCCGGCCGACGACGCCTGGATCATCTTCACCTCCGGCTCCACCGGCCGCCCCAAGGGCGTGGCCGTCACCCACCGCAACGCCGCCGCCTTCGTCGACGCCGAGGCGGCGCTCTTCCTCCAGGACGAGCCGATCGGCCCCGGCGACCGGGTGATGGCCGGCCTGTCGGTGGCCTTCGACGCCTCCTGCGAGGAGATGTGGCTGGCCTGGCGCCACGGCGCCTGCCTGGTGCCCGTCCCCCGCTCCCAGGTACGCAGCGGCGCCGACCTCGGCCCCTGGCTGGCGGAGCAGGAGATCACCGTGGTCTCCACCGTCCCGACGCTGGCCGCGCTCTGGCCGGCCGAGGCGCTCAACGAGGTGCGGCTGCTGATCTTCGGCGGCGAGGCCTGCCCGCCGGAGCTGGTGCAGCGGCTGGTCACCGAGGGCCGCGAGGTCTGGAACACCTACGGCCCCACCGAGGCCACCGTGGTCGCCTGCGCCGCGCTGCTGACCGGCGACGGCCCGGTCCGGATCGGCCTGCCGCTGGACGGCTGGGACCTCGCCGTGGTCGACGAGACCGGCGAGCCGGTCGCGGCCGGCGGTACCGGCCAGCTGGTGATCGGCGGGGTCGGCCTGGCCCGCTACCTCGACCCGGAGAAGGACGCCGAGAAGTACGCGCCGCTGGCCTCGCTCGGCTGGGAGCGGGCGTACCGCAGCGGCGACCTGGTCCAGGCCGACCCGGCCGGCCTGCTGTTCCTCGGCCGCACCGACGAGCAGATCAAGCTCGGCGGCCGCCGGATCGAACTCGGCGAGGTCGACGCGGCGCTCCAGGCCCTGCCCGGCGTGGCGGGCGCGGCCGCCGCCGTCCGCACCGCGCGCGGCGGCAACCAGCTGCTGGTCGGCTACCTGGTCGTCCAGGACGGCTTCGACCGCGAGCAGGCCGTCGAGAAGCTGCGCGCCGAGTTGCCGGCCGCCCTGGTGCCGCTGCTCGCGCCGGTCGACACCCTGCCCACCCGCACCTCCGGCAAGGTCGACCGGGCCGCCCTGCCCTGGCCGCTGCCCGAGCTGGAGAACGCCGGGCCGAGCGAGCAGCTGTACGGCACCGAGGCCTGGCTGGCCGAGCAGTGGACCGAGATCCTCGGTGTGACGGTGAGCGGCCCGCGCGACGACTTCTTCGGCATCGGCGGCGGCAGCCTGGCCGCCGCCCGGCTCACCACGCTGCTGCGCACCCGCTACCCGAACGCCGCCGTGCTGGACGTCTACCAGCACCCGACGCTGCGCAAGCTCGCCCGGCACCTGGAGCGCACCGCCGCCCAGAGCGGCCAGGCCCGCACCATCGCCCTGGTGCCGACCCGGGCCAAGCTGCTCCAGCTGCTCCTGCTGATCCCGCTGTTCACCGTGGTCGGCCTGCGCTGGACGGTCGCCCTGCTGGCGGCCGGCAACCTGCTCTCCCACCTCGGCGACTACCCGTGGGCGCCCACCGCCTCCTGGTGGGCGGTCGGCGCGGGCGCCCTGGCGCTGTACAGCCCGGCGGGCCGGCTAGCGATCGCGGCCGGCGGCGCCCGGCTGCTGCTGCGCGGCCTGCGCCCGGGCAGCCATCCACGCGGCGGCGCCGTCCACCTGCGGCTCTGGACCGCCGAGCGGCTCTCCGAGCTCAGCGGCGCCACCGCGCTGTCCGGCGCCTGGCTGGTCCGCTACGCCCGGGCGCTGGGTGCCAAGGTCGGGCCCGAGGTCGACCTGCACTCGCTGCCGCCGGTCACCGGGATGCTGAAGCTGGGCCGGGGCTGCGCCGTCGAGGCCGAGGTGGACCTGTGCGGCTACTGGCTGGACGGCGACCGGCTGGAGGTCGGCCAGGTCAAGGTCGGCTCCGGCGCCGTGGTCGGCACCCGCTCGACCCTGCTGCCCGGCGCCCGGGTCGGCAAGCGCGCCCAGGTACTGCCCGGCTCCAGCGTCACCGGGCACGTGCCGACCGGCCAGCGCTGGGGCGGCGCGCCCGCCGTCAAGCTGGGCCGCGTCGAGCGGGCGTGGCCCAAGGAGCGCCCGCCGCACCGGGTCTTCTGGGCCGCGCTCTACGGTGCCAGCGGCACGGCGCTCGGCCTGCTCCCGGTGGCGCCCGCGCTGGCCGCGCTCGCGGTCCTCGCCGGTTTCGTCCACCAGGGCGACGGCCTCGGCGCGGCGCTCGGCGGCGCGCTGCTCGGCCTGCTGCCCGCCACCCTGGCGTACGGCGCGGTGTACGCGGCGCAGCTGGTGGCCGCCGTCCGGTTGCTGAGCCGCGGTCTGGTCCCCGGGGTGCACCCGCTGCACGGCCGGGTCGGCTGGCAGGCGTGGACCGTCACCCAGCTGATGGACCGGGCCCGGGAGGTGCTCTTCCCGCTGTACGCGGGGCTGGTCACGCCGCTGTGGCTGCGGGCGCTCGGGATGAGGGTCGGCCGGGGCGCGGAGGTGTCCACAGTGCTGGCGCTGCCCAGCCTGACCACCGTCGGCGACGGCGCGTTCCTGGCCGACGACACCCTGATCGCGCCGTACGAGCTGGGCGGTGGCTGGGTGCGGCTCGGCGAGGCGAAGGTCGGCGAGCGGGCGTTCCTCGGGAACTCGGGAATGACCGCGCCGGGGCGGGCGGTGCCCAAGCGGGGCCTGGTGGGCGTGCTGTCGGCGACGCCGGAGAAGGCCAAGAAGGGCGGCTCGTACCTGGGCATGCCGCCGATGCGGCTGCCGCGCGCGGCGGACGAGGCCGACCAGAGCCTGACCTACGAGCCGCCAGCCCGGCTGCTCTGGGCGCGCGGACTGGTCGAGCTGGCCCGGCTGCTGCCGGTGCTCGCCTCGGGGGCGCTCGGCGTGCTGACCGTCGCGGTGCTGTCCCGGCTGTCCGTCTCCTGGTCGGCGGGCGTGGCCGCGCTGCTCTCGGGCCTGGTGCTGCTGGGCGCCGGCGCGGTGGCCTGCCTGGTCGCGGTGGCGGCGAAGTGGCTGCTGGTCGGCCGGTTCCGGGCGGTGGAGCACCCGCTGTGGAGCAGCTTCGTGTGGCGCAACGAGCTCGCGGACACCTTCGTCGAGGTGCTGGCGGTGCCGTGGCTGGTCGGCGCGGTGCCGGGCACGCCGGTGCTGAACCTCTGGCTGCGGGCGCTCGGCGCGCGGATCGGCCGCGGCGTCTGGTGCGAGAGCTACTGGCTGCCGGAGGCGGACCTGGTCACCCTCGGGGACGGCGTCACCGTCAACCGGGGCTGCGTGGTGCAGACGCACCTCTTCCACGACCGGATCATGCGGATGGATACTGTGGTCCTCCGCGAGGGCGCCACCCTGGGCCCGGGCGGCATCGTGCTGCCCGGCAGCACGGTGGGCGCGCGCAGCACGCTGGGCCCGGCCTCGCTGGTGATGCGCGCCGAGTCCGTCCCCGCCGACACGCGGTGGCTGGGCAACCCCATCGAGGCGTGGCAGCCCACGTCATGACCACCCGTCCCGGCCCGCAGGAAGTGCCCGCCCCCGTGAAGCCCAAGCACGTCCCGGCGACCGCCGGCGCCCCCGACCCGTACTTCCCGGCCAACGGCGACCACCGCTACCGGGTCCACCGCTACGAGCTCGTGCTGGACTACCGGCCCGGGCCGAACCGGCTGGCGGCCTCGGCCCGGCTGAGCGCCGTGGCGGACGCGGCGCTGGCCGAGTTCGCGCTGGACCTGGCCGAGTTCCGGATCGGGCGGGTGCTGGTCGACGGCAAGGCCGCCCGTTACACCCACCGCGCCGGCAAGCTGCGGATCCGTCCGGCCAGGGCACTGGCGGCGGGGGCGGCGTTCACCGTCGAGGTGCACTACACCGGCAACCCCCGTCCGGTGCGCAGCCCGTGGGGCGGCCTGGGCTGGGAGGAGCTGACCGACGGCTCGCTGGTCGCCAGCCAGCCGATCGGCGCGCCGTCATGGTTCCCGTGCAACGACCGGCCCGCCGACAAGGCGACGTACCAGATCGCGGTCACCACGCCGTCCCCGTTCACCGTGCTGGCGAGCGGCCGGCTGCTGACCCGCACCACCCGGGCGTCCAGCACCACCTGGGTGTACGAGCAGAGCGCGCCGACCTCGCCGTACCTGGTGACGGTGTCGATCGGCCACTACCGGCCGGTGCCGCTGGCGGCCCGCCCGGCCGTGCCGCAGACCGGCTACGTGCCGGAGCGGCTGGTCCCCGCGTTCACCCGGGACTTCGGGCGGCAGCCGGAGATGATGGCGTACTTCGGCGAGGTGTTCGGGCCGTACCCGTTCGGCGAGTACGCGGTGGTCGTCGCGGACGAGGAACTGGACGTCCCCGTGGAGGCGCAGGGCGTCGCCACCTTCGGGACGAACCACCTCGGCGGCGGCTGGGAGCGCGAGCGGCTGATCGCCCACGAGCTGGCGCACCAGTGGTTCGGCAACAGCGTGACGATCGCCGACTGGCGGCACATCTGGCTGAACGAGGGCTTCGCCAAGTACGCCGAGTGGCTGTGGTCCGAGCACGCCGGCGGCCCGGCCGCGGCCACCCACGCCGCCGCCGCGCACGGCCTGCTGGCCGGGCTCCCGCAGGACCTCAGGCTCGCCGACCCGGGCCGCAGGCTGATGTTCGACGACCGGCTGTACCAGCGCGGCGGCCTCGCCGTGCACGCGCTGCGGCGGGCGCTGGGCGAGGACGCCTTCTTCGCGATGCTGCGGGACTGGACGAGCATCCACCGGCACGGCGTCGTCGGCACCGCCGACCTGCTCGCGCACGCCTCCCGGTACGCGGCCGCCCCGCTGGCCCCGGTCTTCGAGGCCTGGCTGCAGCGGCCCGAACTCCCGCCGCTGCCGGGCTGACCGGCCCGGCGGCGACATCGCGAGGCGTTCACGGGGCGATCGCGGGGCGTTTGCGGAGATAACGGGTGGATCCTTCGGAGCGGCCTGGCTAGGTTGGGTTCGTCTGCTGCCCGTCCGTGTTGGCCGGCGGCCCTCGCCTGCGGACCTCGCCGACGGTCTCGTCGGCGGATCTCGTGGCAGACCACGCCGACGGGCCTCCCCGCCGGACCACGCCGAAGGATTCAGAGGATCAGATGACCGATCAGTCCGACGAACTGCTGCCGACCACCCGCCGCGCCCTGCTGCACCGGATCGCCGTCGCCCAGGCCGAAGGCCGCACGCCCTCCCTGGCCGCCGGAGTGGTCCGGGACGGCCGACTGGTCTGGAGCGGCGCCCGCAGCATGATCGACGGACACGCGCCGACCCCCGACGTCCAGTACCGGATCGGCTCGCTCACCAAGACCTTCGTCGCCGTGCTCGTGCTGCGGCTGCGCGACGAGGGCCTGCTCGACCTCGCCGACCCGCTCGCCCGACACCTGCCCGGCACCCCGGCCGACGGCGCGACCGTCGCGCAACTGCTCGCCCACACCGCCGGACTCGCCGCCGAGACACCCGGGCCCTGGTGGGAACGGACCGACGGCTCCCTGCGGCCCGGACTGGACGACCTGCTGGAGCCCGGCACCGCGATCAAGCACCCGGCCGGGCGCCTCCACCACTACTCCAACCCCGGCTACGCGCTGCTCGGCGCGCTGGTCGAGCGGCTGCGCGGCGAGCCCTGGGGCGAGGTGCTGCGGCGCGAGGTGCTGGCACCGCTCGGCATGGACCGCACCACCCTGCTGCCCGAGCACCCGCACGCCGGAGGCTTCGCCGTCCACCCGTGGGCCGACGTCATGCTGCCGGAGCCGCTCACCGACACCGGGCTGATGGGCCCGGCCGGCCAACTCTGGTCCACCGTCGCCGACCTGGCCCGCTGGGCGGCCTTCCTCTCCGCCGGGGACGACAAGGTGCTGGCCGCCGACTCGCTCGCCGAGATGCGCCGGCCCGCCACCGGCCCCGACGACACGGCCTGGACCTCCGGATACGGCCTCGGCCTGCAACTGCGCCGCCACGAAGGCCGGGTGCTGTACGGCCACACCGGCTCGATGCCCGGCTTCACCGCCGCACTGTGGGTCAGCGATGAGGACGGCCTGGCCGCGATCGCCCTGTCCAACGCCACCACCGGCGCCGGCACCACCCTGGTGGCCGCCCAGTTGATCACGCTGACCGCCGAGCACGAGCCCCGGCTGCCCGAACCCTGGCGTCCGCTGCCCGAGGTCGACGAGGAGCTGCTGGCCCTCACCGGCCCCTGGTACTGGGGCACTTCGGCGCAGGCCCTGCGGCTGCGGGCCGACCGCGGCCTCGAACTGACCTCGCTCGTCGGCGGAGCCCGCAGCTCCCGCTTCCGCGCCGAGCCGGACGGCACCTGGACGGGGCTGGACAACTACTACACGGGCGAGACCCTGCGGGTGGTCCGGGCCGCCGACGGCACCGTCAGCCACCTGGACCTCGGCTCCTTCGTCCTCACCCGCGAACCCTACGGCCCCGCGCCCGTCATCCCGGGCGACGTCGACCCGCAGGGCTGGCAGGCCCTCTAGGCCCCGCCGGGGCGCGCGCTTCTCGGAGCACGCCGGTCGCGCGCAACACCACACCCGTCCACGGGAGTTCCGGGGGAATCCCGGGGGAGGGTGGCAGGCCCGGGCGCACAGGCGCCCGGGCTGTCCACCCCCGGCGGGCGAGCGCCCGGTGCCCGGCAGATGACCGGGAGGCGACGGGTGGTCCCATTCAGCAGTTGCACATCTGCGCTCCGCCGCGCCGCAACATGGATGCCAACCGGCTCGGAGAGATATACGGGGACCGGTTCGCGTGCAGGCCCAACGCCTGCGGGCCGGGCCGGTGCCCTGGCGATCCAGGGCGCCGCCGATCGTGCTGCCCTGGAGGGTCCGCCATGACCACCGTCCCCACGTACGCTCCGACCGCAGTAGCCCCCACCCAGGACGCCCCCGCCGTCCCCGCCCCCCGCCGGCCGCAGGCCCCGGCCGCCTACACCGTCTCCCTCGCCCGCGACGCCGACGACGTGCGCGCCGCCCAGCGGCTGCGCCACCAGGTGTTCGCCGCCGAGCTCGGTGCCGTCCTGCACAGCCCGGTCGCCGGCCTCGACGTCGACCCCTTCGACGAGTTCTGCGACCACCTCCTGGTCCGCGAGGGCGAGCACGGCGCCGTCGTCGGCACCTACCGGCTGCTGCGCCCCGAGGCCGCCCGGCGGGCCGGACGGCTCTACTCCGACGGCGAGTTCGAGCTCTCCGCCCTGGCCCCGGTCCGCCCGGGCCTGGTGGAACTCGGCCGCTCCTGCATCCACCCCGACCACCGGGGCAACGGCGCCGTCATCAACCTGATGTGGGGCGGCATCGCCCGCTACCTCGCCGACACCGGCAACACCTGGGTCGGCGGCTGCTGCTCGATCCCGCTGGACGACGGCGGCGCCACCGCGGCCCGGGTCTGGGACACCGTCAGCGCCAAGTACCTGGCGCCCGAGCAGTACCGGGTCACCCCGCGCCGCCGCTGGGACGCCACCGGCGTGCCGCGCGCCGAGCGCGGCGCGCTGCCCGCCCTGCTCCGCGGCTACCTGCGGCTCGGCGCCTGGGTCTGCGGCGAGCCCGCGTACGACCCGGACTTCGACTGCGTCGACCTGTACGTGCTGCTGTCGCTGGAGCGCACCGACCCGCGCTACCTGCGGCACTTCCTGTCCGGACTGCCCGCCCGGCCCCTCGGCGCCTCATCATGAGCGTCTGGCTGCCGACGGCCCCCTGCCGGCCCGAGACCTGCCTGGCCGAGACGGCGCCCGCCGTCTCGCACCCCCGGCGGGCGCTGCGGCTGGCGGCCTGCCTGGCGGTGGTGCTGGCGGGCGTGTTGCTCAGCCTGCCGCTGCGCCTCCTCCCGCACGGCACCCGGGAGCGGCTGATCCGGCTCTGGGCGCGCGTCCTGTTGCACACCCTCGGCGTCACCGTCCACCTCGGGACGCCGGGCGGCGCGCTCGGCGGCGGGACGCTCGTGGTGGCCAACCACGTGTCCTGGCTGGACATCCCGCTGATCGCGGCGGGCCGCCCGGGCCGCTCACTGGCCAAGACCGAGGTCCGCCGGTGGCCGGTGCTCGGGCCGCTGATCGCCTGGGGCGGCACCGTGTTCCTGGACCGCGACCGGCTCCGCGCGCTGCCCGACACCGTGGCGACGGTGGCCGAGGTGCTGCGCGCCGGCCAGCCGGTGATCGTCTTCCCGGAGGGGTCCACCTGGTGCGGACGGGAGAGCGGCCGCTTCCGGCCCGCGCTGTTCCAGGCGGCGGTGGAGGCGGGCGCCTTCGTCCAGCCGGTGACGATCCGCTACCGGCTGGCGGACGGACGGCCGACCAGCGTGCCCGCCTTCATCGGCGACGACGGACTGCTCACCTCGCTCGCCCGGGTGGTCGCGGTGCGCGGACTGGTCGCCGACGTGACGTTCCTGCCACCGATTCCGCCGCCCGCGCCGCAGGCCACCCGGGCGGGGGCGCGCCGGGAACTGGCCCGCACGGCGCAGGCGGCGGTCGAGGGCATCCGCTGACGCGGCGTCGGCACGCGGATCGGTCAGACCGATCAGGTCGGTCGGACCCGTCAGGTCGGTCGGACCGTCCGGGCCTCGGCCAGCGGCTCCGGACCGGAGTTCGGGTCGAGGTCGGGGCCAGGGTCGGAGTCCGGGCCGAGGTCGGAGTCCAGGCCGGGGCCGGGGGCCGACGCCGAGTCGGGGGCCGATTCCGGGAGGCCGGTGCCGCTTTGGGCGAGCGGGCGGGCCCGGCCCAGCAGGACGGCGACCAGGACGGCGGTGACGACGAGCGCGGCCGCACCGCAGCGCGCCGCGAGGTGGAGGCCCTCGATGAAGGCGCCGTCCACCGCGTCCTGGACCGGGCCGGGCAGCACGGCGGCCGCGCCGCCACCGCCGTGCCCCGCCCCGGCGGGCGCGTCCGCGATCGGGCCGACGGCGTCCGGCGGCACGCCGAGCCGGTGCAGGGCGGCGGTCAGGCTGCCGGTCATCCGGTTGGTCAGCACGGCGCCGAGCACCGCGATCCCGAGGACGCCGCCCAGCTCGCGCAGGGTGTTGATGCTCGCCGAGGCCATCCCGGTCTGCGCCGGGGCGACCCGTTGGAGCACCGCGATCGACACCGGGGTGAAGGTCATCCCCATCCCGAGGCCCATCGCGAACAGGGTCCACAGGTACTCGACGTAGTGGGCGTGCTCGCCGTAGAGGGACAGCCCGCCGAGGCCCGTCGCGCACAGCACGAGACCGAGCACCAACGGCAGCCGGGGCCCGTACCGCGAGGTCAGCCGGCCGGAGAGCGGGGCGGCGACGACGATCATCCCGGTCATCGGCAGCCCGGCGTAGCCGGCGTCGGACGGGGACCAGCCGAGCGGGCCCTGCATCAGCAGCGGCAGGAAGAAGAGCGCGCCGAAGATCCCGAAGCTGACCATGAAGCCGCTGAGCAGCGCGCCGCCGAGGGCGCCGTCGCGGAACAGCCGCAGCTCCAGCATCGGTTCGGCGAGGCGCAGTTCGAGCACCAGGAAGGCGGCCAGCAGCACGAGCGCCGCAGCGCCGCAGAGGAGCACCCGGGTGTCCGTCCAGCCACGGGTCGGCCCCTCGATCAGCGCGTAGACCAGCAGGCCGAGGCCTGCGGCGGAGAGGACGAGGCCGCCGAGGTCGATCCGCCGGGCACGCGGGGGGATGTCCGGGAGCACGCGGGCGGCGAGCACCAGTCCGGCCACGCCGATCGGCACGTTGATCCAGAACACGCTGGCCCACCCGAGGTGCTCGACCATCGGCCCGCCGACCACCGGGCCGATCGACAGACCCAACGCGGAGACCCCGGACCAGAGGCCGATCGCCCTGGCGCGCTCGCGCTCGTCGGTGAAGACGTGGCGCAGCAGGGCGAGGCTGCCCGGGGTGAGCAGCGCGGCCCCGACGCCTTGCAGCATCCGGGCGCCGACCAGCAGGCCGATCGTTCCGGCGAGCGCGGCGAGCGCGGAGCCGACCGTGAACAGCGCGAGGCCGAACCGGAACATCCGGGTGCGGCCGTGCCGGTCGCCGAGCGCGCCGCCGGTCAGCACGAACCCGGCGTAGACGAGGCTGTATCCCTCGACGACCCATTGCAGGCCGCTGATCCCGGCGTCCAGGTCCTGGCCGATGCGGGGCAGGGCGTTGTTGACGATGACGTTGTCCAGCATGGACATGAACATGGTGACGCAGAGCGTCAGTAGCGCGAGCCGTTTGCGCCGGGCGCTCGACTCCTGCATGGGAACCCTCCCGATTCCTGGCCCCTAACAGCGTTAGGGAGTGGTGCGGCACGCACAGAGTGCCCCTAACGGTGTTAGATTGCAAGCGGGATCTCGCGACGGGCACTCGCCACGGGCAGTCGCCACGAGACTCGCGACCGGATGAGACCGCTGGAGGCGTCCGCACAGCCATGCCGGAGAACGACGACACGACACCGCCGCTGACCAGGGACGCGCTGACCCAGGCCGCGCTGCGGGTACTGGAACGGGACGGCCTCGACGGGCTGTCGATGCGCAAGGTCGCCGCCGAGGTCGGCGTCAAGGCGGCCTCGCTGTACTGGCACGTCCGCAACAAGCAGGAACTGCTCGACCTGCTCACCGACGCGGTGATGGCCTCGGCCGAACCCCCGCCGCGCGAGGGCGGGTGGCGCGAGCAGTTCCACGCCTACTGCTGGCGCTACCGCCGACTGCTGCTCGACAAGCGCGACGCCGCCAAGGTCGTCTCGGGCCGCCTCTCCCCCGGCCCCCACCTGCTCGGCCTGATGGAGGACCAGCTCGACCGGCTCCGCGCGGCCGGCTTCTCCGACGCCGACGCCGCCATGGCCACCTACCTGCTGGGCGCCTTCGTCCAGGGGTTCGTCCTCCAGGAACAGTCCCCGATCTCGGCCGCCGAAGTCCTCGGCACCAGTCGCCGGGACATCGCCGACGCCACCGGAGACCGCTTCCGCGCCCTGCCCGCCGACACCTTCCCCAACCTCGTCGCCCTGGCCGACGACCTCACCGAACCCGACATGGACACCCGCTTCGAGTTCTGCGTGCAACGCGTCCTCGACGGGCTCGCGACCCTGCTGCCCGCCGAACGGCGCTGACCCCACCACGGCGGGCCCGGCCGACCGGACCCCGCCCCGGGCCCGCCGAAAATCCGCGGCCCGGCCTGCGAGCGCCCGCTAGGGTCTGTCCGGCCGCACGTCCACGGAGGAGTTCCGCGATGCCCGAGCTGCACCCCCACTACGAGCCCTACGCGCAAGGCCTGCTGGACGTCGGAGACGGTCAGCGGATGCACTGGAACGCCTCCGGCAACCCGGCTGGCAAACCCGCCGCGATCGTGCACGGCGGACCCGGATCCGGCCACCGGCCGGGCACCCGGCGGTACTTCGACCCCGAGCGGTACCACGTGGTCCAGTTCGACCAGCGCGGCTGCGGACAGAGCCTGCCGCACGCCGCCGACCCGACGACCGGGCTGGAGCACAACACCACCGAGCGGCTGATCGCGGACATGGAGCGGCTGCGCGAACACCTCGGCATCGAGAAGTGGCTGCTGTACGGCGGCTCCTGGGGCTCGACGCTGATCCTCGCCTATGCCCAGGCCCACCCCGAGCGGGTCTCCGAGATCGTGCTCTGCGGCGTCACCACGACCCGCCCCGAGGAGACCGACTGGCTCTACCGGGGCGTCGCCCGCTTCCTGCCCGGCCCGTGGGAGGAGTTCCGGAACTTCCTGCCGGCCGCCGACCGCGACGGTGACCTGGTGGCCGCCTACAGCCGGCTGCTCAACAACCAGGACGAGACCGTCCGGCGGGCCGCCGCGAACGCCTGGGCCACCTGGGAGGACGCCGTCATCGCGCACGAGGCGCTGGGCAAGCCGAACGCCTACAGCGACCGCCCCACCGACGCGCTGATGGCGTTCACCCGGATCACCGCGCACTACTTCGCGCACCACGCGTTCCTGGCCGACGGCCAACTGCTGCGCGACGCCGGACGGCTGACCGGCATCCCAGGCGAACTGATCCACGGCCGCCTCGACCTCGGCTCGCCACTCGACACCGCGTGGCGGCTGGTCCAGGCCTGGCCGGAGGCCCGACTGACCGTCATCGACGAGTCCGGGCACACCGGGAGTCCGGCGATGACCGAGGCGGTCCTCACCGCGATCGAGCGGTTCGCCTGACCGGTCCGCTCGGCCAGTCCGCCCGGCCGGTTCGGGCGGACGGCCGGTTCGCGCTAACGGCCTCCGCCTACGATACGAAGCATGATCGCCTATGTCCCAGCCGCCCTGTTCTTCCTGTTGTTCGGAGTCGGGGTACTACGCGACCGCCGCCAGTTCAGCAATGCCGTCCTGCTCGGCATCGCCGTCTCCCTGCTCGCCCTCGCCCTGCTCGCCGAGCTGCGCAAGGCGCCCACGCTGGTGATGGGACTGGCAGCGGTGGCGATCATCCTGCTGCCGGCCCTCGGCACGGCGGCCCTGGTCTGGTTCCTGATCGCCAACGGCCTGACCATGATCCGCAAGGAGGGCAGACGGCCCGCCAACCTGCTGTCCCTCCTCGCCGGGCTGGGCATCCTCGCCGTCATCGCGCTGCTGCTCGCGGCCCTGGCCACCCGCTCGCACCAGCTGGGCGTCCTGGCGGGCACCGCCGTCCTGGTGGTCGGCTACATCTCCTTCCTGTTCGTCTGCTTCGTCGGCTACGCGTTCCTCTACGGCCGCCACCGGCCGCGCCGGAACGTGGACTTCGTGGTCGTCCTCGGCTCCGGCCTGATCGGCGGCGAGCGCGTCCCGCCGCTGCTGGCCAGCCGGCTCGACCGGGGCCGGGAGGTGTACGACAAGCAGGCCGCGCGCGGCAACCCGCCGGTGCTGATCACCTCCGGTGGCCAGGGCCCGGACGAGAAGCTGCCGGAGTCCCACGCGATGGCCGACTACCTGACCGGGCGCGGCTTCCCGGCCGAACACATCGAGCGCGAGGACCGCTCCCGCACCACCGAGGAGAACCTGCTCTTCAGCAAGGCCATCATGGAACAGGCCAAGCCCGACTACCGCTGTGTCGTGGTCACCAACAACTTCCACGCCTTCCGGGCGGCGCTCACCGCCCGCAAGACCGGCGTCAACGGGCAGGTGTTCGGCTCGCCGACCGCCGCGTACTACTGGCCGAGCGCGACGATCCGCGAGTTCGCCGCCGTGTTCCTCTCCCACAAGCTGGTCAACTTCGGGATCTGCGGCCTCCTCGCGCTCTGCGGGCTGCTCGCGGCCCTCTGAACCGCAGCCGACCCCGGGCCCCGGCCGCCGCAACGACCGGGGCCCGGCCGCACCTTCAGCCGAACCTCAGCCCAGACCTCCGACCAGGCCTCCGATCAATCCACCGGTCAGGCCATCAAGTCAGGCCACCGGGCGGGGCGCCAGGATCGCGCAGGTGGTGGTGGCGTGCGCGTAGAGCTTGCCGTTCTCCACCCCGACCACCCTGGCCTCGGCCGTCGCCATCGTCCGGCCCAGATGCAGCACCAGCCCCTCGCAGCGCAGCAGCCCCGAGTCGGCGAACAGCGGGCGCAGCATGTGGACGTTCAACTGCGTGGTGGTGTAACCGATCCCGGCGGGCAGCCGGCTCAACACGGCGCAACCGAGCGCCGAGTCGAGCAGGGTGGCGAGGTAACCGCCGTGCACGGTGTTCATCGGGTTGTAGAGGTGGTCGCCGAGTTCGCCCTCGAACACTGCCGTACCCGGCTTCACCTCGGTCAGGTGGAACCCCAGGGTGCTGCAGATCGCGGGCTCCTGAATCCGGCCCGCGAGGATCTCGTGCAGAATCTCCTCTCCGCTCAGGTGTGGGAAGGCGGAGATCGGCGGGCCCGCCGTCCAGGTGTGCGTCCGGGTCCGGGGCGCCTGGCCCTCCAGGAACTGCTGGCCTTCAAGGAGCTCCTGGCCCTCCGGGGACGTCGCGCCGCCGGGGTCTGCCTCGTTCGTCGTCATGGGATCAACCTGCCCTGTTCGCGCACGCCCCTCAAGTGCCTTCCGGGGTACGGCCGGCGCGCGTCCCCCTGGCATCGGACCATGGCGGTCCACGCCATGGCGGCGCGGTGGACCTCGGGTGGCCGTCACATGGCACCGGGGCGCGGGGCGCGCCACGCTGCACGGCATCCGCCCCCACTCCTCCCCCACCCAGGAGCCCCCATGCCTCTCCGTCCTGCCGCCGCCGCGTTGCTGACGGCCGCCGCACTCGCGATCGGCACCACCGCACCCGCCCCGGCTGCGGCCGACACCGTGAGCGGGACCTTCCAGCAGGTCACCGGATTCGGCGCCAATCCGGGAAACCTGGCGATGTACTCCTACACCCCCACCGGACTGCCGAGTGGCGCGCCGCTGGTGGTCGCGCTGCACGGCTGTCTGCAGACCGCCAACGACTACTACCGCAACTCCGGTTGGACGACCTTCGCCGACCGGTACGGCTTCGCGGTCGTCTTCCCGCAGACCAGCAGTGCCAACAACAGCCTCTCCTGCTTCAGCTGGTTCGACGCGACCAAGGACGCCCGGGGCGCCGGCGAGGCCGAGTCGGTGATCGAGATGGTCACCAAGGCCAAGGCCCTGTACGGCTCGGACGACCGGCGGGTGTTCGTCACCGGGCTGTCGGCCGGCGGCGGGATGGCCTCCGACCTGCTGGCCGACTACCCGGACGTGTTCGCCGGCGGGGCGATCGACTCCGGCCTCCCGGCCCAGTGCGCGACCACCCAGGGCGCCGCCTCCGGCTGCCAGAACTCCGACCAGGGGCTCACCCCGGCCCAGTGGGGCGACAAGGTCCGGGCCGCGTACCCGGGCTACGCCGGTCCTTGGCCCCGGGTGGCGATCTGGCAGGGCGGCGCGGACACCGTGGTCAGGCCGGTGAACGCGACGGAACTGCGCGACCAGTGGACCAACGTCCAGGGTATCGGCCAGAGCCCGACCGGCACCCGGAGCCTGCCGGGCGGCACCACCGAGGAGGTCTACGCCGACGCGGGCGGGCGGCCCGCCGTGGCGCTGTTCACCATCGCCGGGATGGGCCACGGGCTGGCCGTCAACCCCGGCTCCGCAGCCGACCGGTGCGGGGCCACCGGCAGCTACTTCCTCAACACGATCTGCTCCAGCTACTACACCGCGCAGTTCTGGGGCCTCGACGGCGGCACGGGGCCCACCAACCCAGGCCTGCCCGCCCCGACCGGGCTGACCGCGACCCCGGCGGGCCAGGGCTCGATCGCCCTCGCCTGGCAGGCCGTCAGCGGGGCCGCCTCCTACCAGGTCTACCGGGACGGCACGATGGCGGGCAGTGCCACCGGCCCGTCCTTCACCGACACCGGGCTCGCCCCCGGCACGTCGTACGGCTACACCGTGGCGGCGGTCGACCCGTCGGGGGCCGTGGGCACCCGATCGGCGGCGGTGACGGCGACCACCGGCGGCGGCGCCGAGCAGTGCTTCACCGACAGCAACTACAACCAGGTCCGGGCCGGGCGGGCCACCCAGAGCGGCGGCTTGACCTACGCACTCGGCTCGGGCCAGAGCATGGGCCTCTGGAACACCTTCGTGACGCACACCCTGAAGCAGACCGGCCCGGGCTACTTCGTGCTCGCCGACGGCCAGTGCTGAGCGGGCGAAACCCGACCTCCGGCTCATCCGTCCCCCTCTCCTTGGCGCAGCCCCGCCCCTCCTGAGCGCAGCCCGGCGAACAGGTCGGTCTCGGGCCCCTCGTCCTCGCTCTCGCTCTCGCCCTCGCCCGGCACCAGGCTCCGGGCGAGGTGGTAGTCCTCCGTCGGCCAGACCTCGCGCTCGATGTCCCGCGGGTGGGCCATGAACGCGACCCCGGGCTCGATCTGGGTGGCGTGCGCCAGCAGTGCCGCGTCCCGTACGGCGAACTGCTCGGCGCACGCGATCCGGGTGGTGGTGGCGAGGGCGGGCGGGGTGTCCGGCCAGTCCGCGAGCAGTGCGCCCATGCCCGAGGGAACACCCCGCTCCGTCATCGCGTCGTGCAGGGTCTGGAACCAGGCTCTGGAGAGCGCCAGGTGGTAGTAGAGCTTCGCCGCCTGCCAGGGCTCCCCCGCCTCGGGGTGGCGGCCCGGGTCGGCGGCGGCCTCGAAGGCCTCGACCGTGACCTGGTGGGTCATCACGTGGTCGGGGTGCGGATACCCCCCGGTCTCGTCGTAGGTGACCACCACGTGCGGACGGAACTCCCGGATCAGGGCGACCAGCGGCGCCGCGGCGGCCGCCACGGGCTGGTCGGCGAAGCAGCCCGCCGGCAGCGGTTCGCCCGGGCCCGGCATGCCCGAGTCCACGAAGCCGAGGAACTGCTGGCGCACGCCGAGGACGCCCCGGGCGACCGCCATCTCCTCGCTCCGGATCCGGGCGAGGTCCGCCCGGACCTCGGGGCGGTCCATGGCCGGGTTGAGCACCGAGCCGCGCTCGCCGCCGGTACAGGTCGCGACCAGGACGTCCACCCCCTCGGCCGCGTACCGCGCGAGGGTGGCAGCGCCCTTGCTGGACTCGTCGTCGGGGTGGGCGTGGACGCTGAGCAGGCGGAGCCGCCCGGTGTGCTGGGTGAACATGGCGCCTCCGTACGTGGCTGATGTGGTCATGCGCCCTCCCCGGGTCGTCCGTCCGGAGGCCGCTCCGACCGCCCGAAAGGAACTTAGGCCGAACCCAGCGATTAGGTCAAGCCTAATTTATGGGTCCGACCCAGCGAACTGCGCTACGCTGCCCCCATGGCGGAACCCACGACGAAAACCGTGACGGAACCCACGATGGGCACGACGGGGCCCACGACGGGGCCCGGGGCCACCCCGACCCTGCGCGAGCTCAACAAGCGCCGCACCCGCGAGGCGATCTCGCACGCCGCGACCAGGCTCTTCATCGACCAGGGCTTCGACCGCACCACCATCGCCGAGGTCGCGACGGCCGCCGGCGTCGCCAAGATGACCGTCACCAACCACTTCCCGCGCAAGGAGGACCTCCTCCTCGACCTGCACGAGGAGATCGTCGGCCGGCTCGCCCGGGCGGTCGCCGAGCGTGCGCCCGGCGAGTCCGCCCTCGCCGCGCTGCGCCGCGACTGCCTGGCCGGCCTCGACCGGCACGACCCGCGGCTCGGCTTCTCCGGCCCGGCGTTCGCCCGCACAGTCGCCGACAGCCCCGCCCTGGTCGCCCGGCTGCGCGAGCTGCACGAGCAGAGCGAGGCCGCCCTGGCCGAGGCCCTGGCCGGGGCCACCCGCCCCACGACAACCGGCACTCCGCCCGACACATCACCCGACACACCGGTCAGCACACCGGCCGGCCCACCGGTCGACTTCGAGAGCCGGGTGGCCGCCGGGCTCCTCGCCGCCGTCGACCGCACGGTGTTCACCGAAGTGTTCCGCCGGCTGCTGGCCGGCGACGAGGCCGCCGCCATCGCGGCGGCGGTGCGCCCCTCGGCCGTCCGGGCCTTCGACCGATTGGAGGGCGCCCTGGGCACCTTCGCCGTCCGGCCAGGCTCCTGACCTGCGGCGCGAGGCGCCCGCCCATGGACAGCCCTTGACGAAAGGTTGACCTGCTCACGGCAGAAGGTTGACGACCGCCGCCCCTATCGTCGGCCCATGCCCTCACAGCCCATCAGGCCCACCACCCTGCCGGTCCTGCCCTACCGCAAGCCCACCCGAGGCCGGGACTACTGGGTCCTGGACAACGTCCTCACCGACCCGGACGCCGTCCGCGAACGCTGTCTGGCCCGCGGCGACTGGACCGAAGGCTACCCGTACCGCCCCGAGACCTGGCCCGGCCTGCGCACCATGCCCGGCCTGGAGCCCGACGAGCTGGCCCGGGTGGAGGCCCTGGTCCGCAAGGCCACCGGCGCCTCCCGGCTCTGGGTGCAGAGCGCCCCGGGCGGCGGCACGCTCAACCACAACTGCGTCCAGGTCGTCGGCGCCGGGGAGTCGGAGTCCCGCCCGCACACCGACTCCCGCGCGCTCTGCCGCTACGCCGCCGTGCTCTACCTCAGCCCGGGCGCGCCGAAGGACGCCGGCACCAGCTTCTTCCGCCAGCAGTTCCCCGGCGGACGCCTCGGCGGGAACCTCGTCAACGCGCCGCACAACAATCTGGTCGAGGCGCTCGGCACCCGCCACGTGCCCGCCGACCACTTCACCGAGGACGTCCGCGTCCCCAACCGCTACAACCAACTGCTCCTCTACCACGCCAACCTCATGCACAGCGCGACCTCCTACTACGGCACCGAGCTGCCGGAGCGTCGGATGACGGCCGTCTTCTTCTGGATGGCCTGACGGGCCCACAGCACGCCCTGCCGCCCGACGCGGCCACCGAACGCGCTCGCCGGAACCTCCGAGGACTCACCGCCCCCTTGACCCGGCCCCGCCCGCACCCCTGAGAGTGGCAGGTGCGGGCCGCGCCACGGCGGCCGCAACGGAGAGGGGACCACCCGTGAACGCACCCTGCCTCATCCTCGACATCGGCGGCGTCCTGGAGTACACGCCGAGGACGGGCTGGCCGGAGCGCTGGGAGCGCCGGTTGGAGCTGCCGCCGCACGCGATCGACGAGCGACTGCGGGACGTCTGGCGGGCCGGCGCGATCGGCGGCATCACCGAGCCGGAGGTGCGCGAGCAGGTGGCCGCCCGGTTGCACCTGGGCCCGGCCCAGGTCGAGGCCTTCATGGCCGACCTCTGGGAGGAGTACCTGGGCACGCCGAACGAGGAGCTCATCGCCCACGTGCGCGGACTGCGCGGGCGGGCCCGGCTCGGCATCCTCAGCAACAGTTTCGTCGGCGCCCGCGAACGCGAGGTCCCGCTCTACCGGTTCGACGAGCTGGTGGAGCACATCGTCTACTCGCACGAGATCGGGACCGGCAAGCCCGACCCGCGTGCCTACGAGATCACCTGCGCCGCCCTGGGCGTCAGCCCGGTCGACTGCCTCTTCGTCGACGACCACGCGCCCAACGTCGAAGCCGCCCGGGCGGTGGGCATGCAGGCCCATCTGTTCGAGGACAACGCACCCGCCATCGCCCGCATCGCCCGTCACCTCGGCGACGGCGACGCCCGTTGACGGGCTGAGCACTCACTCCGCACGTGGAGGGCATCACGGGCACACCGGTCGCTCCCACCGCGCCTTTCCCGGCGTCCGCCATGGCGCCGCCACGACCGAGGACCCGGAGACCACCACCACGCGCGGCCCCGCGCCGATTGGCGACCGCCATGTCCGGGGACGCTGGCCGCATGGACCAGGACGCCCTGCCGCCGACCGAGACGATCCGCCCCGACTGGGCCGGGATCGACCAGCTGCCGACCACCGACCTGCTCCGCCTGATGAACGCCGAGGACCGCACCGTCCCCGCCGCGGTGGCCGGGGAGTTGGTCCGGATCGCCGCCGCGGTGGACGCCACGGCGGCACGGATGGCGGCTGGTGGGCGGCTGGTCTACGCCGGGGCGGGGTCCGCCGGGCGGCTCGGAGTGCTGGACGCCGCCGAGTGCCCGCCGACCTTCGGCACCGATCCGGGCCTGGTGGTGGGCCTGATCGCGGGGGGCGGGACCGCCGTGACCGGGGCCGTCGAGGGCGCCGAGGACCGCCCGGAGCTGGCGGCGGCCGAGCTGGCCGCGCTCCGGCTCACCCCGGCCGACACCGTGGTGGGCGTCTCCGCCTCCGGCCGCACGCCGTACACGGTGGCGGCCGTCCGGACCGCACGGGCGGCCGGGGCGCTGACGGTCGCACTGGCGTGCAACCGGGGCTCGGCACTGGTGGCGGCGGCCGAGCTGGGGATCGAGGTGGAGGTCGGCCCGGAGGTGCTGGCTGGCTCGACCAGGCTGAAGGCGGGCACGGCACAGAAGCTGGTGCTCAACATGCTGTCGACGGCCGTCATGGTCCGGCTCGGCCGGACGTACGGCAATCTGATGGTCGACGTCCGGGCCACCAACGCCAAGCTCCGCGCACGGGCCCACCGGATCGTCACGGAGGCCACCGGCGCCGACGAGGCTGCGGTCCGCCGCGCGCTCGCCGCCACCGGAGGCCGGGCCAAGGACGCGATCCTGGTCCTGCTCGCGGACGTGGACGCGCCGACCGCCGCCCGGCAGCTCGCCGCCTCCGGCGGGCGGCTGCGCGAGGCGCTGCACGCCCACCGTTAGGCGCTGTCCGGCCGATCACGGCCGGTCACGCGGGCCCGTCCGTCCCGAGCGCCTCGCGCGCGATCTCGGCCCGGAAGCCCTCGATCAGGACGCGCAGCCCGTACTCGAAGTCGGCGTCGTGGTCGGTCATGCGCAGCACGTCGGCCGCCTCCCGCAGCAACGGGAGGTCGCGCAGGACCTCGTCCGGGAAGGGCGGCCGGGCGCGGTCGGCGGCGTCCTGTCGCCAGGCCTGCTCCTCGGTGACCCAGCCCATGATGTAGCGGTCGATGGTGAGCAGCAGCCGCAGCGCGGTGCGGGGCCGCAGGCCGGCCTGCCGGAGGGCGTCCAACTGGGCTTCGACGGCGGGCAGTTCGTCTTCGGTGGGCAGCGTTCCGGCGTGCACCCGGGCGCCGTCGCGGTAGGCGAGCAGGGCGTGGCGCTTGGCGCGGGCGTCGGCGGCCAGCCAGTCCGGCCAGTGCTCCGGATCCGGGCTGCGGTCGGCCGGGAGGGCCTCGGCGAGCATCGCCTCGGCCATCAGGTCGAGCAGTTCCCGCTTGTTCTTGAAGTGCCAGTACAGCGCGGGTGACTGGACGCCGAGTTCGCGGGCCAGCCGCCGGGTGGTCAGGCCGTCGATGCCTTCCTCGTCGAGTACGCGCAGCGCGGTGCGCACCACCTCGTCGCGTTGCAGCGCCACCGCCGGCCACCTCTCCGTTATCCGCTTGCCCACTCCACCTTATCGCCGCTAAGTTCCGAGCTGGAATTTATCAGTGATAAGGAGAGCCGTCGTGATCGACGGCCCGAAGGGACCACAACCCCATGACCCCAGGAACGGACCGCCCCAGGTCCCGACTGCTGCCGAACACCGCGCCCTGGCGGTCCTCCCGCGACTTCCGCCTCACCTGGACGGCCGGTACCGTCACCCTGCTCGGCTCCGTCCTCACCATGACGGCGATCCCGCTCCAGATCGCCGACCTCACCGGTTCACCGCTGGCCGTGGGCGCGGTCGGCGCCGTCGAACTCCTGCCGACCATCGTGTTCGGCCTCTACGGCGGCGTCCTCGCCGACCGTGCCGACCGCCGCACCGTCGCCCTGGTCACCGAACTCGCACTCGCCGCACTGAGCGCCCTGCTGCTCGCCAACGCGCTGCTCGGCACCCCCGCGCTCTGGCCGCTGTACGCGGCCGCCGGACTGGCAGCGGCACTGCAGGGCCTTCAGCAGCCCTCGGCGGAGGCGATGATCCCCCGGCTGGTGCCGCCCGACCAACTGGTGGCGGCGGGCAACCTGCTCTCGCTGCGCTGGAGCATCGCCGGACTGGCCGGCCCGGCCGCCGCCGGGGTGCTGATCGCCACGGCCGGCGTCCCGGCCGCCTACCTGGTCGACCTCGGCACCTTCCTGGTTTCGATCGCCCTGCTCACCCGGGTCCGGCCCGTCCCCTCGCAGCGGGACGCCGAGGCACCGCGGCTGCGGGAATTCGTCGACGGCGCCCGGTACGCGGCCCGCCGCCCCGACCTGCTGGGCACCTACCTCGCGGATCTCGCGGCCACCGTCTGCGCCCTGCCGACCGCGCTGTTCCCCTTCCTCGCCCAGGAGTTGGACGCGGTGTGGGCGCTCGGCCTGCTCTACTCGGCCGCTGCGGCGGGCGCCCTGCTCGCGGCCGCCACCGGCGGCTGGACCGAGCGGGTCCACCGGCACGGCCGGCTGGTGCTGCTCTGCGCCGCCTTCGTCGGCGCGGCGACGGCCGCGGCCTCGATCGCCCCCGGCCTGTGGGCCGTCCTGCTCTGCCTGCTCGTCGCGGGCGGCGCCAACCAGATCGGCGACACCTTCCGCAGCGCGATCTGGAACCAGTCCATTCCGGACGAACTGCGGGGCCGCGCCGCCGGCCTGGAGATGCTGATCGGCTCCGCCGGCCCCGCCCTCGGGGACCTGCGGGCTGGCGGCCTCGCCGCCCGGCAGGGCATCCGCGTCGCGCTGCGCACCGGCGGTCTGCTCTGCCTGGCCGGCACCGCCGCCCTGTCGGCCGCGCTGCCCGCGCTCTGGCGCTACGACCAGCGCGACCAGCTGAACACCCGCGACCAACCCGACCGACACCACCAGCCCGTCCGGCCCGACCAGCAGTCCACGCCATGACCGCCCACCTCGACAGCGGCGGACCGGGGCGCCGCCCCTCAGCCCCGGGCGGGCACCGTGGCGTGCCGGGCGATCAACGCGCCGAGCCGGCCCGGGTCGCCGGTGCCGCGCTTGGGCAGCAGGGTCAGCACGTGCGTCTGCTCGTCCCCGCCCAGCAGGACGAAGAGTCCGGGCGTCTCCAGGTAGTGCGGAAGCTCCCGCCAGGCGAGTTCGGTGCTGGACACCGCGTTGGTGACGGTCACCCCGGCCTCGCCGAGGACGATCCGGAACTCACCCTTGTCCGCCGCCATCCGCCGCACCTGACGCAGTTGCAGCCAGGGCAGTCCGACCACCAGCAGCAGCGCGGCCGCGAGCATCACCAGCGCCGGTGGGCCCACCGTCCGGTCGGCGACCGAGAGCACCACCGCACCGGCCCCGGCGCAGGAGGCGGTCAGGTACCTCGACCGCCGGGACCGTCGACCCGCCGCCGTACCCCGGGCCCGGGCCGCGAAGGCCGCCCGGAAGTCCGCGGTCGTCGGCGTGTAGCGGACCTCGACCGACTCCTCCACCCGCTTGCCACCGTCCACCCGAACCCCCTCCGACGCATCTGCCGCCGGATGCTAGCAAAAGCCGTGTGCACCCGATCCATCACCCTCTCCGTCTCCTCCCGGTGACGCGATTCCGCCGCTCCCGGGCGGGCATCGTTGACCTCCCGCCGCACCCGGCGGTTGGCTCACCACGAGCCGGCCGCCGGGGAGTTCGACGCGGCCGGCCGCACCCAGGGGAGGAACCGGATGACTCGCGCACGTTCCGCACCACACCTGCTGCGCGCGGCCGGCGCGCTGGCGGCGGCCGCGCTGGCCGCCGTCACGGTGGCGACGCCCGCCCAGGCGGACGCGCCGCGCGGCCGCACCGAACGGGTATCCGTCGGGCTCGGCCAGAGGCAGACCGACGGCGCCTCGGACGCCGCCGGTCTGAGCGCCGACGGCCGCTTCGCCGTCTTCACCTCGAAGGCCGCCAATCTGGTTCCCGGCGACACCAACGGCACGTCGGACGTCTTCGTCCGGGATCTGTGGACCGGCCGGACCGAACGGGTCAGCACCGGCGCGAACGGCGCCCAGGCGGCCGACGACTCCTTCAACGCCACGATCAGCGGCGACGGCCGCTACGTGGCGTTCAGCTCCTACGCCACCAACCTCGCCCCCGGCGGGAACCTCGGCTTCGAGGACGTCTACGTCCACGACCGCTGGACGGGGACCACCGAGCTGGTGTCCACCGGACACGACCCGGCCAAGCCGCAGGCCGGCCGGCAGTCCAGCCACCCGTCGATCAGCTGGGACGGCCGGTACGTCGCCTACCAGTCCAACCGCTCCGACCTGGCCCCCGGCACGGTCACCTGGACGGGCGGCAACATCTACGTCACCGACCGCTCGACGGGCGGGACCCGCCTGGTCAGCGTCGGCGCGGACGGAACCGAGGCGAACGCCTCCTCCACCGAGCCGGTGATCAGCGGGGACGGCGGCTCGGTCGGCTTCATCTCGAAGGCCACCAACATCATCGGCCAGGACAAGCCCGGCGCCCTCGCCGCGAAGGCCGCCGCCGAGCTCGACGGCGTCTCCGACGAGGAGTTCGTCCGCGACTCCTTCCGGCACGACGACCAGCCGACGATCCTCAAGCCCCGCTTCTACCCGCTCTACGTCCGCGACCTCCGCGACGAGCAGAGCGTCCTGGTGAGCACCGACGGGGCGGGCGGCTACCGCGGGGCGGCCTCCCCGGCGCTCAGCCGGGACGGCCGCTACGCCGTCTACTCGGCGCTGCTCCAGGACGGCAACGGCCCCCGGGGGCACCACTTCGAGGTGTACGTCCGCGACCTGGAGGAGGACACCGAGACCCTGGTCAGCGCCGGGCTCCCGGGGACGAAGACCTCCGGCGACTCTTACCACGCGCAGATCACCGCCGACGCCCGCTGGGTCTACTTCGACTCCGACGCGGCGAACCTGGTGCCAGGGGACACCAACAACGCCGGGGACGTCTTCCGGCGCGACCTGCGGACCGGCCGCACCGAGCGGGTCAGCGTGGCGACGGACGGCTCGCAGACCGCCGGCGCCTCGGAGCGGCCGTTCGTCGACGCCCTCGGCACCACGGTGCTGTTCACCTCCGAGGACGGCACGCTCGTCCCGGGCGACACCAACCAGGCCCCTGACGTCTTCCTCCGCCGGCTGCCGCTGCTCTGACCCGAAATCGACCGGGCCCGGCCCCGCTCACCGCACCGGCAGCAGATACCCCACACCGCAATGGGTTGCGCGGAGGTGCGGCCGGGCCGCCGGGCCCGCCCGCACGCCCCTCAGAGCAATGAACGCCCGCGCGCCCCTCAGCGCGTGAGCGCCCGCACGCCCCTCAGAGCGTGAGCGCCCGCGCCGACGCCCGGATCGGCGCCGGGAGTTCGGTGCCGCCGCGCAGATGGCGGTCCACCGCCGCGGCCGCCGCCCGCCCCTCGGCGATCGCCCACACGATCAGTGACTGCCCGCGCCCGGCGTCCCCGGCGACGAAGACGCCCGGCGCGCCGGTGGCGAAGTCGTCGTCCCGGGCCAGGGCGCCGTCCGGGCCGGTGGTGAGGCCGAGTTGGGCGATCAGCCCCTGGTCCGGCTCCGGGCCGCTGAAGCCCAGCGCGAGCAGCACCAGCTCCGCCGGGATGCTCCGCTCGGTGCCGGTCCGGGGGCTGCGGTCGGCCGGTTCGGCCTCGGCGAAGCGGACGGCGGCCAGCCGGCCGTCCGGTCCGGCCTCGAAGCCGACCGTGGTCGCCGCGAACACCCGGGGACCGGCCGCCGCGGCCCCCGACTCCTCGTGCGAGGTGGTCTCCCGGTACACCTTCGGGTGGACGGGCCAGGGCTGCTCCGGCGCCCGGCACACCGGCGGACACGGGTTGATGTCGAGCTGGGTGACGGAGGCCGCGCCCTGGCGCAGCGCCGTCCCCAGGCAGTCGGCCGCGGTGTCCCCGCCGCCGACGATCACCACGTGCCGACCCTCGGCGGACACCGGCGGGGCCGCGCGGTCGCCCTCGTCGACCCGGTTCGCCCAGGTCAGGTAGTCGATCGCCTGGTGCACGCCGGGCAGGGCGCACCCCGGCACCGCCAGCTCCCGGCAGGCGGTCGCACCGACCGCCACCACCAGCGCGTCGCACCCGGCCCGTAGTTCCCCGGCCGCGAGGTCCCGGCCGACGAACACCCCGGTGCGGAAGTCCGTGCCCTCGGCCCGCATCTGGTCGAGCCGCCGGTCCAGCCGGTGCTTCTCCAGCCGGAACGGCGGGATCCCGTAGCGCAGCAGCCCGCCGGGGCGGTCGGCCCGCTCGTACACCGTGGTGGCGTACCCGGCCCGGGTCAGCTGTTGCGCGGCGGCCAGGCCCGCCGGGCCCGAGCCGACCACGGCCACCCGCCACCCGGCGCCCCGCTCGGGCGGCTGCGGCAGGTCCCAGCCCTCTTCCCAGGCCCGGTCGGTGATCGCCAGCTCGACGTTCTTGATCGCCACCGCCGCGCCGTCGATCGCCAGCACGCACGCGCTCTCGCAGGGTGCCGGGCAGAGCCGTCCGGTGAACTCGGGGAAGTTGTTGGTCGCCAGCAGCCGGGCGGCGGCGGCCCGCCAGTCCGCGTCCGCCACCAGCCGGTTCCACTCCGGCACCAGGTTTCCCAGCGGGCAGGCGTGGTGGCAGAACGGCAGCCCGCAGTCCATGCACCGGCCCGCCTGCCCGCCCACCACCGGCAGCGGCGTCCGCGGCCGGTACACCTCCCGGGAGTCCCCCAGTCGCTGCTGTGCGTCCCGCCGCTCGCGCTCGGCGCGCGGGGTGGTGAGGAAGGCCATCCGGTCTGCCATCGCGGCCTCCGGCGGGGTGTGCCGACAAGGACCCGGCGGCGCCCCCGGCGGACACGCCACCGTGTGGCCACCGTACGCCCCTCCCCGGCGCTGCGAAAGCCGCGGCCGGCACGGCCACCGGCCGGGCCCGGACCCGCCGGACACCGCCCTCGCCCAGACCCTTCCCCCAGACCCGTCACGCGCCGCCGCCCGGACCCGCCGGACGCCGCCGTGGGCGCGCCGGGGAGAATCGGGGCCATGACCCACACCGTGCTGATCGCCGAGGACGACCGGGCCATCCGCGACTCCCTCACCCGCGCCCTCCAGCTGGAGGGCTACCGGGTGAGCACCGCCGCGGACGGCGCGCAGACCCTGGCCGCCCTCACGGAGCAGCGCCCGGACCTGCTGGTGCTGGACGTGATGATGCCCGGCCCGGACGGCCTGGAGGTCTGCCGCCGCCTGCGCGCCGACGGCGACCGCACCCCGGTCCTGATGCTCACCGCCCGGGTCGAGGTCCCGGACCGGATCGCCGGGCTCGACGCCGGGGCCGACGACTACCTGGTCAAGCCCTTCGACGTGGACGAGCTGTTCGCCCGCCTGCGCGCCCTGCTGCGCCGCAACGCGCCCGAACCCGCCGGGGGCGTCCTCGCGGTGGCCGACCTGCGGGTCGAGCCGCACGCCCGGCGGGCCTGGCGGGCCGGGCAGGAACTGGAGCTCTCCCGGACCGAGTTCGACCTGCTGGAGCTGCTGACCCGGCACGCGGGCTCGGTGCTCGACCAGGCCACGGTGTACGAGCGGATCTGGGGCTACGACTTCGGCCCCGGCTCGAAGAACCTCGCGGTGTTCATCGGCTACCTGCGCCGCAAGCTGGACCGGCCCGGCCTGACACCGCTGATCCACACCGTCCGCGGCGTCGGCTACACGCTGCGCGAGTCGTGACCGGCCGGGGCCGGTCGCGGCCGCTGTGGCCGCGCCCGGGGCTGCGCACCACCGTCTCGCTCGCCTTCGCCGCGATGGCCGCCCTGGTCGCGGTGCTGATCGGCGCGCTCGGCTACCACTCCGCCGCCCGGCTGATCCGGGACGACGAGGGCGCCGACTTCACCGCGGCCGTCCAGGCGGTGCACCAGCAGGTCGGCCGGGAGATGCTGTTCCCCGGCGACTTCAACGGCACGGGCGGCCTGAGCGAGGATCTGCTGCGCCCGATCCGGGTCACCTCGCAGTCCCTCGGCCCCGACGGGGAGGTGCTGCCCGGCACCGCCCGGATCGACCTCCGGCCGACCCCGGAGGACCGCTCCCTCGCCCGCTCCGACGACCCCGGCCAGACCTCGTCCGGGCTTCGGCACGTGCACGGCGACACCTACCGGGTGGCCGTGGTCTCGCTCGGCGGCGGCCGCGGCGCGGTCCAGATCGCCCAGCAACTGGGCCCCACCGAGCACCTGCTGGCGACGCTGCGGATCCGTACCGGGGTGTCGGTGGCGGTGGTCGCGGTGCTCGCGGGCGGGGCTGGCTGGCTGCTCGCCCGGCGGATCACCGGCCGGCTGGTCCGGCTCACCGACGCGGCCGAACTGGTCGCCGCCAGCGGACGGTTGGACGTTCCGGTGCCGGCCGCCGGAACGGACGAGGTCGGCCGGCTCGGCCGGGCCTTCGACCGGATGCTGGGCCGGCTCGCCACGGCCAAGGAGAACCAGCGCCGGCTCGTCCAGGACGCCGGGCACGAGCTGCGCACCCCGCTGACCAGCCTGCGCACCAACCTCTCGGTCCTGCCCAGCCTGGACCGCCTGCCGCCCGCCGAACAGGCCGCACTGATGGCCGATCTGGCCGAGGAGGCAAGGGAGTTGACGCTTCTGGTGGAGGAGCTGGTGGCACTCGCCGCGGACCGGAAGGCCGACGAGGAGCCGACCGAGCTGGTGCTGGCCGAGCTGGTGCGCGAGGCCGCCGCACAGGCCCGGCGGCGCAGCGGCCGGGAGATCACCGTGGACGCCGACGACACGGTGGTCACGGCCCGCCCGGACGCGCTGGCCCGGGCGGTGGGCAACCTGCTGGACAACGCCGCCAAGTTCGACCCGGCCGGGAAGGCCCCGATCGAGGTGGTGGTGCGCGGCCGCCGGGTCGAGGTGCGCGACGGCGGGCCGGGGATCGACGAGGCCGACCTCTCCCGGGTCTTCGACCGCTTCTACCGGGCCACCGCCGCGCGCAGCCTGCCCGGTTCGGGGCTGGGCCTGGCCATCGTGCACGAGGTGGCCGGCTCGCACGGCGGCGAGGCCTTCGCCGCCAACCGGGACGGCGGCGGCGCGGTGATCGGCTTCACCCTCGGCCCGTAGGGCGTGTCCTCGACCTCCCGTCCGCGTGGCGGCTCCGGGGCACGCGCAACGCCGCCGGGCCCCGGGCACGCGGCAGCGCCCGGGGCCCGGCGTCACGTCGGCCGCCGTGAGACCGCCCGTCAGACCGCCGTCAGACCGCAGCGAGCAGCCCGCGCCCGAGCCAGTCGGCGTTGTCCTTCACGCCCGGCAGGACGAAGAAGTACCCGCCGCCGGTCGGCGAGATGTAGTCGACCAGCGGCTCGTCGACGAGCCGGGTCTGGGTGGCCTCGAACTGCCGCACCACGTCCTGCTGGTAGCAGCAGAACACCAGGCCCATGTCCAGGTTGCCGGCCTGGTCGACGCCCCGGTCGTAGTTGAAGCCGCGGCGCAGGATGCGCGAGGTGTCGGTGTCGGCGGTGCGCGGGTTGGCGAGCCGGATGTGCGCCTTGAGCGGGATCGCCTTGCCCTCCGGGTCCTTGCCGTAGTCCGGCGCGTCGGTCTCCTGGCGGCCGTCCAGCGGCGCGCCGGTGTCGCGGCGGCGGCCGAACATCTTCTCCTGCTCGGCGAGGGTGACGCGGTCCCAGAACTCGATCAGCATCCGGATGATCCGGATCACCTGGTAGCTGCCGCCGGTCGCCCAGGCGGGCTCGCCCAGCCCGTCGGTGACCCAGATCAGCCGGTCCATCTCGCGGGCGGAGGTGGTGTCGGGGTTGACGATGCCGTCCTTGAAGCCGAGCAGGTTGCGCTGGGCGCCGTCCGGGCGGGACTCGCTCTGGAAGCCGTCGATCCGCCAGAGGATCTGCATCGCGCCGCGCGTGTGCCGGGTGATGTCGCGCAGCGCGTGCAGCACGGTGTCCTGGCGGTCGGCGCAGATCTGCAGCGAGAGGTCGCCGTGGAGTTCGGCGGCCTGAAGATTGTCGTTGGGGAAGGTCTTCATCGGGGCCAGCTTGGTCGGCTTGGCCTTGGCCAGCCCGTACCGGTCGTCGAACAGCGAGGCGCCGACGCCGACCGTGACGGTCAGGTTGTCGGTGGGCACGGTGGGGCCGAGGATGCCGCTGTCGGCGGGCGGCGCGCCGACGCCGAGGTCGGGCGGGGTGCCGCCGGCGGTGAGGAAGCGGATCCGCTCGGTCAGGGTCTTGAGGAGGTCCTCCAGGCCGTTGCGGTCCTGGGCTATCACCTGGCAGGACACGAAGGCGGCGTAGCCGGGGGCCGGGGTGGTGACGCCGGCCTGGTGGTCGCCGTGGAACGGGACGACTCCGCTCTTCGCCTGGCGGCTGTCCCCGGCGGAGGCCGGACCGGCGGCCAGGGTGAACGCCCCGCCCGCCATGACGGCCGCTCCGGCGCCGGCGCCGAGGGCGGTCCGGACGAAGCTGCGGCGGGCCGGGCCGGCCGGGCAGCCGCCCTCGGCGACGGCCGGGGCGGGCGCGGCGGCGTGCGGGAACGGGCAGGAGCCTCCGGTGGCAGCGGTGTGGTCGGTCATCAGGCGGCCTTCCGGATCTCGAGCAGGGCGGGGATGGGGGCGAGGTCTTCGAGCAGTTGGCCGGTGGCGCCGTTGAGCTGGCGGCGGGCGTCGGCGGGGAGCTGCTCCAGTGCGGTCCAGCCCTCGGGCTTGTGGGCGGAGGCGACCAGGTCGCCGACCCGCTTCATCCCGGCGTCGACGCGGGGGAGCAACTGCGGGTCGCGCTCGTCGAGCAGCGGCTGCAGGACGGTCAGCAGTTCCCGGGTGCCGGCCAGGTTGGCCTGGGTGGTGGCCAGGTTGGTGCCGCTGCCCTGGTCGGTGTCGCCGGTGAGCTCGAACTGGAGGGTGTTCTCCAGGATCTCGTGGGCGCGCAGCGGGAGGTCTCCGGGGTCGAAGTCCTGGCCGGGGAAGTCCTGCCCGAGCTTGGCGACGTCGGCGGCCAGCTGGTCGGCGACGGGCGTCAGGTCGGCGGCGGACTGGCCGTGCCACAGGCCGTACTCCAGGCGCAGGAAACCGGTGAAGTCCTTGTCCTGGGCCTTGTCGGCGAGCCCGTCGGGCCGGCCGTCGATCTTGCCGTCGAGGTCGGCGAAGGTGCCGTAGGCGGCGCCGAGCGAGGCGTACTGGAGGTGGGCGGTGAGCCAGTCGGCCTTGGCGGTGGCGAGGTCGCCGCCGTGGACGTCGGCCTGGAGCTTCTGGGTCTGCGTCAGCAGGGTCGCGAGGCCCTTGTCGACGTAGTCCTTGTAGGCGTCGAGCGGGCCCTTGAGGTCGTCCTCGGCGACCGGCTTGACGGCCTTGACCTGGCCGCCGCCGGTGACGTGCACGGCGGCCGAGGTGACGGACGTGCCGCCGGTGGGCACACAGCGCCACGCGTAGTCGCCGGAGCCGATGGTCGCGGTCAGCGCGCGGGTGGTGCCGGGGGCCAGACCCTCGATCTCGCCGTAGACGGCGCCGCTGGCCGGGTTGACCAGGTAGACCTCGGAGACCTTGTCCCCGGTGTTGTGCATCTGGAAGACCTGCTGGCCGGGCAGCGGGGTGCTGAAGCCCTTGCCGCACTCCTGCTCGGAGACGGACACGGTGGCGGAGCTGCCCTGCTTGCCGTCGCTGACCGCGATCACGGCCCCGGCGACCACCACCGGCACCGCGACCAGCGCGGTCGGCACGGCCCAGCGCGGCCGTCCGGACCGCACCGGCCCGGCGGCCTCGGGCGCGGCCGCCCCGGCCTTCTCGCCCTGCGTCGCCTCGCCCTGCGCCGCCTTCCCGGCGGCCGGAGCGGTCTTGCCGCCGCGGACGCCCTCGACGAACAGCGTCATCACGATGCACAGGTAGGCGAGGTAGCCGACGACCTGGAGGACCGTCATGGTGACGGTCAGGTTGAGGGTGCCCTGCACCAACGTGGCGTACCAGGAGGAGGCGTCCAGGTGGCCGCTCAGGTCGAAGGCGTACGAGCTGCCGCCGCCGACCAGCCCGGACTCCTGCAAGTCGCGCAGGCCGTAACCGAGCACGCCCGCCGCGACCACGATCAGGCCGACGCCGGTGATGGTGAAGAACCGGGTGAGGTTCATCTTCAGCGCCCGCCGGTACAGGCCCCAGCAGAGGCCGGCCGAGAGCACCAGGCCGACGGCCGCGCCGAGCAGCGGCCCGGTGGACTCCCCGGCGGTGCGCACGTTGGTCCACAGGAAGAGCGAGGTCTCCAGGCCTTCGCGGCCGACGGCCAGGAAGCTGGTGAGCACCAGCGCGCCGGCGCCCATCGCCAGCGAGGCCTGGACCTTCTCCTTCAGCTCGGCGGAGAGGGTGCGCGCCGAGCGGCGCATCCAGAACACCATCGCGGTGACGAAGCCGACCGCGATCAGGCTCAGCACCCCGCCGAACGCCTCCTGGGCGTGGCCGGAGAGGTTGGCGGCGGTGAAGGTGAGCACCGCGCCGAAGCTGAGGCTGAGCGCGATCGCCGCCGCGACGCCGGTCCACACCTGCGGCAACCGGGCCTTGTGCCCGAAGCGGACGAGCGTGGCGACCAGGATCGACACGATCAGTCCGGCTTCCAGACCCTCGCGCAGCCCGATCAGAAAGCTGGGAAACGCCTCATCCCACATGCAGCGGGCTCCTCCCCCGGTCACCCCGGGTCGTACCTGAACTCGGCGGCCCGCCGCGGGTGGCGGCGGCGCGGCACAGCCGAACGCCCCGGACACGGGGGTCCAGGGCGCTTCGACTTAGCTTAGGCAAACCTTAGAGCCGCCGTGGTCAACAGGACCCCCCGTTCAGGTAAGGGTTCGGTATGAGGGCTGCCGAGCCGGCCCGGCTCAGCCCCACCACTGCTCCGGCACCGTCTCCGGCTCCGCCGGCACCGCCACCGGTGTGGCGGCGGGCGTCACCAACAGCTCGCCGCCGGCCGTCTCGGCGACCAGGTAGCCGCACTCGCGCAGCACGACGGCGACCGCACCGCTGACCGCCTCGCGCGCCCCCCGGGAGGGCGGCCCGTCCGGCCCCTCCCCCGGCGACCAGCCGACCGCCACCCCCGGCGGCCGATGGCCGATCCGCAGCAGGGACGGGCCCGGCCCGGCGTCGATCCCGGCGCGGGCGAGGGCCGCGGTGACGTCCTCGAAGAGTTCAGGGTGATCCACCATTGGCGCAGCGTAGGCCCGGGATCGCGCGACCTCCGGACGCGGCGCGCGCCGAAACGGTTCAGCGGCACCCGGGCGCAGCACCGCCACCCGTCCGGCGGCCGATCGGACGCCAGGACCCCCCGTCCGGCCCGACACGAGCGGCCGTACGGACCGATGGACGTGCACAGTCGGCCCCCTGCCGACAGCATGACAGAGTAAGCGCTCCATCACCCTGAGCAACGGGCCAGTGGGTCACCCGCTCCGCGTGCCGGTTCAGCCGGCGGGCCCGTATCGAGAGGTCCCATGATCACAACACTTCGCCGGCCGGCGTCTTTGCCGGCGGGCCTCCAGCCCGGCACGCCGAGGACGCCGGGGAGTCCGTCGTGAGAACCGACCAGCAGTCGCAGCCGGGACCGGTGACCAGCACGCGCGCCAACCCCGCGAACAAGGCCGAGGCCCTGGCCGACTGGACCGACGGCCGGGTCGGCATCTACTCCCTGGCCAAGGCCAATCTGCGCAAGATCTTCCCGGACCACTGGTCCTTCATGCTGGGCGAGATCGCGCTCTACACCTTCGTCATCATCATCATCACCGGCGTCTGGCTGACCCTCTTCTTCAAGCCGAGCATGGGCGAGGTCATCTACGACGGCTCGTACGTCCCGCTCAAGGGCATCCAGATGTCGGAGGCCTACGCCTCGACCATCGACATCAGCTTCGAGGTCCGCGGCGGCCTGCTGATGCGCCAGGTCCACCACTGGGCGGCGATCGTGTTCGTCGCCTCGATGCTGACGCACATGATGCGCGTCTTCTTCACCGGCGCGTTCCGCAAGCCCCGCGAGATCAACTGGGTCTTCGGCGCGCTGCTGCTGTTCCTCGGCATGTTCGACGGCTTCATGGGCTACTCGCTGCCGGACGACCTGCTCTCCGGCACCGGCATCCGGTTCATGGAGGGTGCCGTCCTGGCCGTGCCGATCGTCGGCTCGTACCTGCAGTTCTTCATGTTCGGCGGCGAGTTCCCCGGCCAGGACATCGTGCCGCGGCTGTTCACCGTGCACGTCCTGCTGATCCCGGGGGTCATGGTCGGCCTGCTCGCGGCGCACCTGATCCTGGTCTTCTACCACAAGCACACCCAATTCGCCGGGCCCGGCCGGACCAACGACAACGTGGTCGGCATGCCGCTGATGCCGGTCTACATGGCCAAGGCCGGCGGCTTCTTCTTCCTGGTCTTCGGCGTGGTCGCGTTCATGTCGGCGATCGCCACCGTCAACCCGATCTGGGCCTACGGCCCCTACCGGCCCGACCAGGTGTCCACCGACGCCCAGCCGGACTGGTACATGGGCTTCTCCGAGGGTCTGGTGCGCGTGATGCCCGGCTGGGAGATCAGCGTCTGGGGCGGCCACACCCTGAACCTCGGGGTGTTCGTCCCGCTGATGGTCTTCCCGACCGTGCTGCTGATCATCTGGTGCTACCCGTTCCTGGAGGCCTGGGTCACCGGGGACCGCGGCGAGCACCACCTCGCCGACCGGCCGCGCAACGCACCGGTGCGCACGGCCTTCGGCGCGGCCTGGATCGGCCTCTACCTGATCCTGCTGGCCGGCGGCGGCAACGACCTGCTCGCCACCCACTTCCACCTGTCGATCAACGCGATCACCTACGCGGTGCGCACCGGCTTCTTCGTCGTGCCGGTGGTCGTCTTCGTGGTCACCAAGCGGTGGTGCCTGGGCCTGCAGCGGCGCGACAAGGAGAAGGTGCTGCACGGCCGGGAGACCGGCGTCATCAACCGGCTCCAGCACGGCGAGTTCGTCGAGGTGCACGCCCCGCTCCCGCCGGGCCGGATGTACACCCTCACCGCGCACGAGCAGCCGCAGCCGGAGGACCTGCCGCCGGAGGTGGACGAGAACGGGGTGGTCCGCAAGGCCGGGCTGTTCGCCCGGACGAGGGCCAAGCTGTCCCGCGGCTTCTACGGCGAGGACAGCCAGATCGCCAAGCCCACCGCCGAGGAGCACCAGGAGATCAGCAGCGGCCACGGCCACCACTGATCCCCGCGCACGCCCGAGGGCCCGCTGCGCCGTCATCGGCGCGGCGGGCCCTCGGGCGTGCCGGCGGATCGGCCCGGCTCAGGCCCGCAGGGCCGCCGGGACGACGGCGAACAGCGCCGCCGCCAGGGTGACGGAGAGGCAGAGCGCGGCCCAGCGGGCGCAGATCCGGCGGCACTCGCTGCGGTAGCGGGCGGCCAGCCGGCGGCAGCGCTCGACGGCGCGGTCGACGACCTCCTCGGCGTAGCGCAGCCGGTCGGCGGCGTAGGCCTGCTCCAGGCTCTCCCGCTCCGCGGCGGGCAGCCACGGGAACTGCCCGGCGAAGGCCCGGGCGTCCCGCTCGGCCGCCGCGACCTCGGCCTCCCAGGCGAGATAACCCTCCAGCCGGGCGATCTCCGCCCGGGCGTTCACCCGGCCGCCCGCGACGGGCCTGCCCTGCCGAGGGGTCCGCGCTCCCGGCGGACGCTGTCTGCCACCCATGACCGCTCCTCATGTCCTGTCGAGGTGTGCTGTCGGGACGTCCTGTCGAACCGTCCCGCCGAACCGGCGCGGGAGACCGCTCCGCAACCAGGCCACTACTATCAGTGACCAACCGGGTGGGCAGGGCGACTCGCCGAGCCGCCGCGCGACTCCTCGCAACCCCGCCGGGGCGGATCCGCCCGGGGTGTCGGCTCCGAAAAAGTTGCGTGCCGCGCAGTCTTGCGCGGCGCGCAGGCTTCTGGGGAGAGTGGTGGTCATGACGAAGAGTCAGATCGGTCTGCGGGAACGGAAGAAGGCCGCGACCCGGGAGGCGCTGAGCTGGGCCGCACTGCGCCTGGCGGTGGAACGGGGCCTGGAGAACGTCCGGGTCGAGGACATCGCGGCCGCGGCCGGGGTGTCGCCGCGCACCTACAACAACTACTTCTCCAGCAAGGCCGAGGCCATCGTCTCCCGGCACTGCGACCGCATCCGGCTCGTCGGCGAGGCGCTGAGCGAGCGGCCCGCGGCCGAACCGCTCTGGGAGGCGCTCACCCGGGCCACCCTCGCGCCCTTCGACGGCGCGGCGGAGCAGCCGGACCCGCGGTGGACCGCCGCGGTGCGGCTACTGCTGCGCGAACCGGCCCTCCAGGCCGAGCTGGCCCGTGCCGGCGCGGACGCCGAGGCCGGGCTCACCGCGGCGGTGGCCGCCCGGACCGGGGCCGACCCCGGCGGCCTCCACCCCAGACTGGTCGCCGCCGGCGTCCTGGCCGCACTCAAGGCGGCCAGCGACGTATGGCTGCGCGCCGACCCGCCGGTACCGCTGCAAACGCTCCTGGCGGAGGCACTGCGGCAGCTGGCGGCCGGCCTCCCCGAACCGTCGTCTTCGTGAACTCACCGTCGCACAGGGGGATTTACCATGACCCACGATGTCATCATCGCCGGCGCCGGCCCGAACGGGCTGATGCTGGCCTGCGAACTGGCGCTGGCCGGAGTCCGGCCGGTGGTGCTGGACCGGCTGGCCGAACGTTCGTCGGAGCAGAAGGCGAACGGGCTGGTCGGCCAGGTGATCCGGCTGCTGGACCACCGCGGCCTGTACGAGCGGCTCGGCGGCCCGGGCGCCCCGGCCCCGGTGCCCCGCTTCGTGTTCGGCGCGTTCCCGCTGGACCTCCGGGAGCTCGACGGCAACCCGCTGTACGCCCTGCCGGTGCCGCAGCACCGGATCGAGCAGGCCCTGGCGGAGCGGGCCCGCGAACTCGGCGTGACCGTGCACCACGGCCGCGAGGTCACCGGCCTGAGCCAGGACGCGGCGGGGGTGACCGTCGAGGTCCTCGGACCGGACGGGCCGGAGCGGCTACGCGCCCGCTACCTGGTCGGCGCCGACGGCGGCCGCAGCACCGTCCGCAAGCTGGCCGGGATCGGCTTCCCCGGGGTCACCTCGCCCGACCCCGTCGCGCGCATCGCCCACGTGCGCCCGCCCGAGGGACTGCGGGTGCTCGACACCGGCGAGGTGCTGCTGCCCGGCTGCCCGACGCCGTTCCGCCCGTTCACCCACACCCGCACCGCGCACGGCGTGTTCGTGCTCGCCCCGATGGGCCCGGAACTCGCCATGATGGCCACCATGGAGTGGGCCGGCCCGCCCGTCGACGAGACCGTGCCGGCCACGCTGGACGAACTGCGCGCCAGCGTCCGCCGGGTGACCGGCGCCGACCTGCCGCTCGCCCCGGCCGACACGCCCGGCGCGCACACCCCGCGCCGCCAGGTCGGGCACAACACCCGGCTCGCCGAGCGCTACCGCGAGGGCCGGGTGCTGCTGGTCGGCGACGCCGCGCACGTGCACGCCGCCACCGGCGGTCCGGGCCTCAACCTCGGGCTCCAGGACGCCGCGAACCTCGGCTGGAAGCTGGCCGCCGACCTCCAGGGCTGGGCCCCGCCCGGCCTGCTGGACAGCTACCACCGCGAGCGGTACCCCATCGGCGAACGGGTCTTCATGCACTCGCAGGCCCAGATGGCCCTGATGTCCCCGGGCCCGGCCGTCACCGCCCTGCGCGCCCTGTTCGGCGAGCTGCTCGCGTACCAGGACAACCTCGGGCGGATCGCCGCGCTCATGGCGGGCAGCGACGTCCGGTACGACACCGACTGCCCGCACCCGCTCGCCGGCGGCTTCGCGCCGGACCTCCCGCTGACCACCGCCACCGGCCCCACCCGGCTCGCCGAACTGGCCCGCGGCGGCCGGGCCCTGCTGCTCGACCTCGCGGACGGCCCGCCACGGCTCGCCGACCTCGCGGCCGGTTGGAAGGGCCGGGTGGACGTGCTCACGGCCGACTGCCCGCAACCACCCGCCGGCGCGCTGCTGGTACGCCCGGACGGCTACGTCGCCTGGGCCGCCGCTCCCGGGGAGGAGGATCCGGACGGGCTGCTGCGCGCGCTGCACGCCTGGTTCGGCGAACCGGACTCCGCCCACTGCTGAGCACCCGCACCCGGACGCCCCACCGGCCCCGGTCGGGGCGGCCGGGGCCGGAGGGAGAGAATGGACCGCATGTCCCGACGTCACCCCGCGCCCCGCGCCGCCGCCTCCGCGCCCCGGCTGCTGCCCTCCTCCCCCTGCCCCTGCGGCCTGCCCGCCGCCTACGGCGACTGCTGCGGGCGGCTGCACCGCGGCCAGACGGCGGCCACCACCGCCGAGTCCCTGATGCGCTCGCGGTACAGCGCCTTCGCCGCCCAGGACGAGGCCTACCTGCTGCGCACCTGGCACCCGGACACCCGGCCCGCCGAGGTGGACTTCGACCCGGCGCTGCGCTGGACCGGCCTGGAGGTGGTGGCCACCACCGAGGGCGGCGCCTTCCACGCGGAGGGCACGGTCGCCTTCCGGGCGCACTGGACCGAGGGCCGCGAGCAGGGCGTGCTCACCGAGCACAGCCGGTTCGTCCGGCACGAGGGCGCCTGGGTGTACCTCGACGCCCTCTCGCTCGGCTGATCCTCGGAGCCCTCGACGGGCGAACTCCTACAGGTAGTCGTCCAGCCGGCCGAGGGCGAAGCCCTGCGCGGTGACGTCGTTGACGACCTTGCGGAGCAGGTCCGGCATCGAGGCCTTCCAGAGGTCGGTGCCCCGGAAGTGGGTGAGGATGATGTCGCCCGAGTGGAGCTTGCGGTCGTCGTAGCGCCACTCCATGTGGTCCGGGAAGGCCTCCTCGTTCCACAGCGGCACCGCCTGGACCCCGCAGGACGCCGCCGCGCGCAGCGTGTCGTCGTTGTACTCGCCGTACGGGGGCCGGAACAGCCGGGGGCGGACGCCGATCTGCTTCTCCAGCTGGTCCTGCTGACGGCAGATCTCGTCGCGTTGGGCCTCGTAGCCGAGGACCTTCAGGTTGCGGTGGTTGATGGTGTGGTTGTTGATCTCCACCCCCTGGGCGTGCAGGTCGCGGAAGTAGCCGTAGTTCTCGCGGGCCAGGTAGTCGGAAACGTAGGTGCTGAGCGGGATGCCGAGTTCGTCGGCCATCCGGGAGAACTCCGGGTCCTTCTCGGAGCCGTCGTCGACGGTGAGGAAGACCACCTTCTCGTCGGTCGGCACCCGGTAGACCACCGGCGGCCGCCCCTCCTTGAGCTTCACGCCCTGCGACTGGGCCAGCACCGGCCTGGTCGCCGGGCGTGGCGGCGCCTTCAGCGGCGGGGCCTCCAGGCCCCAGCGGTGCGCGGTCTCCAGGGCCGCCCGGGTTTCCGAATCCCGGCGCGCGACCGCCTCGGTGCCGGCCTCCTCCTCCTTGCGGGCCAGGCCCGGCAGCACCGGCAGCGCCTCGGGCGGGCGGCCGACCCCGTGTTCGACGACGGGCACGGCACCCGGCGCGGGCGGGACGACGGCCGGCCGCGCGGGGTCGGCCGGCCCCGCACAGCCGGCGGCGACGGCGGAGAGGCAGACGGTGGCCAGCAAACCGGTCCGCACACCCGCCCGAGCACCGGCGCCGCGTCCCTGAATCCCTCTCAAACCCGCATTAATGCGATGATTTGATGATCTGTTCATAGACGCACTGCTCCCCCGCAGCGCACCCCCGCCAACCCCCTCATCACCCGTGCGGGGCAACGACGCGCCGGGCTCCTTGCCCTTCCTTTGCCGAACCGGCCGGGCACCCGAGCCGACCGGGCGGCCGTGCGAAACCCGATTGCGGACCGGGCCCGCGACCACCGATCATGCGCCCATGACCGACACCGCGCCCCGCACCGCCCGCCTCTGGTCCGTCGCCACGGCGGACGTCACCGCACCCGAGGCCCTGGCCCTGCTGCGCGAGTACTACTACGACGTGGCCAACCGCTACTACCGCCTGCACCTCGGCCGCGAAGGCACCCCCGAGGAACTGGAGTCGGGGCTGGCCGGCTCCCCCAGCGACGACCTCGCCGCACCGGACGGCCTCTTCCTGCTAGGCCACTACGACGGCGCGGCCCAGTCCTGCGCCGGGCTGCGCCGGCGCGACGCCGACACCGTCGAGCTGACCCGGGTGTTCGTCCGCCCCGGCCTGCGCGGCACCGGCGGCGGCGCCCGGCTGCTCGCCGCCGTCGACGAGGCCGCCCGCTCGCTCGGCGCCCGGCGGATCGTCCTCGACACCCGCCTCGACCTGGTCGAGGCCCGCGCGCTCTACACCCGCCACGGCTACCGCGAGATCCCCGCCTACAGCAGCGGCCCGTACGCCCAGATCTGGTACGGCAAGGAGCTGGCCGGCTAGAGCACGCCCTAACTCGCCTGCGCCAGGGCGGCCGTCAGCTCCGCCGTCGAGGGCGGGTTGGCGCCGGGGCGGGAGACGGTCAGCGCGGCGGCCGTCACCGCCTGGGTGAGGCAGCCGGCGAGGTCGGCGCCGGCCGCGCGGGCGTGCAGGAAAGCCGCCGTGAAGGAGTCCCCGGCGCCGACGGTGTCGGCGACCGGCACCGGAACGGCTGCGGCCCGCGCGTGCCCGCCCCCGGCGGTGAGCGCGAACGCGCCGTCGGCACCCAGGGTCACCGCGACCACGGCCGGGCCGAGGGCGAGCCAGCGGCGCGCGACCGCCTCCGCATCCTCACCGGGGTAGAGCCAGACCAGGTCCTCATCACTCGCCTTGACCACGTCGCTCAGCGCCACGCAGCGCTCGACCCGCCGCACGGCCCGCGCCCGCTCGCCCATCAGCGCGGGGCGCACGTTCGGGTCGTAACTGATCTGCGCCCGGCCGCGCCACCGCTCGACCAGCGCCAGCACCGCCGCCGCGCCCGGGTCGGTGACCGCCCCGATCGAGCCGAGGTGGATCGCGCCCGGCGCTTCGGCGAGTTCGGTCGGCGGCAACGTCCAGCCGATGTCGAAGGTGTAGCGCGCCCGCCCCTGCCCGTCGAGACGCACCACGGCCGAGGGGGTCCGCGCCACCCCGGCGGCCCGGACCACCACCCCCGCCGACTCCAGGTGCGCCCGGATCAGCCGGCCGTTGGCGTCCTCCCCGAGCTGGGTGAGCAGGGTGGCGGGCCGCCCCAACCGGGCCAGGCCGTAGGCGACGTTCGCGGGGCTGCCGCCGGGGTGGACGGTGTCCGGGGCGCCATCCGTGCGGACGATGTCGGCGACGCACTCGCCGATCACCAGAACGTGCGAATCGGGGCTGGTCACGGCGGCTCCTGGCATCCGGTACGCGGGCGTCGTCTCGGCCGCCAGCCTACGGGGTGCACCCGGGCATGAAGGACGGCCGCCGGACCTGGCCAGGTTCTCCGACGGCCGTGGCCTCGTCCGTCAGGGGGCGAAGCACTTCGAACGTTAGCCAGCGCGCGGCGGCCCCGCCATCGCTGTAGGCCGTCCGGGGGATGGACTCGTGTTGACAACCGTCCGGGCGGCGGCGCCTGGCGGGCGCCCCGGTCCGCTAGGGTCCGTGCCCGGTGCGTCGCGCACGTACCGCCGCCCGGCCCCGCTCCTCACCGGGGCTCCCGAAGCCACGAATCCCGCAGCCAGGCCCCCCGAGGCCACGACTCCCGAAGTGCGGTGATCACCCTGTCCAGGCCCCGTGTCGGCCTCGTCCTCCCACTCGTGCTCAGTGCGGTGCTGCTGTCCGCCGGCACCCCGGCCGCCACCGCCGCGGACGGCCTCGGCGACCCGGTCTTCCCCTCACTCGGCAACAGCGGGTACGACGCGCTCGCCTACGACCTGTCGTTCGACTACCGCGCCGATACCCGCACGGTCGACGCGACCGCGGTGATCACCGCCCGGCCGTCCCGCACCCTGGCACACCTGGAGCTGGACGCGCTGGGCCTGACCGTGCGCGCCGTCCGGGTCGACGGGCGCCCGGCGGGGTTCGCCGCCCACGACGAGAAGCTGACCATCACCCCGCCCCGGCCCCTGCACCGCGGCACCACCGCGCGGCTGACCGTCGAGTACACCGCCGACCCGCGCGCCAGGCTCCCGCACACCGGCTGGGTCCCGACCCCGGACGGCTTCGCGGTGGCCGGCCAGCCGGACAGCGCGCACACCGTCTTCCCGTGCAACGACCACCCCAGCGACAAGGCCCGGTTCACCATCGCCGTCACCGCGCCCGACGGCCTGCTGGGCGTCGCCAACGGGGAGTTGACGCAGACCGAACGGCTCGGCGACGGCCGGACCACCCGGCGCTACGCCTCCCGCGAGCCGATGGCCACCGAGCTGGTGCAGGTCTCCGTCGGGAACTACACCGTCCGCGAGCGCACCGGCCCGCACGGCCTGCCGCTGCGCGACGTCGTCCCGACCGCCCGGGCCGCCGACCTCGAACCCGCCCTGGCGCTCACCGCCGACCAGCTGACCTGGGCCGAGCAGCACCTCGGGCCGTTCCCCTTCGAGACCTACGGCCTCCTGCCGGCCGACACCGACGACCCCGCCGCGTTCGGCTTCACCGGCCTGGAGACCCAGACCCTCACCCTCTACAAGCCTGACTTCCTGCGCCAGCCCGAGTCCGCGATCGGCTCGCACCAGATGCACGAGCTGGTGCACTCCTGGTTCGGCGACAGCGTCTCCCCCGCCAGTTGGGCGGACCTGTGGCTCAACGAGGGGCACGCCGACTACTACGCCCTGGTCTACCGCTACGAGCGCGGCTGGCCGGACGCCTGGGGCCACACCACCCTGGTCGACCGGATGCGGGCCCTCTACGGCCTCGGCGACCAGTGGCGGCACGACTCCGGACCGGTCGCCGCTCCCAGCGCCGCCAAGCTCTTCGACAGCCAGCGCTACACCGGCGGCGCGCTGGTGCTGTTCGCACTGCGCGAGCGGGTCGGCGCCGGGACCTTCGACCGGATCGAGCGCACCTTCCTGCGCGGGCACCGGTACGGCACCGCCACCACCCGGGACTACCTGCGCACCGCCTCCGAGGTCTCCGGCCAGGACCTCTCCGGCTTCCTCACCGACTGGCTGTACGGGCTGCGCACCCCGCCGATGCCCGGCCACCCCGACTGGACGGTCACCCCGGTGACCTCGGACCCGGCGGCCGCCGCCCGCGGTGTCCCCACCGAGGCGCCGCACGGCTCCGGGACGCTCTGACCCGCCGTCACCCGGTTGGCCCGGTCCGTGGTCCGCCGCCCCCTGCGTCCCACCCGTACGCCCCTGGCGCGCCGCATCGTGCGCCCGGACGCCCCGTGAGCGCCTCTGGCCGGACGGGACCGACGCGGCCATCGTGGTGCCCACGGCCCGCCCGCCGCCCGGCCGAGTCCCGGCCGGCTCGCGGGCCGTCCAACCTCCCCGCGCCGGCCAGCCGAAAATCCCCGTGCCCGGAAGACAACCCGAAACACCGTCCAGCACGTTCATCAGCTGTGAGTAGGACACCACGATCGCGGCCCAGCAGGCCGCCACGGCTGACAGGGACGGCACGGACACCATGGCGGGGACGGCGGGATGAGGGATGGCACACCGGACTTCGAGGAGTTCGTCTCCGCCTGCGGCCCGAAGATGCTGCGGGTGGCCTGGCTGTTGACCGGCGACCCGCACCAGGCGGAGGATCTGCTGCAGACCGCGCTCGCCAAGATCTGGCCCAAATGGGACCGGATCTCCATCGACCGGCCCGAGGCCTACCTGCGGAAGGTGCTGGTCAACTGCAACGTCTCCTGGTGGCGCCGCCGCTGGACCGGCGAACTGCCGCACGGCGAACTGCCGGAGCCGCCGCCGGCGAGCGCGGACCCGTACGAAGGGGTGGTGCTCGGAGAGGTGGTCGCCCAGGCCGTCCGTGCCCTGCCGCCGCGCCAACGGGCCGTGGTGGTGCTGCGCTTCTTCGAGGACCTCAGCGTCGAGGAGACCGCCGAGGTCCTGGGCTGCAGCACCGGCACGGTCAAGAGCCAGACGCACCGCGCGCTCGCCGCGCTGCGCGGCCGGCTGCCGGCCCGGGAACTGCTGCTGGCGGGGGGACCCCGTGATCGGTACTGACCTGCTGGACCCGGACGACCCGAGGCCGGACGGCGGTGAGGGCGAGGAGCTGCGGATCCTGCTCCACCAGGCCGTACCGGAGCTCGCCACGCCCGAGGACCGGATGGAACGGGTACGCGCCCGCGCCATCGGCACCCGGCGCCGACGGCGGGCCGCCGGGCTCGGGGCCGGACTGACCGCCGGGCTGGTCGCCGCGGCGCTGGCCGCCGCGCCCGCGATCGCGCCCACGCCGGAGCACGGGGTGGCGGCAGGACTGGGGACGGCTGCGGGACCGGGGGTGACCGGACCGGCCGAAACGGTGCCGGGCGGGGTACCGCCCACTCCGACGATCGGCCCCAGCGCGACACCGACCATGGTGCCGACGCCCGGATCGCAGGTCCGCTTCTCGTCGTACCCGAACCTGGCGCTCGACCTGCCGAGCGGCTGGTACAGCCAGAGCACCTTCAACGGCGACCCCCGGAACGGCATCGGCTACCTGGCCACCGGGCCGATCAGCCCCGCGTCCCCCTGCCGGACGGCGGGCATCGCCTGCCCGTCCGACACGCTGCTGCCCGTCGGCGGCGCCCTCCTCACCCTCCGGCTGGTGGACCAACCGGACCTGGTCGGGAAGTTCACCACCTCATTGGCCGTCACCTCCGACGTCACGCTCGACAAGGAATGCCTCACGCTCGGCGGCACCCGCGAGCTCATCGGCCATCGGGCCGTCGCCCGGACCGGCACGCTGGTGCTGATCCAGCTGACGGCCTGCCTGCGGGAGCCGTCGCACGTGACGATCCAGCAGGTGCAGCAGGTGCTGGACTCGATCCGGACCTCCGAGGGGAGCACTCCCTCCTCGACCACGACCCGCTGAGGACCGTCCGGGCCGACCTGGCCGACCTGGCCGACCTGGGTTCAGTGTCAGTGGCTCCTGCTAGCGTCCCGAGCACGATCAGAGAACGGGGGTCCTCTCATGGGTGGCGAGCGGCGACGGGTAGGTGCCGGGGGCTGCGACCGGTGGACGGCGCCGTGGTACGGCGCGGGCGGCGGGGCGGCCCTGCGCGGTGCGGACACCCGGCCGATCACCGGCGGGCTGATACCCGGGGTCGGGTCGGTCTCCTCGGGTGCCGCCGGGCGGGCGTTCCACCGGTCCTGACGCGGCCGTGACACGGCGGTGCGGGCCCGGTGCCGTGCCGGGCCCGCACCGAGCGGGTCAGTACCGGGCGGGTCAGTACCGCAGGACGGCCGCGATGTGGCCGCGGGCGTCGAGTTCGCCGGTGGGGACGAACTGCACCTTGGCGCCGGTGTCGAGGGCGCGCTCCACGATCTCGTCGACCATGTCCTCGCGGACGTCGGGCTCACCGGCCGCCGCCGGGACGAGGTGGTTGTCGGTCACCCGGACGGGCTGCCAGTAGTCCTCCTCCACCGCGACCAGCGCGGCGCGGCCCTCGGCGACGGTCTGCCAGACCTCGTCGATGCCGGCGGCCAGGCCCTTCACGCCCTGGGCCTGGTCGAGGCGCTCGTGCAACTCGGTGACGGCCTTGCTGCCCTGCTCGGCGACCGTGGACCGGACGGCCTCGGCCACCGCGGCGGCGGCGGCGTGGCCGAGGCCGCCGTGCGAGACCTGGGCGGTGGCCCGCTTGGCAGCGGTGCCGATCTCGTCGAGCAGGGAGATCGCGGCGGCCTCGCCGAGCACGTACAGCGGGCGGTTGTCGGCCTCCAGCACGGCGGCCAGCGCGGTGTCGGCCGAACGCAGGAAGCGGCGGGTCTCCTCGTCGCGGAAGGTGCTCGGTACGTCCCCGATCCGCTCCTGGCGCTCGACGTCCCAGTCCGGCCGGACCTGGTCGAGCGGGAAGGCGGCACCCGTGTGCTCGGCCAGGTGCGCCCCGCTGCCGCTGAACAGGGCGACCCGGTCGGCGGCGACGGTCAGCACCCAGTAGGGCGCACCGGCGGTGTAGGCGGAGACCAGGTTGCGGGTCAGGAAGGTTTCGGACAGCACGACCCGGGAGGGCACCGGGCGCGGCAGGGACCACACCTGGTGCTCACCGGGGGCGGCGTAGATCACCAGGCCGTCCTCGGCGTGCACGAGGTCGACCTCGGTGAGCGCGCGGTCCAGCTGCTCGACGACGTCCAGCCGGTCGGCCCGGCTGACCGCCTCGTCGGCGTGCAGCCGGTTCTTCGCCTCGGCGACGAGGTTGCGCAGGCGGACCGGGTCCTGGGTGTTGTCGGGCTCGCTGCGGTGGGTGGGCAGCAGAACGGAGACGGCCGGGTAGCGCCGGGGGCGGCGCAGCTCGGCGAGGACGGCTGGCGTGAGCTCGGCTGCGTGCATCGGGTGCCCTTCGTGTCGCGGTGGGGGGTCCTGGTCGATGAGACCGACGTCGATGAGACCGAAAGTGTGGTGATTCAACCGATTTGCCGGAATCATTCCCGACCCCTCCCCATCCCACCGCCCTCCCACGCCTCCCGCCACCGGAAAAGGCCCGGGGCCCGACAGCCCGTCCGGGGCCCGCGGCACCACCGTTCGGCCGACCGGCCGTCACCGGGCTGCGGCTGTGCTGCGGCCCCGGCCGCACGGCCACGGACGAGGGAATCCGCCGCCGTCCTCGTAACCCGCCCGGCGGATCGTCGTTGGACCCGCCATGAAGAAGCGCAGCATGCTCGCCGTCGCCTCGCTCGCCGTGGGTTTCGTGGCCTCGCTCACCGCACCGAGTGCGCACGCCAGTGCCGTCGGGGGGCAGGACGGACTGTCCGGGTCGCTGACCAGTGCGCCGGACGCGTTGCCGGGGGAGGTCGGGGACGCGGGCGGCGTGGTCGGGGAGGCGACCGGGTACGTGACGGGCTCGGCCGACGGACTGGTCGGTGTCACCCCCGCCTAGCTCGCGGCAGCGCGACAACGCGGCGGTACGACGGTGCTGCGGTGCCGCGTCAGGACAGCGGGGCGCCGAGGTCCTGGGTCCAGTAGGCGCCGGCGGGGCCGGTGGCCAGACCGACGCCGACGTCCTTGAAGCCGCAGTCCAGCATGTTGGTCTGGTGGATGCCGCCGTCCATCCAGTGGGCGACCACCGTGGCGGGGGACGTCGGACCCCGGTCGAGGTTCTCGCCCCACTGGGACCAGCGGTAGCCGACGGCCGTCAGCCGGGCGTCGGTGCGGACGCCGTCCGGGTTGACGTGGTCGAAGAAGCCACGGGCGACCATGTCGTCGGCGTGCTTCTGGGCGGCCGCGTGCAGCCGGGGGTCGATCCGCAGGGGGGCGCAGCCCACCTTGCCGCGTTCGGCGTTGACGAGGTCGACGAGTTGGCGCTCCGGGCTGGGCGGCGGCGGGGCCACCGACCGGGTGGCGGTGGGTGACGGCGTGGCCGTCGGTGTCTCGCTGGGGGTCGGCGTGGGTGTGGCCGACAGGGTGACCGGGGCGGCGGCCGGGGTCGCGGGGGGTGCCGGGGCGGCGGGAGCGGTGACCGGGGTGGCGGGTTCGGGGGTCGCCTCCCTCGGGGTGTCGGCGGGGTGCGACCAGACCAGGGCGAGGGTGGTGACGGTCACCACCGCCACCGCACCGCTCGCCAGGACGGCCTTGCGCGCGGCGGTCCCGGCCCAGCCCGCGTGGGTGCTCGCGGCGGTCGGGGCGGTGGTGGCGACGGTGGCTGCGGTGTGCTGGAAGTGCAGCAGCGCGGGCGAGCCGAGCGGAATCGGCACCAGGGCGAGGCCGGCCAGCAGTCCTTCGGCGGGGAAGAGGTCGCGGCCGAGGCGGTCGCAGGTGGCGCAGCCGCGGATGTGGCGGGCGATGCGCTTGCGCCACACGGAGTTGGGAGTGCCGTCGAAACCGGTGGTGACGTCGGCGAGTTCGGGGCAGCGGGGGTAGGCGCCGAGGGCGCGGACGACGATCCGGCCGGCTTCGAGCTGCTTCTTCATCCGCTGCACGCGGACGGCGGTGTGCTGCGGGGTCAGGTCGAGGGCTTCGGCCAGTTCGGTGCGGGTGAGTTCGCCGCTGGCCTCCAGCCACCAGAGGGCGAGGAGTTCGCGATCGTCGGGGTCGAGCCAGCGGGTGGCCTCGGCGACTTCCCGGCGCTGGCCGGAGAGGCCGAGGCGCAGGACGGTGAGGTCGGTGAAGTCGGCCCTGGGGTCGGCGAGTTCCCAGGTCTCGTCGAGGCCCCCGACGGTGGGCTGCTGCTGGCCGGCGGCGTGGCGACGACGGATCTGGTTCATCGTGATGGCGACCAGCCAGGAGCGGAAGGACTCCGGCTCGCGCAGCCCGTCCAGGCCGTCCAGGGCGCGGATCATGGTCTCCTGGGCGACGTCGTCGACGTCGGCGTGACCGTCCAGGGCGCGCCCGGCGACGTTGTAGACGAGCGGCAGCCAGGCGGCGACCAGCGCCTCCTGGGCCTGCCGGTCGCCCGCCTGGGCCGCGCGTACCAGGGTGGTCCCGGTCCTGTTCTGCACGTCAGCGTTCATGGTCCGCACTCCGTCTTGCCGTGTTCCGTTCGCCGCTGCCTCCTCGGAGACCTGTGGTGAGTGATCAGATAACAACAATTTGCACGGAATCGGAAAACGGACCCTGCCGGAGGGCCGGTCAGGCCGGGGCGGCGAAGACCTGGGTCCACCAGGGGCCGCCGGAACCGGTCCGCACACCGACCCCGAGCTGCTTGAACGCGCAGTTCAGGATGTTCGCACGGTGACCGGGGCTGTTCATCCAGGAATCCATCACCGCGGCCGGGTCCTTCTGGCCGCGGGCGATGTTCTCGCCCCAGGTGCTCCAGCGGTAGCCGGTCACCTCGATGCGGTGGTCGGCGTGCTCGCCGTCGGGGCTGGCGTGGTCGAAGTAGTTGCGGTCCGCCATGTCGTCGCTGTGCGACTGGGCGGCGCCGGCCAGCCGGGGCTCGGCGCTGACCGGGCCGCAGCCGGCCTTGGCGCGTTCGACGTTGACCAGGTCGACGACCTGCTGGGCGGAGGAGGGAGCGGCGCCGCCGCCGACCGGGGTGGGCGCCGAGGCGCTCGTGGGGGCGGGGGCACCGGTGCGCTGCGCGGCGGCCGGGGTGCCGGCGGACTTGGCGGGAGCAGGAGCGGTCACGGGCGTGCTCGGGCTCGGCCTCCCGGTGGCCGTCCGGGTCGGCGTCGCGGTCGCCGGGGCCGTCGGGGACGCCGGAGCGGCGGGGGTGGTCGCGGCGGCACTGGTCGGGGCCGGTACCGCGTCGGTGGCGGCCGGGGTGACCGGCGGCGCGGCGACGTCGGGGCCCGCTCCCCCGGCGCCGGGGACCTGGATGCCGTCGTGGGTGCCGGCCTCGGCTGCTATCAGGGCGGCGTCCGCCGCCAACGCCTGACCGGTGGCGTCCCGGTCGGCCTGCTTGCCGCCGTAGGCCGCGTAGCCGGCGCCGACCAGGGCGGCGAGCAGTCCGGTGCCGGCCACGGCGGCGGCGACGGCGGCGACCGGGCCGACCGGACCGCGCCGTCGGGCCCGGCGGCCCCGGCCTCCGGGGCGTTCCGTGTGCCGCTGGGCGGCCCGGCGCGCGGCGCGGCCGCCGGGTCGGCCGGAGGCTCCGCTCCGTGCACCGCTCTCGGCACCGTTCGCCGGGAGGATGGTCGTCCTGTCGTCGCTGTTCACGTGCCCACGCTTTCTGTCCGGGTCGGCGGGTCGGGTGCCGACACCTGGGAGACCACCCGGCGACGCGCCGATAACAGAAAGTCCGAACGAATGTCCGGTGGCAGGGTCGCGGGCCCGGCCGCGGCCGGGCCCGGGGCCCGCTCCCGAGGCACGCCCTCAGGCCGCCCGGACGCGGGTCACGGGGCGTCCGGGGCCATGTCGTAGGTGACGAACATGGTCCGGGTGGCGACCTGGTCGTACTTGCTGCGGGCGCGGTGGTTGTCGTCGGCGGTGATCCAGCGGACGGTGTTCCAGCCGCGCTCGGCGGCGATCGCCCGCAGCCGGGCCAGCAGCTGGTCCACCGCGCCGCCGCCGCGCACCTCGGACGCGACGAACAGGTCGTCGAGGAAGCCTCCGACCGCGCCGTGCAGGGGGCGGGCGAACGGGCGGTAGTGGGCGAGTCCGACCGGCGTGCCGTCGCCGTCGCGGACCAGCAGGCCCTCCAGTTCGTGGTCCGGGTCGTGGAGCCAGGACCAGACCAGTTCGGCCTTCTCCTCCGGCATCGGCAGCCGGTAGAACGCGCAGTAGCCGCGGAAGAGTTCGCGCCAGACGGGGTAGTCGGCGCGCTCCGGCGCGCCGACGCTCCAGCGGGTCGTGGTGGTCAACTCGGTCTCCCTCGATCGGGCGGGCGGGCCCCGGGGTCGCCGGGCCGCGGTGTGGCGCCAGCATGACGGGCCGTCGGCTCCGCGCCGAGCTCCACCACGGCCAAGACCGGCCGCCCGCGCACTCCACTCCGGCGCGGTACGGGCGCACCGCCCGCCGTGCGGTGGCCGGTCGGGTGGCCGATCCTGGACGCCCGGCCACGCACCACCCGAGGAGCGCCATGCGGCTGCGGCACCTGGCCCAGACGTCCCGCGCCGTCGCCGCCGAGCCCGGACGGCGGGCCAAGACGGCGCTGCTCGCGGACTGCCTGCGCGCACTGGGCCCGGCCGAGGCCCCGGCGGCCGTGGGCCTGCTGTCGGGCGAGTCGCAGCGGCTGCGCACCGGCGTCGGCCCGGCGGGCCTGCGCGACCTGCCACCGCCCGCCGCCGAGGCCTCGCTCGACGTCCGGGAGACCGAACGGGAGCTGGAGCGGATCGCCGGGGTGCACGGGCCCGGCGCGCAGGCCGAGCGGCGGCGGCTGCTGGCCGGGCTGTTCGCCCGGGCGACCGAGGTCGAGCAGGCGTTCCTGCGGGCGGTGCTGGTCGGCGAGCTGCGCCAGGGCGCGCTGGACGCGCTGGTCGGCGACGCCGTCGCCCAGGCGGCCGGGGTGCCCGCGGCGGCGGTGCGCCGGGCGCTGATGTTCCGCGGCTCCGCCCGGGCGGTCGCGGAGGCGGCGCTGACCGGCGGGGCGCCCGCGCTGGCCGCGTTCCGGCTGGAGGTGGGCCGGGCGGTGCGGCCGATGCTGGCCGCCTCCGCGCCCGACGTGGCGTCGGCGCTGGAGCGCACCGGCCCGGCCGCCCTGGAGTGGAAGCTGGACGGCGTCCGGGTGCAGGTGCACCGGGACGGCGCGGAGGTCGCGGTGTTCACCCGCGGCCTGGACGACATCACCGCGCGCGTCCCCGAGGTGGCCGAGGCGGCGCTCGCGCTGCCGCTGCGCTCGGCGGTGCTGGACGGCGAGGCGATCGCGCTCGGGCCCGACGGGCGACCGCGCCCGTTCCAGGAGACCGCCGCGCGCACCGCCTCCCGGCGGGATCCGGAGCGGCTGCGCGCCGAAGTCCCGCTCAGCGCCTTCTTCTTCGACCTGCTGCACCGGGACGGCGAGGACCTGGTGGACCGCCCCGGCCGGGAGCGGTGGGCGGCGCTGGACGAGGCGGTGCCGGAGGGCCTGCGGGTGCCCCGCACCGAGACCGGGGACGGTGAGCGGGCACTGGCGTTCTTCCGCGAGGCCCTGGCCCGCGGACACGAGGGCGTCCTGGTCAAGGACCCGGCGGCCGGGTACGCGGCCGGGCGGCGCGGCGCCGGCTGGATCAAGGTGAAGCCCCGGCACACCCTGGACCTGGTGGTGCTGGCCGCCGAGTGGGGCAGCGGCCGGCGGCGCGGCCTCCTCAGCAATCTGCACCTGGGCGCCCGGGCGGCGGGCGAGCCCGGGCTGGGCCCGTGGGTGATGCTCGGCAAGACCTTCAAGGGCCTCACCGACGAGACGCTCGCCTGGCAGACCGCCGAACTCCTCGCCCGCGAGAGCGGGCGGGACGACTGGACGGTGCGGGTCCGGCCGGAACTGGTCGTCGAGATCGCCTTCGACGGTCTCCAGCGCAGCCCCCGCTACCCGGCGGGGCTGGCCCTGCGGTTCGCCCGGGTGGTGCGCTACCGGCCGGACAAGAGCGCCGCCGAGGCCGACACCGTCGCCACCGTCCGGGAGATTGCCGCCGCCGAGGGGCTGTGAGCCGTCCTTTGGCGGAGTAACGTCAATTTCAAACCCCCTTTGCGGCGACGCTGGACCGGCTCCGACCCGAATCGGCCATTCTGGACGATCCCCGCATCGCCCCTCCGTGGACGCAAGGGTGGCGGTTAGGTTGGCAATGACAACGAGAGGCGGCCGCCGGACGCCCGGCGCCGCACTGGCGAGAGGTGCTCGACCATGAAGGTGAGCGTCGACCGGGACCGCTGCTGCAGCTCCGGGATGTGCGTCCTGAACGCTCCGGAGATCTTCGACCAGGACGAGCAGGACAGTCTGGTGGTCCTCCGTCAGACCGAGTTCAAGCCCCCGCAGTTCGCCGTGCTGAGGCTCGCCGCCGAGCTCTGCCCGGGCGGCGCGATCACCGTCACCGAGGAGGACTCCGCCGAGGACGCCGGCTGACGCCCCCGCCGGCTCCCGACGGTCCCCCGCCCGCGCCGACCCCGGCCACCGTGACGACCGCCGCTCCCGGCCGTCGTCGCGCGAACCGTCGGCCCCGGCGCCACCCCACCCACCCGAGGACATTGCGACGCAAGGAGACCCCACCTTGACGAGCACACCCACCGCCCGGACCTTTCCGATGCCCGCCCCGCGCGACGCCGGCTGTCCGTTCAGCCCGCCGCCCGCCTACACCGAGGCCGCCGCGACGGCACCCATCACCCGCGCTGCCCTGCCCGACGGCGAGTCCTGCTGGCTGGCCACCGGCTACGCCGAGGTCCGCACCATCCTGTCCGACCGCCGGTTCAGCGCGGACGCCCGCCACCAGGGGTTCCCGCTGCTGGTGCCCGGCCGCCGGGAAGCCCTCCTCGCCAACCCGAGCTTCCTGCGGCTCGACGACCCCGAGCACGCCCGGCAGCGCCGGATGGTCACCGGCGACTTCCTGGTCAAGCGGGTCGAGGCGATGCGCCCCGGCATCCAGCAGATCGTCGACGAGGCGCTCGACCGGATGACCGACGGCCGGACCGAGGCCGACCTGGTCGCCGACTTCGCGCTGCCCGTCCCCTCGCTGGTGATCTGCCTGCTGCTCGGCGTCCCGTACGAGGACCGGGACCGCTTCCAGGGCCTCAGCCGGACCCTGCTCAACAAGCACAGCTCGGCCGAGGAGGTCCAGGCCGCCTCGGACGAACTGCGCGAGTACCTCGGCGGCCTGGCCGCCCGCAAGCGGGAGGAGCCGGGCGACGACATCCTCAGCCGGCTCGCCGTCCGGGACGACCTCACACCGGGCGAGGTCGCCACGACCGGCATCCTGCTGCTGATAGCCGGGCACGAGACGACCGCGAACATGATCTCGCTCTCCACCGCCCTGCTCCTCGACCAGCCCGAGCAGATCGCCAGGCTGGCCGACCCGGCCGCGCTGCCCGGCGCCGTCGAGGAACTGCTGCGCCACCTGACCATCGTGGACCACGGCCTGCCCCGGGTCGCGCTGGAGGACGTCGAGCTGGGCGGCACCGTGATCAGGGCCGGCGAGGGCGTGATCGCGCTGATCTCCACCGCCAACCAGGACGAGGAGATGTTCGGCGGCGCCGACCTGCGGCCGGCCGACCAGCTCGACCTCGACCGGGACGCCCGGCGGCACATGGCCTTCGGCTTCGGCGTGCACCAGTGCCTCGGGCAGCCGCTCGCCCGCGCCGAGCTCCAGATCGCCCTGGCCACCCTGTTTCGGCGGCTGCCCGGCCTGCGGCCGGCGGCCACCGGGGAGGGCCGGAAGTTCCGCTCGGAGGCGTTCATCTACGGAATGCGGTCGCTGCCCGTCACCTGGTGACGGCCGTCGGACGGAGGGCGGGGCCGGCCGTCGACTAGGGCGTGTCCGACAATTCGCGTCGGATCAGCACGCGGCGGGAATTGTCAGACCCGCCCTAGCCCGTTCGGCTGGCCCCGGGGCCGGGGCGGGGGCAGGCTGGGGGGTGAGAGACAGACCCGGCCCTGCCGCACCCCGGCTCGGAGCGCGCCCGGACCGGCCGAGGAGACGGAGCCCGCCATGACCGACATGAGCGAACGGGCCGAGATGAGCACGGACCGTGACGAGGACGTCCGCGCCGCGGATCCCGAAGAGGGCATCACCTCGATGCAGAACCTGCACGCGCAGGACACCTCCCAGGCGGAGGGCGAGCCCACCCTGGAGGAGTCCGGTCCGGACCGCTGAACAGCTGTGAGCACCCGACCGCCCGGTGGGACCGGGCGGTCTTCGCGACCGCAGGTGTCGCTGCCCGGGCAGCGACTCACCGGCGGGGGAGGATAAGCGCATGACCGAACACGATCAAAACGGCAGGCAGGCCCGACCGCCCGTCGACCCGCGCACGTCGTGGGCGACCTGGACCACGCAGTCGATCATCAGCGGACCCGGCGGGGTCACCACCACCGAGATCGGCCCCATCTCCGGCGACCTCACCGTGCACACCACCTGGGTGGACGGCGAGGCCCGGCTCACCGTCCAGTACACCGGCGCATTGGACTGGTACACGGTGACCGGCAGCCCCGTCCCGGCGGCGGACGAGACCACCGCGCGGGCGATACACCAGGCGATGGTGAACGGCGTCAAGGCCGGCCGGGGCGCGGCCGCCCCGGCCCCGCCGGACAGGCCCTAGCTGTTCAGTCTCCCGGGACGACCTCGCCCCGCACCGCCGGCGCCGCGGCGGCCCAGTAGGCGCGGTCGACCGGGGGACGCGCACGCAGGTCCGCGCGGACCTCGACGGCCAGCCGGCGGGTGTCGCGCCGGTTGACGGTGGCGCCGATGCCGGCGCCGACCAGCAGCGGGGTGAGCGACGGCAGGCGGCGCAGCGAGCTGCGGGTGAGCCGGCGGCTGACCTGCTGGCGCACCTCCGCCCCGAGCGCCAGGGCGGCGAACCCGGCCGGCCGGGACAGCAACCTCGCGTCGATCCCCCGGCGGTTGGCCCAGGCGCCCAGGTAGGCCCCGGCCCGCTGGGTGACACCGCCCGGCGCCCGGGCGCCGTAGACCTCGTGCAGTTCGGCGATCAGCTTGATCTCCAAGGCCGCGACGGCGAGCGTCTCCGCCGCGATCTCCACCGGCATCGCGGGCGGCACCGGCAGCATCGCCGCCGCGCCCACGCCGGCGCCGAGCGCGCCGGAGGCCCGGGCCGCGCCGGTGACCAGCAGGTCGGCCAGCGCCTCCGGGTCGGCCGCGCCGGGGTGCTGGGCGCGCAGCGTGGCGAGGTCGCGCACCGGGATCCGCGGCGCGGCCCGCACCAGTTGCTCGGTGAGGGCGCGGCCGCCGAACGCGGCACCCTTGGCGGCGACCCGGCCGCCCCGGCCGAGCAGGTGGGCCGCGTTCGCCACCAGGGCCCGGCCGCGGCCACGGCCGGCCCGGTACTCGGCGATCCGCCACTCGCCCTCGGGCTGCTCGGCCTGCTCGACCAGTTCGGCGAGTTCGCCGGCCAAGGCGGCGTCGGGCACGGCGGCGGGGGTGGGAGCGGGCTCGGGGACAGGCCTGGAACGTCCGGGTTTACGGAAGACTGCCATAGATGTCCGGTACCCCCTCCGCTCCCGGGGTACGCCCTACCCGGTGATCTCGACCCCGCGCCAGAACGCCACCCGGCCGCGGATCTCCTCGGCCTCCGGCTTCGGGTCGGCGTAGTACCAGGCCGCGTCGGGGTTGGTCCGCCCGTCCACTTCCAACGTGTAGTAACCGGCGGTGCCCTTCCAGCCGCAGACGGTGGTGGTGTCGGACGGACGCAGGAATTCGGTCCGGACGGATTCGACCGGAAAGTAGTGGTTGCCCTCGACGACGACGGTCTCGTCGCTCTCGGCGACGACGGTGCCCTGCCAGCGCGCTGTGGTCATGCGGCCGATTCTGCCCCAGGGACGGACGGCACCCGGGGGGTTCGCGGAAATCGTCGGCGGATGCCGGACGGTCAGGGCAACAGCCGGGGCAACGGTCAGGGCAGCGGCTCGGCGTGGACCGGCAGGTGCGGGGACTGGTGGCCGCCGCTGGCGAGCATCCGGACCTCGCCGGCGTCGCTGATCTCGGCGCGGACGATGCCGCTGGCGTCCTCGTACACCGGGTGTCCGCCCGGGCCCGTCGCGCTGGTGCGGACGACCACGACGACGTCCTGCGGGGCCTGGGTGCCGGGGGTGCCGGGGAAGGTGAGCACGTAACGGTTCGCGGGGGTCATCTCCATCTCCTGTCCCGATTGTCCCGATCTCCTGGTCCCGATGCGTGGCCGCGGTCGGCGGACCCGCCGGACGGCGGTCGGCCTACGCGGTGGCCTCGGCGGCCCGGGCGGGCGCGCCGCGGACCTCCAGCTCGGTGAGCAGCCGGGCGGTGGCCTCGGCGACCGCGTCCACGGCCCGGTCGAAGGCCTCGCGGTTGTGCGCCGCCGGGGCGCGGAACCCGGACACCTTGCGGACGTACTGCAGCGCGGCGGCGCGGAAGTCGTCCTCGTCGGCGTCGAGCGTCACCGGCGGGCGCAACGTCTTGATGTTGCGGCACATGCACCCAGTCTCGCGCGTGGACGCCGTACTGGCGACCCCCTCCCGTCACACGCACCTCACGGCGGCGTCATCCGGCCGGATTAGGATGCCGGACGAACGAATCCCCCCGTCCCGCCGCGCCTCCCCGTCCGCGGGCGTCACCCCGGAGTCACCCCCTTGCCTCTCGCGCTGCTCGCGCTGGCCGTCACCGCGTTCGCCATCGGCACCACCGAATTCGCCGCCATGGGGCTGCTCCCCCAGGTCGCCGACGATCTGCACGTCTCCATCCCGCAGGCCGGCTGGCTGATCTCCGCGTACGCGCTGGGCGTGGTCATCGGCGCCCCGCTGCTCACCGCGCTCGCCTCCGGCCGGCCGCGCAAGGCCGTGCTGGTGGCGCTCGCCGGGCTGTTCGCCACCGGCAACCTGCTGTGCGCGCTGGCACCGGACTTCTGGACGCTGGCCGCCGCCCGGCTGATCACCGGACTGCCGCACGGCGCGTTCTTCGGGGCCGGCGCGGTGGCCGCGGCCGAACTGGTGGCCCCGGACCGCCGGGCCCGGGCGGTGGCCGTGATGTTCTCCGGCCTGACCATCGCCAACATCGTCGGCGTGCCGGCCGCCACACTGCTGGGGCAGCACCTGGGCTGGCGGGCGACCATGCTGGTGGTCGTCCTGATCGCCGCCGCCGGGACGCTCGCCATCGCCCGGCTGGTGCCGTCGCTGCCCTCCCCCGGGCAGGCCGGGCTGCGGCACGAGCTGCGGGCCTTCCGCGACGGGCAGCTGTGGCTGGCGCTGGCCACCGTGGTGTTCGGCTGCGGCGGCTTCTTCGCCTGCTACAGCTACATCGCGCCGCTGCTCACCGAGGTGTCCGGGTACGCCACCGGCTCGGTGACACTGGTGCTGGCGCTGTTCGGGGTGGGGATGACGATCGGCAACGTGATCGGCGGGTTCGCGGCCGACCGGGCGCTGCGCCCGACGGTCTGCGCCGCCTTCGTGCTGCTGGCCGCCACCCTGGCGCTGTTCGCGGTGACCGCGCACGCCCGCTGGTCGGCCGCCGTCACGGTGGTGCTGATCGGGCTGTTCGGCTTCGCGATCGTGCCGGCGGTGCAGACGCTGGTCCTGCAGAAGGCGCGCAGCGCGCCGACGCTGGCCTCGGCGACGGTGCAGGGCGCGTTCAACCTGGCCAACGCGCAGGGCGCCTACTTCGGCGGGCTGGCCCTGGACGCCGGGTTCGGCTGGACGGCGCCGACCCTGGTGGGCGCAGGCCTGGCCGCTTCGGGCGCGCTGATCGCGGTGCTCGCCTGGGCGGCCGACCGGCGCCGGCCCGTGCCCGCCGCACCGGAGCCTGCCGCGACGGCTCCGGCCGCGGCGGCTCCGGCCGGCGTCCAGCGTTAGGGCTGGGGCTGGATCTGGGCCCGGGGCTGCGCCAGGGGTTCGAGCTCGCGGTGGGCGGCGGCCAGCAGCAGGTAGCCCTCGCCGTTGGCCTTGATGCCGGCCTTCTCGTCCTCGGTCAGCTCGCGGCGGACCTTGGCCGGGACCCCGGCGACCAGCGAGCCGGGCGGCACCCGCATGCCCTGCGGCACCACCGCGCCCGCCGCGACCAGCGAACCGGCGCCGATCCGGGCGCCGTTGAGCACGGTGGCGTTCATCCCGACCAGGGCGTCGTCCTCGACCACGCAGCCGTGCAGCACCGCGTTGTGCCCGACCGAGATCCGCTCGCCGACCACCAGCGGGAAGCCGGGGTCGGCGTGCAGGGTGCAGTTGTCCTGGATGTTGCTGTCCCGGCCCACGGTGATGGACTCGGCGTCGCCGCGCAGCACCGCCCCGTACCAGACGCCCGCGCCGGGGCCGATCGTCACGTCCCCGACCACGACGGCGTTCGGTGCGAGGAAGGCGCCCGGGTCGACGGTGGGCACCTTGCCCCCGACTGCGGCGATCAGCGGCTCTGCCATGTCTCGTCCTCCTGGTGACGGTCGGCCGTTCCTGTCGCCGGACAGCGTAGGGGGCGGATCCGCAGCACCCGTCCTACCCCTGCCCGCCGCAGACGCCGGCGTTCACCGCCCGCTGCCAGGCGGCGAGGGCCGCGGCCGGATCCGGCGCGTCGTAGAAGGTCGTGCTGTTGGCGAACTGGCGCTTCCCGTCGAGCGAGCCGAGCATCATCGTGCTGTAGCCGGGGATCCCGCCGGCGTGGCCCCAGAACGCACCGCACGGGGTGTCCACCCGCTGGAGGCCGAGCCCGTAGGCCTGGCCCCCGCCGTGGGCGGTGGTCTTCTGCATCTCGGCGAGTTCGGCGGGGCGCAGCAGCCGGCCGCCGAGCAGGGCGCGGATGAACGTCGTCAGGTCCGCGGTGGTGGAGATGCCCGCGCCGGAGGGGCCGGCCATGGAGGGGTTGAGCGAGGTGACGTCGGCCGGGCCGCTGTCGAGCTTGAGGTAGGCGTGGGCGTGCGAGCCGGGGATGACCGGGGAGTAGAGCGGCATCGAGGTGCCCGTCAGGCCGAGCGGGCGGATGATCCGGCGTTCCACCTCCTCGTTCCAGCCGTGGCCGGTGAGGCGTTCGATGATCAGCGCGACCAGGGCGTAGTTGGTGTTGGAGTACTGCCAGTCCTGGCCGGGGCGGAAGGCGGGCGGGTACTTGTCGGCGATGTCCACCTGGTCCTGCGGGCTGTAGGACGTGTAGCGGCCGGTGTCGAGCCAGTTCTGGTCGTAGGAGTTGAAGGCCGGGTCCTGGGTGTAGTCGGCGACGCCGCTGGTGTGGTTGAGGAGTTCGCGGACGGTGATGTCCGCGCTGTTCGGCACCGCGCCGGGCAGCAGGCTCTCCAGGCGGTCGTCCAGTCCCAGTCGTCCCTCGCCGACGAGTTGGAGCAGCACGGTGGCCACGAAGGTCTTGGTGGTGCTGCCGATCCGGAAGCGGCCCGCGGGGTCGGCGGGGGTGTCCGCGCCGAGCCGGGCGACGCCGCCGGCGGCGCGGTGGACGAGCCGGCCGTTCTCGCGCACGGCGGCGAGGGAGGAGGTGGCGACGTTCTTCGCGGTCAGGTCGGCGAGGGCGGTGTCGAGGGCCGTCCAGTCGGCGCTGCGGTCGGTGGCACTCGCCGGGCGGGCCGTGTCCTGGGCGGCGGCGGCCGGGGCGAGCGCGGCGATCAGGCCCGCGCCCGCGAGGGCCGCGACGGCGGCGCGCAGGGCCGGCCCGCGTCGGCGGCGCCGGGTGGTGGCGGCTGGGTCGGTGGTCATGACGTCCTCCCTGTTCCGGCCGGCAGGGCTGTCAACCTCCGCCGCTGCCATGGTCTTTGACACCATGGCAGGGCGACTGCGGGGCGGTCGTCAGCCTCCGGGGCGGCGAGTCTGCTACCTGGGGAGGGGCGTGACCCTGACGGGTTCCCGGAGTCGCGCCCCCGAGACGGGTCGGGGGCGCGACGGGCCTGGGCGGGCGGGTCAGGAGGCCGGCGCCTTGGTGCGCAGGATCTCGATGAACGCGCGCAGCCACGCCGGGTGGTCGGGCCAGGCGCGGGCCGAGACGACCACGCCGTCCACCACCGCCTCGCCGTCGACGAATTCGGCGCCCGCCGCCTTCACGTCCGGCGCCAGCGCCGGGTAGGCGGCGCTGCGGCGGCCGGACAGCACCCCGGCGGCGGCGGTGATCAGCGGGCCGTGGCAGATCTGTGCGACCGGCTTGTCGCCGGCGAAGAAGTGCTGGACGATCCGCTGCACGTCCGGGTCGTTGCGCAGGTACTCGGGGGCGCGGCCGCCGGGGATGACCAGCGCGACGTAGTCGGCCGGGTCGACGTCGGCGAAGGCGAGGTCGGCGGGCCAGGTGTAGCCGGGCTTCTCGGTGTAGGTGTCGTAGCCGTCGACGAAGTCGTGGACGACGAACTGGAGTCGCTTCCTGGTCGGGGCGGCGATGTCGACCTGGTAGCCCTCCTCGCGCAGCCGCTGGTACGGGTAGAACACCTCCAGCGACTCGGCGGCGTCCCCGGTGACGAGCAGGATCTTCGATGTCATCGCCGACATCCCTCCACATGGTCGAGCGTCCGACACGGCGTGGGCCCCGGCCGGTGGCCACCGGCCGCGGGCCCGGACCAACCTCCCGCACCGGCCGTGCCGTTGGCAACAGGGCGCACCGGGCGTACTGCGGCGCGTCACCGGGTGTGCGCGCCTGCCGAGGGTCGTGCGCGCCGGGTCACCGCCCGGCTGCGGGCCGCGGCTGCCCGCGTCCTAGACTCCTGCTGCCCGCCACGACCGCACACCGGAGGAGCCCATGCCGGACCGCACCACCCACCTCGTCCTGCCCGGCTACCAGAACTCGGGCCCGGAGCACTGGCAGACCCGCTGGGAGGCCGCCGAACCGGACGCCTTCCGCCGGGTCCAGCAGGCGGACTGGGACCACCCCGACCAGAGCGACTGGATCGCCCGGGTGGACGCGGCGGTGGCCGAGGCCGCCGCCGAAGGGCCGGTGGTGCTGGTCGCCCACAGCCTCGGCTGCGTCACGGTGGCCCGCTGGGTGGCCGCCGCGCCCGCCGGGCGGACCGCCGCGGTGCGCGGCGCGCTGCTGGTCGCCCCCGCGGACATCGACACCGCCGAAGTCCCGCAGCTGACCGGCTTCCGGCCGGTGGCCCTGGCGCCGTTCCCGTTCCCGGCCGTGGTCGTCGCCAGCACCGACGACCCGTGGGTCAGCCCCGAGCGGGCCCGGCTGTTCGCCGGCGCGTGGGGCGCCCGGTACGTCGAGCCGGGCGCGTACGGACACCTCAACTCGGACTCCGGGCTGGGCGACTGGCCGGAGGGCCGCAAGCTGCTCGCAGAGCTGTGACGCATCGGACGGGGGGACGATGAGGAACCGGATGCCGAAGGCCAGGCGCGTCCTGGTCCGGCTGCTGCTGGCGGGCGGGGCGGCCGCCGTGCTGCTCTACACCGAGGGGCAGTGGGAGAGCCGCTCGGGCGGGCTGATGCTGGTCGCCGACCTGCTCAACCGGCCCGAGCTGCTGCTCGGCGCGGCGCTGGCCGCGCTGATCGCCGCCGCCTGGCTGGGCGACCGGCGCACCGCCGTACGGACGGCCACCCGGGCGGTCACGGTGACGGCCGGGGTGGTATTCCTGCTCGGCGTGCTGGCCGCGCACAAGGTCTCGGCGGCCGAGACGCGCAGCCGGGAGACCGCCCCGGCCCGCCCGGAGCTGGCCCTGGTCGTGGTGCACCGCTCGTACGCCACCGCGCCGAAGGACAACGACGACTGGCAGGTGCTGCTGGAGGTCGGCGCGGGCTGGTCCGGGCGGCGCTGGTCACTGGCCCAGATCGGCAGGGCACCGGACGACGCCCGGCTGGTGGAGGCGAGTTGGACCGGCCGGGACCAGATCACCGTGGTCACCGACTCCTACCGGCGGGTCTTCAACCTGGACCAGGACACCGGCGAGCCGGTCGAGGCACGGTAGCGTCCGCGCTACGGCAGCCCCACCGCGTGGGCGAGCAGGGCGAGCAGCGCCGCGTTGCCCGCCGCGCCCACGGCGGTGGCGGACAGGAAGCGGGCCGCACTGCCGTCCGGGAACGGGTTGACGAGCATCGCCGGCAGGAAGCCGGGCATCGTCCAGACGGCGGCGGTCCGCTGCCGGACCGCGTTGGCCGCGCTGGTGCCCGCGCGCAGTTCGCGGGCGGCGGCGAGCCCGATCACCAGGTACCCGGCCAGGTAGCCGATCGAGGGCCAGAACACGGCGGGGACACCGAGGATGCTGTGCGGCATGGCACCCATCGTCCGCCGCCGGTCCGCGGCCCCGCCTGAGTACGGGTACTCAGGCGGGACCGGGCGGCTCACTGGTCCTGGTTGTCGCCGGGGTCGGCCGGCGCGGGGGGAGCCAACGGGGTGGACTGCCCGGGCTGCCCCGACGGCGTGGACGGCGCGGAGCGGCCGACCGGACTGTTCGGGTTGAGCGGACCGCCCGTGCTGCCCGGGGTGCTCAGGGTGCCGGGGCTGCTCGGGTTGCCGGGGCTGCTCGGGCGCTGCTTGCCCGAGCCGCTCCCGCAGGTGCCGGTCGGCGAGCCGCTGGGGGTGGCGCAGCTCGGGTCGCGCTTGGGCGGGTCCGGGATGTAGACCGTCGGGAAGTCCTTCTCCGGCATGTTCCGGACGGCGTCGCTCATCGCCTGCTCCCAGATCGGGCCCGGGCCGGTCGCGCCGAAGACCTCCTGCTGGTAGTGGCCGCCGATCCGGATGTTCTTCATCGGCACCTTGGTGCCCGGGCTGCCCAGCCAGACCGAGCCGGCCAGGTTGCCGGTGTAGCCGGTGAACCAGGCCGACTTCTTCTCGTCCGTCGTCCCGGTCTTGGCCGCGATCTGCCGGCGGTCGTCCAGCCTGAGCTCCTTGGCGGTGCCCTTCTCCGTCACCCCGAGCAGCACGCTGTTGATCACGTCGGCGGTGTCCGTGGACATCGCCTCGGTGCACTTGGCCGGGCTCACCGGGACGTCCTTGCCGTCCACCGTGGAGATCTTGTTGATCGCCAGCGGCACGCAGTAGGTGCCGCGGGCGGCGAAGCTCGCGTACACGTTGGCCATCGTCAACGGGCTCACCTCCTGGGTGCCGAGGCCGAGGGCGGGGACCTCTTCCAGCGGCTTGCCGTCGGCCTTGCCGGTGACGCCCAGCTTGTTGGCCATCTGCTTGACCGCGCAGAGGCCGATCTCCTGCTCCATCTGCACGAAGTAGGTGTTCACCGAGAGGGCCATCGCCTCCTTGAGCTCGTACGGGCCGACCTCGCGCGGGCTCTCGTTCGGGATGCTGCCCTCCTTCTTGCCCTTGTTCGGGTTCTTCCAGGTGCCGTCGCAGGTCCTCGTCGTCGGCCAGTCCATCCGGTTGGGCGAGTCGTACCGCTGGGTGGGCGGCAGGCCGGCCTCCAGGGCGGCGGCGGCCACGATCGGCTTGAAGTTGGAGCCGGGCTGGAAGCCGATGCCGCCGCCCATCGCCGCGTCCACGTTGTAGTTGACGACGGTCTGGTTCTTCTCCTTCGCCAGACCGTAGGGGCGGGTCTGCGCCATCGCCAGGATCTTGCCGGTGCCGGGCTCGACCATCGTCATCGCCGCCGAGACCGGGTCGGTGACGTACACCTGCTCGGAGACGGCGTTCTGGGCGGCGGCCTGCTTGTCCGGGTCCAGCGTGGTGTAGATGTTGAGGCCGCCGGTGTCCCACAGCTTCTTGCGCTCGGCGGCGCTCTTGCCGAACACCGGGTCCTGCTTGACCACGTGGCGCACGTAGTCGCAGAAGAAGCCCATGCCGGCCTGGGCGGTGATGCAGCCGTTCTGCGGGTCCCGGTACTTCAGGCCCAGCGGCGCGGCCTTGGCCTCCTTGGCCTGGTCCGCGGTGATGTGCTTGTTCTCGACCATCTTGTCGATGACGGTGTCCCGACGCTTCTGCGCGGCCACCGGGTGCAGCTTCGGGTCGTACTGGGACGGGTTCTGCACCAGCCCGGCGAGCATGGCCGCCTCGGGGAGGGCGAGGTCCTTCGCGTCCTTGCTGAAGTAGCGCTGGGAGGCCGCCTGTATGCCGTACGCCTGATGGCCGTAGAAGGTGATGTTCAGGTAGTTGGTGAGGATCTGATCCTTCGTCAGATCCTCCTCCAGCTTGATGGCGTACCGGAGTTCCTGGATCTTGCGGCCGAGCGTCTTGCGCTGCGCCTCCAGGACGGCCACCGGGTCGTCGCCGGCCTTCTCCACGTTGACGTTCTTCACGTACTGCTGGGTCAGCGTCGACGCGCCCTGGACGGCGGCGCCACTCTCCGCGTTCTTGGTGATCGCCCGCAGGATGCCCTTGAGGTCGACGGCGCCGTGCTCGTAGAAGCGGGCGTCCTCGATGTCCACCTGCGCCTGGCGCATCAGCGGTGACATCTGCTCGGCGGGTATCACCGTGCGGTCCCGCTCGTAGACCTTGGCGATCAGGCCTCCCTTGGCGTCGAAGACCTGGGTGGCCTGCGTCAGCGCCGGCGCCTTGAAGTCGTCGGGGATGCTCTCGAAGCCCTCGGCGCTGCTCTTGGCCCCGAGCCCGACGGCGCCCGCCGCGGGAAGGATGAGGCCGGCCAGCAGGACACCGCCGAGAGTGCAGCAGCCGAGGAACGTGACCGTGTGACCCAGGAATCCGATCGGGGTCTCACGACGCCGCGGGCGCGGCACCCAGGTGTCGCCCGCGTCCGGGGCAGGTATGCGGCTCTTCGGTGACATAACTGGAACACTACGGCCGCGAATACCGTGCCAGGGCAGGGTGTTGGCGAAGCTTTGTCACAAATCCGCCACAGATTCGGCTCATTCCAGCCGGTCGGACGGACGCCCGGGTTCGGACAAGGACCGTTCGTCTACGGCCTGTTGATCCCGCCGTCCGCCGGTCGGCCGGCCCGCCCCTGCTCAGCCTGCCGGGCAGGACACGTCCCCGGCCGGGCGACGACCGGTGACCAGGAAGTCCGTCACCGCCGCGTCGCCGCAGGCGTTCCCGTTGGCCCGGTAGACGTCGTGGCCGCCGGAGTCCACCGTCACCATCCGGGCCCGATCACCCAGCGCCGCACGGAGCTTGAGCGCACCCGCGTACGGGGTGGCCGGATCCCGCAGGTTCTGCGCCAGCAGGATGTTCGCCGGGCCCCGGCCGGTCACCCGCACCGGCGGCTCGCCCGGCGCGAACGGCCCGAAGGCGCACGGCATCACGTTCACCGGCATGCCCGCGGTGAGCGGACGGGCGGCGCGCTCGGCGGCCACGTCCCGGACGTAACCGGCCGGATCGGCGGGCCAGCCGACGTCGTTGCAGAGGGTGCCGACCGACACGGCGATGGTGTTCTGCACCGCCTCGTCCGGCGGCAGCACCGGGGCGGGCAGCGGCCGACGGCCGAGGCCGACCAACATCAGCCGGGCCAGGTCGGGGAACTTGGCGTCCGCGTACAGGCTCTCCAGCATCGTCTCGCGCAGCACGTTGCCGCTCAGTTCCGCAGGGTTGGCGCCGGGCCAGGGCAGCGGCGCGGCGTCGAGGCGGGCGGCGAGGTCCAGGAACAGCGGGCGGACCTCGTCCGGGGTGTCCGCGACCCGGTCCGGGTTGCCCGGCGCCGAAGCCCACGCGGCGAAGTCCGGGAAGCGGTCCTCGGCGCCCCGGCCGAAGGCGGCGAGCCAGCCGCGCCCCACCCGCGACGGGTCCGGGTCGTCGTTGCTGTCCAGCACGATCCGGTCGGTGCGCCCGGGGAACATGGTGGCGTACACCGCCCCCGCGTACGTGCCGTACGAGGTGCCCCAGGCGGAGAGCCGGCGCTCGCCGAGGGCCTCGCGGATCCGGTCGATGTCCCGGGCCTCGTTCCGGGTGGAGATGCTGCGCAGCACCGGGCCGCCGTTGCGGGCGCAGGTCTCGGCGATCCGGCGGGCGGTGGCCAGGTTGTCGTCGATCGAGCCGTCCGCGGCCGGCCACGGGCGCAGCTTCACCATCGCGAGATCGGCGTGCTCCAGACCGCAGCTGACCGGCGTGGAGCGGCCCACGCCGCGCGGATCGAAGCCGACCAGGTCGTAGCGGTCGAGGACGGACTGCGGCAGGCGCTTCACCGCGCCGCTCGGGACGTCCACACCGGAGCCGCCCGGCCCGCCCGGGACGGTCAGCAGCACACCACGGCGCAGACCGGGCTTGGCGGCCGTGATCCGGGAGACGGCGATGGTGATGCGCTCGCCGTCCGGGTGCGCGTAGTCGAGCGGCACGGTGACGGTGGCGCACTGCTGGCGGGGATCGGCCTGGCCCGGGCAGGCCGTCCAGGTGAGGCGGTCCGAGCCGGCCGCGGCGGCGGGGTGGGCGGCGAGGGCGGTGACGGAGAGCGCGGCGGCCGCGGTGACCACGGCGAGGGTGCGGTTGAGGTTCGGCATGCCCGGAAGTCTTCCGGGCACGGGGACTTGGGCCCATCCGGGCAGCGGGCCGACCGGTGGTGGGGTAAACCCCCGCAAGCCCGACCGCACTTGACAGTGCGTCAAATCCTCCAGCGGATCCGGCTCGGAGGCCGGCGCACACGGCGGCTCACGCGGCCGGAAGCGAAGCCGCCGGCGGCGGTCAGGGCGGCAGGTCGAGCAGCGGCGTCAGGGCGGCCGGGCGCTGCTCGACCGGCAGATGGTCCACCGGGTGGAAGGCGCAGCCGAGGGCGGCCGCCCCGCCGTCACAGGTCCGGTCGTCGCCGACCATCAGCCCACCGCGCTCCGGCTACCGGAGGGTCAGGACGCGCGGGCCGTCCTCGGTGATGGCGACGGTGTGCTCGATGTGCGCGGCACGGCTGCCGTCCGTGGTGCGCAGCGTCCAGCCGTCCGAATCGGTGTGGTAGTCGCCCCGGCCGCCCGCCGTCAGCATCGGCTCCAGCGCCAGCACCAGGCCGGGGCGCAGCGGGTAACCCCGGCCCGGGCGGCCCTCGTTGGGTACGTGCGGGTCCTCGTGCATGCTCCGCCCGATGCCGTGCCCGCCGAAGCCTTCGAGCAGGCCGTAGCGTCCGGCGCGGGCGACCTTGCCGATGGCGTGCGCGATGTCGCCGATCCGGTTGCCGACCACGGCGGCGGCGATCCCGGCCTCCAGGGCGCGCCGGGTGGTGTCGATCAGTACCGCGTCCTCGGGCCGGGCGGCGCCGACGGTGAAGCTGACGGCGGAGTCCCCGGCCCAGCCGTCCAGGAGGGCGCCGCAGTCGATGCTCACCAGGTCGCCGTCGCGCAGCCGGTAGCCGCCCGGGATGCCGTGCACGACGGCGTCGTTCACCGAGGCGCAGATGACGGCCGGGAACGGCACGGGCGCGAAGGACGGCCGGTAGCCGAGGAACGGCGAGGTGGCCCCGGCCGCCCTCAGCACGCCGTGCGCCACCTCGTCCAGCTCCAGCAGGCTGACGCCCACGGCCGCCGCGTCCTGCACGGCGGCCAGCGCGTCCGCCACCACCCGCCCGGCTTCGCGCATCGCGTCCAGGGCGGCGTCCGACTTGATTTCGACCATGGTGGGTCGTCTCCCCTCAATCCAATTCTTATACCGGTATTTGTATCACGGTCGAAGGCGGGGCGGCCGCGCGGCAGGACGGGAGCACCGGAGCGGGGCGCACGGCGCGACCTCGCGGGAGCACGACGCGACCCCGGAGGGAGGGCCTAGTATCGACGGCATGGTGAGGACTCCACTGACCCCGTGGGAGCGCGAGCGCGGGGAGCGCTTCGGGGCGCTGCTGCGCGAGGCGCGCGGCGCGCGCAGCATGGTCGAGGTGGCGGCGGTGGCCGGCGTCTCGGCGGAGACGTTGCGCAAGATCGAGACCGGACGGGCGCCGACGCCGTCGTTCTTCACCATCGCCGCGCTGGCGTTCGCGCTGGATCTGTCGCTGGACGAGCTGGCGGCCGTGTGCGCGCTCCCGGAGGACGGCGAAGCCCTCTCGGCGTGACGCCTTAACGCTTTAACGCCTTACCGCTTTAACGCCTTACCGGCTTAACGGCCTTTTGCCGGGCCGGAATCGATCATCACCATTCGATGACCCGAGGCTCCGGACACCGCCACAGACGATCCTTGACGCGTTCAGACCACCGAGGGTAGCGTCCTTGATTGTCGGCCTTCAGCCGAGGGACAAACGGACCTGTCCCGACTGGGTTTCGCCGCCGGATCGCCCTCCGGATCCGCACCCTCGCAGCCTCGCGGCGCTATCGCCCCCGGAATTCCACTGTCCGCCGACGTGCGTTCCCGGATTCTCCCCGGGCACCTCCGTGCCCGGTCGCTGAACGATCCCCATTCGGTTTCTCTCCAGGAGTTGAACCCATGGCTGGTTCGCGCCCGATCCGCACTCCCAAGGAACTGCTCGCACAGCACCTGATCCAGGAGGATCAGGTCGCGGCGATCACCGATGTCGCCAAACGGTACGCATTGAGCATCACACCGGCGATGCGCAGCCGCATCGTCGAGCTGGACGACCCGGTGGCCCGTCAGTTCGTGCCCACCGAAGACGAGTTGACCTCCCTGCCGGAGGAGCGGGAGGACCCCATCGGCGACGATCCCTTCACCCCGGTGAAGGGCGTCACCCACCGCTACCCGGACCGCGTGCTGCTCAAGCCCGTCCTGGTATGCCCGGTGTACTGCCGGTTCTGCTTCCGCCGGGAGGTGGTCGGCCCCGGCGACTCGATGCTGAAGGAGTCCCAACTCGCCGCCGCGCTGGACTACATCCGCTCCCACCCGGAGATCTGGGAGGTGATCTTCACCGGTGGCGACCCGTTCATCATGTCGCCCGACCGCCTGCGGCCGATCCTCAGGGCGCTCGACGGGATCGAACACGTCAAGGTGATCCGCTTCCACACCCGCGTGCCCGTGGTGGACCCGGACCGGGTGACCGAGGACCTGGTCGAAGCCCTCACCATGGACACTCCGGTCTGGGTCGTCGTGCACACCAACCACAGCCAGGAGATCGGCGACGGCGCGCGGCGCGCGCTGCGGCTGCTGGCCGGCTCCGGGATCCCGCTGGTCAGCCAGACGGTGCTGCTCAAGGGGGTCAACGACACCCCCGAGGCGCTGGAGGACCTTTTCCGCACCCTGATCGTCAACCGGGTCAAGCCCTACTACCTCCACCACGGCGACCTCGCCGTGGGCACCAGCCACTTCCGCACCACCATCAAGGAGGGGCAGGCGCTCGCCCGCAGCCTGCGCGGCCGCGTCTCGGGCCTGTGCCAGCCCACCTACGTGCTCGACATCCCCGGCGGCCACGGCAAGGTGCCCATCGGCCCGACCTACCTGAACGGGAACGGGACCGTGACCGACCCGTGGGGCATCGCGCACACCTACCCGCCCAAGACCACCGAGGACTGACCGCCCCCGCCGAAGGGAACCACCGGCCCATGGTCTCCGAGCCCACCCCGCGCCGGCCGAACCCCACCCTGCCGCCCCCGCCCCGGGGCTCCGGCGCCGGCGTGCTCGGCAACGCCGTCCGCCACCCGGGAGGGACGCTGACGCTGATCGGGGCCTCGGCGATCTGGGGCCTGTGGACCACCGCGGAGAAGTACTCCATCCGGGGACTTCCCGTCATGACGGTGCTCGCCGTCTCCCTGTTCACCGCCGCCGCCCTGCCGTGGGCCGTCCTGCTGTACCGGGGCGGCCACCGGCGCCCGTCGCGCGACCAGTTGAAGCGCCTCGCCCTCCTCGGGCTGTTCGAGCCGATGGTGGGGTACGGGGCCATCGGACTGGGGATGGCGCGGATCGACGCCACCCAGGCGTCGATCCTCCGCGGCTCCGAGGCCTGTTTCGTCGTGGCGCTGGCCGCGGTGATCAGCCGCCGGGCACCCACGCCGCGCGGTGTCGGCGGCGTCGTGCTGGGCGCGGTCGGCGTCGCCGCGCTGGGCGGGAGCCACGCCCTGCTGGGGCTCGGCGTGGGGGATCTCCTGGTGCTGGCCGGGACGTTCGCCGCCGCGGCGGCCACCATCATCACCGGACGCGTCGTCAGGGAGACCGATCCGCTGGTCGCCACGGCCTACCAGTTCGGCTTCGGCCTGCTGTTCTCCCTGCCGCTGTTCGTGGGCCAGTGGGTCATCAGCGGCAGTCTGGTCACCGGCGGCGCCCGCCCGCTGCACTGGATCGTCGCGGCGGGCGTCTGCGGCGGCGGGCTGGCCGGGGCGTTCCTGATGTACAACTACGCCGTGACGCGGACCCCGGTCACCACGGCGGGCGTCCTGCTCAACATCATCCCGGTGTTCGGACTCGCCTTCGCCGTGGCGCTCCTGGGCGAGCGCATCGACGTCTGGCAGTACGTGGGGGCCGCGCTCATCCTGGCCGGGATCTTCCTCTTCTCGGAGATCCCCGGGGCGGACTCCGACGGCTGAGCCCCGACCGGCCGTCCCCGACGATGGTCCCGAACGGCGGCGGCCCGCCGGGCGCGTGCTGCGCCGGGCGGGCCGTCGTGGGGCGGGCCGGTGGCCGTGAGTCGGGCCGGTGACCGTGGGGCAGGGAGGTGGTCAGCTCACGGAGCTGTTGTAGCTGTCGATGGCGGGCTGGAGCTCCTTGGCCGCGTCGGCCAGGGCCTGCTGGGCGGTCTTGGAGCCGGCGATGGTCTGCTCGATGGCCGTCTCGACGCCCTTGCGGGCCTGCGGCATCACGCCGAGCAGGCAGCCGGCGGTGGCCGGGGAGGGCTTGGTGGCCTTGAGCTGCTCGATGGCCGTCTGGAACTGCGGGTACTTGGCCACCCACTCCTTGTCCTTGGGGTCGTCCAGGGACTTGCGGTTGACCGGGAAGTAGCCGGTGCCGGTGTGCCAGGCGGCCTGCTGCTCGGGGGCGGTGACGAACTTCTCGAACTCCCAGGCGGCGCGCTTCTCGGCGTCGGAGTGGCCGGGGCCGCTGATCCACAGCGAGGCGCCGCCGATGACCGGGCCGCCCTGGTCGGCGGCGGCGACCTTGGGGAAGGCCGCGGTGCCGACGGCGAACTTGGCGGCCTCGGTGTAGCCGCGCAGCACGCCGGTGGACTCCAGGTGCATGGCGACGGTGCCGGCCTTGAACGCGGCCTGGGCGTCGTCGGTGTTGCGGCCGGTGTTGGCCGCGTAGCCGCCCTTGACGAGGTCGGCCCACCACTGGACGATCTGCGCGCCCTGGGCGGAGTCGAAGACGGCCTTGCCGGCCTTGTTGGTGCGGCCGTTGTCCTGGTCGCAGTACATGGTGCCGGACTCGGCGAGCAGCTGCTCGACGAACCAGCCGTAGATGGCGGCGCCGAAGCCGTAGCGGACGGTCTTGCCGTCGGCGTCCTTCTTGGTCAGCTTCTTCGCCAGCTCGCCGAGGTCGGCGAGGTCCTTGGGCGGCTGGGCCGGGTCGAGACCGGCCTCCTTGAAGGCGTCGGCGTTGAGGTAGAGCAGCGGCATGGAGGAGTTGAACGGCATCGAGACGAGCTTGCCGCCGACGGAGTAGTAGTTGCGGATGTTCGGGTCGAGGTCGTCGAGGGCGAAGCCGTCCTTGTCGGCGAAGGCCTGGGCCGGGACGGTCTGCTTGGAGTCGATCATGAACCGGGTGCCGATGTCGTAGACCTGCACCAGGGCGGGGGTGCCCTTCTGCTGCACCGCGGCCTTGTACTTGGCGACCAGGTCGTCGTACTTGCCCTGGAACTGCGCCTTGACCTCGATCTTGCCCTGGTGGGCGGCGTTGAACTGGCTGACCAGCCCGGTGAGGACCTCGGCGTTCTTCCCCGTCATCGAGTGCCAGAACTCGACGCCGGTGACGCCCGAGGCCTGGTCGAGCGCCTGGGCACCGGGGACGGCGTCGGAGGAGCCGCCGGAGCCGGAGGTGGAGTCGCCGGAGCTACAGGCGGTCAGGGACAGGCCGGCCACCAGCAGGGCCGCGAGCGCGCGGGCACTCTTCTTCACGGGAGGGTTCTCTCTCTGTCGGGAGGGACGTGCTCGAAGGAGCGGGAGGAAGCGGCGGAGCGGGTCAGCGGACGGCGCCCGCGGTGAGACCGCGGACGATGAAGCGCTGGCCGAAGACCACCAGGGCGAGCGTGGGCAGCAGGGAGAGCACGACGCCGGCCAGGATCAGGCCCGGATCGGACATCTCGGAGTCGCGCAGCGAGGTGAGGCCGATCTGCAGGGTCTGCATGTTCGCCGTGCGGGTGATGATGAGCGGCCAGAAGTACTGGTTCCAGGCGGACAGGAAGACGTAGATCGACAGCGCCGCCAGGGCCGGCTTGTTGAGCGGGACGACGATCCGCCACAGGAACCGCCAGTGGCCCGCGCCGTCGATCCGCGCGGCGTCGCGCAGTTCGCCGGGCAGCTGCCGGAAGGCCTGCCGCAGCATGAAGGTGCCGAAGCCGGAGGCGAGGAAGGGCAGCACCAGGCCGAAGTAGGTGTTCCCGAGCCCCCAGCCGGACAGTGTCAGGTAGTTGGGGATGATGACGGCCTCCCACGGGACCATCAGCGTCGCCAGGAACACCCCGAACACCACGGCCCGCGCCTTGAGCGGCAGGAACACGAAGGCGTACGCGGCGAGGACCGAGGTGAACAGCTGGGCGAGCGTGATGACGGTCGCCACGATCGCCGAGTTGGCGTACTGCCTCGCCAGCGGGACGGTGTCGACGGCGCCGGCGAAGTTCCGCCCGGTGACCGAGTGGGGCACCAGCGCCGGCGGGTAGGAGGAGAGTTCGGACGGGCTCATGAAGGCGCCGGCGATCGCGTAGTACACCGGGAAGGCCACGGTGACGACGGCGACGGCGAGCAGCAGGTAGACGGCGGCACGGCCGAGCAGGTCGCGCGGCGAACGACCGGCCAGCACGCGGGGGCGCGGGCGCGGCGCGGCGGCCCCGTCCTGGACCCCGGGCCCGGCCTCGGTGGCGGTCACGGTCATGCGTAGTGCACCTTCCGCTCCAGGACGCCGAACTGGACGGCCGTGCAGGCGAGGACGACCACGAGCAGCACCACGGCCTGGGCACTCGCGGTGCCGAAGTCGCTGGAGCCGTAGGCGAAGGCCTTCTCGTAGACGGAGTAGACGAGGGTCCGGGTGGCGCCGTCGGGGCCGCCCTTGGTGAGGATGTGGATCTGGCCGAAACTCTGCAGCGAGTGGACGGTGGAGACCACGGTCAGGAAGAACAGGTTCGGACCGAGCATCGGCACGGTGATCGAACGGGCCAGCCGCAGCCCCGAGGCGCCGTCGATCCGCGCGGCCTCCAGGATCTCGCCGGGGATCGAGCCGATGCCCGCGGACAGCACCAGCACGTTGTAGCCGAGGCTCATCCACACCGTGGTGACGGCCACCGAGACCAGCGCGTACCGGGAGTCGGTCAGCCAGCCGATCGGGCCCAGCCCGACGTGCGAGAGCAGGCCGTTGAGCACCCCGCTGGCGGGGTTGAAGAACACCGCGAAGACCACGGACGCGCTGGCCACCGAGAAGGCGAAGGGCAGCGCGAACGCGGAGCGCAGCAGCCGTACGCCCCGGATCCGGTTCTCCAGGAGCAGCACCAGCACCAGCGCGCCCAGCACGCCGGGCACCACGGTGAGCAGCGTGAACAGGGCGGTGGTGACGAGCGTGCGCCGGAAGTCCGCCGAGGTCAGCAGCTCGGTGTAGTGCTTCAGCCCGACGTAGCGCGAGGGCGCGCCGAACAGGTCGTTGGCGTGTCCGCTCAGGTAGATGGTCCGTCCCAGCGGGTAGCCGATGAAGAGGACGAAGACCACCAGGGAGGGCAGCAGGAAGGCCCAGGCGAGGCCGTGCTCACCCCAGCGGCTTCGGCGGCCCGGGTGGGGCTTGGTGTGCGGTGCGGTCGGCATGGGTTTGCGCGTCCCGCCTTTCGTTGCGTCGGTTCCGGCCGAAACCGTGTCCTGCCCACACGACGGGTCGGAAACCCCACGGTGAGCAACGGGTGTCGGTGGGATTACGCGTTCGCGTCAGATTCGGCCGGTCGTGGGCGGACGGGCGTTGGGGCGCGTCCCCGGCCGGTCGTGGGCGGGCGGGATGTGCGGCGCGCCCCCGCCCGTTCCGGTACGCCCTCCGGTGGCACCGGACTGTCGGTGGGGCGTCGTACGGTTCCCGGACTGTCGGTGGGGCGTCGTACGGTTCCCGGATGGACGACACCGAATTCGACATCCGGGCCGCGATGGCCGAATCCCTGCGGGGCCGCGCGGGCGCCCGGGCGCTGGTCGAGGGCTTCGCCGCCTACTGGGGCGAGCCGCTGCGGCCCGACGACGACTTCACGGACGCCGAACTCGACGCCGCCGAAGGGCGCCTGGGCCTGCGGCTGCCGGCCGCGCTGCGCGAGGCGTACCGGCTGTTCGGCCGCCGGGAGGACCTCACCGGCAACCACAACCGGCTGCTGTCGCCGGAGGAACTGTTCGTCCTGGACGGCGCCCTGGTGTACCAGGAGGAGAACCAGGCGTGCGCGCACTGGGGCGTCCTGCTGGCCGACCTCGACCAGGACGATCCGCCGACGGTGGGCCGACTCGACCTCGCGGACAAGTCGGAAGAGCGCTGGGAGCCCTGGGAGGAGCGCTTCTCGACGGCCGCGACGGCGATGGTGATGGTGGAGAAGCTGTTGCAGGACGACGAGTTGAGCGTGTTCGCCGAGTCCGGAGTGGAGGTGCCGGAGGGGCTGACGGAGCTGCCCCGGCTCGGCCGTGGCTGCCGCTGGTTCACTGGGCCGGACGTGCTGGTCGTCGAGCTCGACGAGGACCTCGTGGTGGCCCGGGCCCGGACCGAGGAGGCCCGGGACGCACTGGCCGAGCAGTGATCTGATGGCCCAACGACGGTACCCCGCCCGCTCGTTGGGCCACGGGTGGATCAGGCGATGGCCCAACGACGGGTCGCTGCCCGGCCGTTGGGCCACGGGTGGATCAGGCGGTGGCGCCGCCGTCCAGGACCAGGTCGGCGCCGACGGTGAAGCCCGCCTCGGACGAGGCCAGGTACAGCACCGCGGCGGCGACCTCCTCGACCGCACCCGCCCGGCCGACGGGGAGGCTGTCCTTCATCCGCGCGGCCTTGTCGTCGGCGTTCTCGCCGGGCCGGGTGGACATGCTGGTGTCCACCGGGCCGGGGCTCACCATGGTGATCCGGACTCCGTCCGCGATGTGGTCGAGGGCGGCGCTGCGGGTCAGCGCGGTGACGGCGGCCTTGCTGGCGGCGTAGGCGCCGAGGCCGGGCACACGCATGTGGACGCCGAGGTTGGAGGAGATGTTGACGATCGCGCCGCCGCCGTGGGCCCGCATGTGGCGGATCTGGTGCTTCATGGCGAGCCAGGTGCCGGTCAGGTTGACCGCGAACACCCGGTGCCACTCGTCCTCGTCGATGTCGGCGACCGGGCCGACGGCGCCGAACACCCCGGCGTTGTTGACGGCGACGTCCAGGCCGCCGAGGAGTTCGACGGTCTCCCGGACCAGCCGGGCGGCGTCCTGACCGTCCGCCACGTCGCCGGTCAGCGCGACGGCCTTGCCGCCCGCCTGCTCGATCAGCTCGACCGTCTCGGCGAGCGGGCCCGCGCTGCGGCCCGCGACCGCGACCCGGGCGCCCTCCCGGGCGAAGGCGAGCGCCACGGCCCGTCCGATACCGCTGCCGCCGCCGGTGACCAGGACGGACTTGCCGATGAAACGCGTGGTCATGAGAGGTGCTCCTTGATCTGGATGGTGCGTTCTGGTGCGGTGTCGGTCTCTGTGGTGGTCTCGGGAGTCACCCGCGCCGGCATGGCGACGGCGAGGGCGGTGAGCGCCAGGGCGGTGCCCGCCGCCGCGAAGGCCGCGGCGTAGCCGCCGACCACGCTCGGGCGGGTGGCGGCGAGCGCCATCAGGGCGGCCACCCCGGCGGTGGGGCCGAGTTCCATCGCGGTGTTGAGCACGCCCGCGGCGAGGCCGGTCCGTTCGGGCGGCACGCCCGCGGTGGCGAGCACGGCCGCGCCGGCGAAGGCGGTAGCGGCCCCGGTGGGCAGCAGGAGCAGCCCGGGCAGCAGCCCGGTGGCGTAGTCGCTGCCGGGCGCGAGGCCCGCCAGCAGGCCGAGCCCGGCCGCCGCGAGGGCGAGTCCTCCGGCGGTGACCGCGACGGCGCCGTAGCGGGCCGTCAGCGGCCCGGCCAGGCGACCGGCCGTCAGCAGTGCCGCCGCGTACGGCAGGAAGGCGGCGGAGGTGGCCAGCACGCCCCAGCCGCGGACCTGTTGGAGGTAGAGCGCGAGCAGCAGGAAGGTCAGCGCGGTGCCGGCGGCGGTCGCCATGACGGCGGCGAGGGCGGTGGCCCGGCGGCGGTCGGCGAGGAAGCCGGGCGGCAGCAGCGGGTCGGCGGTGTGCCGTTCGACGGCGGCGAAGGCGCACAGCAGGGCGAGCCCGGCGGCCAGCGGCAGCAGCGTCCCCGGGCTTCGCCAGCCGTGGTCGGTGGACGCCACCAGCCCGTAACTGGCCGCGCAGACACCGGCGGCGGCCAGGGCGGCGCCGGGCAGGTCCAGCCCCGGCCGGCCGACGGCCGACGGTCGGCCGGCGGGTTCGGCGGGCGGCAGCGAGCCGGAGCGGACCAGGCCGACGAGGGCGACCAGCACGGGCACCGCGAACAGCCAGCGCCAGGAGACCCAGGCGGCGACGGCGCCGGAGAGCAGGTTGCCCGCCGTGGCGCCGAGCACCGAGAGGCCGCCCCAGGCGGCCATCGCCCGCCGGTATTCGGCGGGTTCGGGCCGCAGCACCCGGACCACGGCGACCGCCGCCGGGGCTGCCAGGGCCGCGCCGACGCCCTGGGCGAAGCGGCTCGCCAGCAGGACGGGGTAGCCGGGCGCGAGGGCGCAGGCGATCGAGGCGGTGCCGAGCAGGGCCAGGCCCACCCGCAGCAGCCGGCGGCCGCCGTGGCGGTCGGTCAGCCGCCCGCCGAGGAGCAGCAGGGCGCTGAAGGAGAGTCCGTAGGCGGCGCTCAGCAGCAGCACACCGGGCAGGCCGAGCCCGAACTCCCGGGCCACCAGGGGCAGTGGCACGGACAGGATCATGATCGTGAAGATCAGCGTGGCCTGCACGCCGCCGAGCAGGGCGAAGCCGGGCCGGTCGGCCGTGGCGACACTCATGGAAACCCCCCTCTCCATAATGACCGTTCGGTCCAGTATTGGGACAGCAAGAGGCGACCTCCACCGTCGCCCCGCCATCGCCCCACGATCCGTCAGTCGACCCGTCAGTCGAGCAGCACCAGCGCCTGCTCGGCGGCGTCCCGCACCCGGGACGCGCCATCGGCGGTCCGGCCCAGCACCCGCACGCCCTGCAACAGCACCAGCAGCATCCGGGCCAGCGCCCTCGGGTCCCGCCCGGCGGGCAGTTCGCCCTGCGCCTCGGCCCGGACCAGGGCGGCGGTCAGCACCGTCTCCAGGTGGCCGAGCCCGGCCTCCACCCGGCGGGCCGCCGAGGGGTCGTGCGCGGCGAGCTCGACGGCGGTGTTGGTGATGAAGCACCCGCGCTTCAGCCCGTCCTCGGCGGACTCCGCCGCGAACCGGCGGACCAGCGCGCGGACGGCCGGCAGCACCGGGCCGGGCTGGGAGAGCTCGGCCAGGAGCACCGGGTCGGCCTGCTCGCCGTACCGCTCCAGCGCCCGCAGGAACAGTTCGTGCTTGCTGCCGAAGGTGGCGTAGATGCTCGCCCGGGCGATCCCGAGCTCCTCGACCAGGTCGGCCATCGAGGTGGCCTCGTAACCGCGCCGCCAGAACAGCTCAAGGGCCGACTGGAGCACGGCGTCCGGGTCGAATTCCTTCGTTCGCGCCATGGGTGAACGCTAACCCTTTCCAGAACGGTCGGTCAAGATCCTCCCCGAAGGTCGCACACGTGGGATCTGACGGAGCATTGCCAAGTGGACTAGACCAAGGCTACCCTTACCGCCCCGTACCTCCTCCTCCCCCCACAGGAGGCGTTTCCCCATGCCCGCGAACCTTCCCACCTCTCCCCAGCAGGCGGCCGAGGCCGCCCGCCCGCTCGTCCTGACGGCCTTCCGGGTCGTCGTCGGGCTGCTCTTCGCCTGCCACGGCGCCGCCTCGCTCTTCGGCGTCCTCGGTGGCACCAAGGGCGGCGGCACCGTCCCGCTCGGTCAGTGGCCCGGCTGGTGGGCCGCGCTGATCCAACTGGTCGGCGGCGCCCTGGTGCTGCTCGGCGTCGGTACCCGGACCGCCGCCCTGCTCTGCTCCGGCTCGATGGCGTACGCCTACTTCACCGTGCACCAGGAGCACTCCCTGCTGCCGCTGCAGAACGGTGGCGAACCCTCCGTCATGTTCTGCTGGGCCTTCCTCGCCATCGCGGTGCTCGGCTCCGGCCCCTACGCCCTGGACCGGCTGCTGGCCCGGCGCACCACGGCCGAGCCGGCCGCCCAGCCCGCCCCGGCCGGGGCACACCAGGGCCAGACCGGCTGAGCACCCGGCCCTGCCCAGGGCCCGACGAGCGGCTCGACGGACTGACTGTGCGGGGTCAGTCCTCGGCCAAGTGCCGTTCCACCGAGGCGACCTTGGCGGTGAGCCCGTCGGTGACCCCGGCCCGGTCGTCGATCTTGATGACCGTGCTCACCCGGCCGCTGTAGTCCTTCACCGCCTCGATCGCCGCCCGGATCACCGGCATCACCTCGTCCCACTCCCCCTCGATGCTGGTGAACATCGCGTCGGTCCGGTTGGGCAGTCCGCTCGCCCGGACCACCCGGACGGCTGCTGCCACCGCCTCTCCCACGTCCTCGCCGATCCCCAGCGGGGTCACCGAAAAGGCTGCGATCACGGCTCTGCGCTCCTTCCGCCGACGGCACTCACCGGCGGCACTGGTCGTGGCCGGGACCAGGTTCCGGTCCGGGCCGCGACCAGGCTAACCAGCCTTGCCGGCGCTCACACCACGGTCGGCAGCGGCGGTTCGACCGCGAGCGGAGCAGTGGCGCGGGCCCGGTGCTGGGCGGCCCAAGCGGTGAGGGCCACCGTGCAGGCGTGGTCCAGGTGGCGCAGCCCGGACCAGTCGAGTTCCACCGGCCGGTCGGCCGGCAGCCGTTCCAGGGCGTCCAGCAGCCGGGGCAGCCGCAGGAAGGTCGCGTTGCCGGTGAGCCGGACGCGCTGCAGGGCCTCGCCGGACGGCAGGACCAGTTCCTCCAGGCCGATCTGGAGGTGTGAGGTCTGCCAGGCGGACTTGGCCACGGCCAGGCCGATGCCGATCAGCACCCCCTCGAACAGGTCGGTGGCGATGATGGCGCTCGCGGTCACCGCGAGCACCAGCGCCTCGCCCCGGTGGCCGCGGCAGAGTGCGGCGATCCGCCGCAGCGGGACGAGCTTGGCGCCGGCGTGGACCAGGACGGCGGCCAGCGCGGTGAGCGGGACGAGCCCGAGCACGCCGGGCAGCAGCGCGGTGAACAGCAGCAGCCAGAGCCCGTGCAGGGTGCGCGAGGCCTTGGTCCGCGCCCCCGCCTGGACGTTGGCCGCGCTGCGGACGATCACCGCGGTCATCGGAAGGGCGCCGAGCAGCCCGCAGACGGTGTTGCCGATGCCCTGGGAGGTCAGCTCGCGGTCGTAGTCGGTACGCCGGCCGTGGTGCATCCGGTCGACGGCGGCGGCGCTGAACAGCGTCTCGGCGGAGGCGATCAGGGTGAAGGCGACGACCGTGCCGAGGCCGGCGGTGCCCGCCACCGCGCCGAGCGCGGCACGGTCGGGCAGGTGGACGACGTCGAGCAGGCCGGACACCCGGACCCTCGCCACCGGCAGGTCGGCGGCGGCCGCGACGGCGGCGGCCAGCCCGACCGCGGCCAACGGCGCGGGGACGCCGCGGGCGACGCGCCCGGGCAGGTACTTCCAGCCGACCAGCACGAGCAGGGTGGCCAGGCCCAGGGCGACCGCGCTCGGGTCGGCCACGCCGGTGACCACGTCCGCCAGCAGGTCGGGCAGTCCGGCGATCTTCTCCGGCCCGGTGGCCGGGGCGCGGCGGTCGGCGAGCGCGTACAGCTGGCCGAACAGCAGGGTCAGTCCGATGCCGGCCAGCATGCCGTGCACCACCGAGGCGGACATCGCCCGGAACCAGCGGCCGAGCCGGAGCGCTCCCATCGCGATCTGGAGCAGCCCGGTGCCGAGGACGAGCAGGCCGAGGGCGGTGACGCCGAAGCGCTGGACGGCGTCGTAGACCAGGACGGTCAGCCCGGCGGCCGGGCCGCTGACCTGGAGGCTGCTGCCGGGCAGGAGGCCGACGACCAGGCCGCCGACGATGCCGGTGACCAGACCCAGTTCGGCGGGGACGCCGGAGGCGACCGCCACCCCGACGCACAGCGGCAGGGCGACCAGGAACACCACCAGCGAGGCGGGCAGGTCGTAGCGCCAGGGGACGGCGCGCAGCACGGCGAGCGGGGGCCGGCGGCGGCCCGGCGGGGCGGCCTTGCCGGGGTGGCCCGGCGGGGCCTTGCGGCGGCGGGGCGTTCGGCTCACCCGGTCACCACCGGGGGGCGGGCAGGGAGACAGCGCATGGCGGCGTTCCTTTCGCGCGCCCGCCGCTGCGGGCACGCCGTCACAGGGAGGTGATGGGGGTCGCAGGGGGGTGAGGAGAGGGAAGGGAGGTGGACCGCGCGGAGGGGGCGACAGCGGTACGGCCGCAGGTCCGGGCGGACCGGACGGCGGCGGCGGGTGTCGGGTCGGTGCGGCCAGGGGGTGCGTCCCTCGCTCGGGTGCGGCGGACCGGGCACGCTGGTCCTGGACGGGATCGGCCGCCGGAGCTCCCCCACTCCCGGACCGTCCCGAATCCCCCTGCCACGGCCTCAGTTGGACATCACGGGCCCGGCGTGCCACCGACGGTACCCAGGGGTGCGGGGTGGGCCGACCTCGGGCACCGTCCCTTCACCCGCACTGCACACCGGCCGCGCTTTCCGGCGCGGAACGACCGGCTCCCCGGGCACACCAGCGCGATCGGCGCCCACCTGTACGAGCCCGGCCCCGTCTCCCCGCCCCTCGGACGCCCGCGGCGACCTGCGGTTTCACCCCCCGGGGCCGGCTTCCACATTCTGTTGGACCTCCCCTTGACGCCCCGCCGAGGCCAGCCGTACCGTATTTCCACATACAGAAACCGTTCTTCCGTATGGTGGAATTCTGGAGATGAGCCCTCCGACCCACTGCGGGCCGACGCAGGAGATACCCGATGCCTCGTATGACAGCCGCCCGCGCGGCCGTGGAGATCCTCAAGCTCGAAGGCGTTGAGGTCGCGTTCGGCGTGCCGGGCGCGGCCATCAACCCGTTCTACGCCGCGCTCAAGGCCTCCGGCGGGATCAGGCACACGCTGGCCCGGCACGTCGAGGGCGCCTCCCACATGGCCGAGGGCTACACCCGCGCCAAGGCCGGCAACATCGGCGTCTGCATCGGCACCTCGGGCCCGGCCGGCACCGACATGATCACCGGTCTGTACTCGGCGATCGCCGACTCCGTCCCGATCCTGTGCATCACCGGCCAGGCCCCCGTCGCCCGCCTGCACAAGGAGGACTTCCAGGCCGTCGACATCGCCTCGATCGCCAAGCCCGTCACCAAGGCCGCCACCACCGTGCTGGAGGCCGCACAGGTCCCCGGTGTGTTCCAGCAGGCCTTCCACCTGATGCGCTCCGGCCGTCCGGGCCCGGTCCTGATCGACCTGCCGATCGACGTCCAGCTGACCGAGATCGACTTCGACCCCGAGGCCTACCAGCCGCTCCCCGTCTACAAGCCCGCCGCCAACCGGATCCAGATCGAGAAGGCGCTCGCGCTGCTCCAGGCGTCCGAGCGCCCGCTGATCGTCGCCGGCGGCGGCGTCATCAACGCCGACGCCGCCGAACTGCTGCGGGAGTTCGCCGAGCTGACCGGCGTCCCGGTGGTCCCGACCCTGATGGGCTGGGGCATCGTCCCCGACGACCACGAGCTGAACGCCGGCATGGTCGGCCTCCAGACCTCGCACCGCTACGGGAACGAGAACTTCCTCGCCTCCGACTTCGTCCTGGGCATCGGCAACCGCTGGGCCAACCGCCACACCGGCGGCCTGGACGTCTACACCGCGGGCCGCACGTTCGTCCACGTCGACGTCGAGCCCACCCAGATCGGCAGGATCTTCGCCCCCGACCTCGGCATCGCCTCCGACGCCAAGGCCGCGCTGGAGCTCTTCCTCCAGGTCGCCCAGGAGCTCAAGGCCGCCGGGCGGCTCAAGGACCGCAGCGAGTGGGCCGCCGCCACCCAGGACCGCAAGGCCCGGCTCCAGCGCCGCACCCACTTCGACGACGTGCCGATCAAGCCGCAGCGCGTCTACGAGGAGATGAACAAGGCGTTCGGCCCGGACACCCGCTACGTCACCACCATCGGCCTCTCCCAGATCGCCGGCGCGCAGTTGCTGCACGTCTACCGGCCGCGGCACTGGATCAACTGCGGCCAGGCCGGCCCGCTCGGCTGGACCATCCCGGCCGCGCTCGGCGTCGCCACCGCCGACCCCGAGGGCCAGGTCGTCGCGCTCTCCGGCGACTACGACTTCCAGTTCATGGTCGAGGAGCTGGCCGTCGGCGCCCAGCACCGCATCCCGTACGTCCACGTGCTGGTGAACAACGCGTACCTGGGCCTGATCCGCCAGGCGCAGCGCAACTTCGACATCGACTTCCAGGTCAAGCTGGAGTTCGAGAACATCAACGCGCCGGAGCTGGGCGTCTACGGCGTGGACCACGTCCGGGTCGCCGAGGGCCTGGGCTGCAAGGCGATCCGGGTCACCGAGCCCGAGGGCCTGCTGCCGGCCTTCGAGGAGGCCAAGAAGCTGGCCGCCGAGTTCCGCGTCCCGGTCGTCGTCGAGGCGATCCTGGAGCGGGTCACCAACATCTCGATGGCCGCCGCCGACATCGACAAGGTCAACGAGTGGGAGGAGATCGCCACCCTCCCCGAGCACGCGCCGACCGCCGTCAAGCCGCTGGCGCCCTGAGCCCGCCGCGGGCCGCTCGGGGCGGGATCCGGACCGGATCCACCACTGCGCCCCGCCCCGAGTGGCCCGGACGCGCACCGGGTACAAACCGGAAGACGCTCGCGCCCGACCTCCGTGCGCGGGCCCGGAGCCCCCTGGAGCGGACACCATGCCCTTCAGCATGAGCAAGGCCGAGCGCGAGCGGTTCCTCGCCGCACCGCACGTCGGTGTGCTGGCCGTCGACTCCGGCGCCGGAGCGGACCGGGGCCCGCTGGCCGTACCGGTCTGGTACACCTACGTCCCCGGCGGCCTGCTCACCGTCGTCACCGGCCGCGACTCCGTCAAGGCCCGGCGGATCCGCGCCGCCGGGCGGTTCACCCTCTGCGCCCAGCGCGAGCAGGGCCCGGCCGCGTACGTGAGCGTCGAGGGCCCCGTGGTGGCGGTCGAGGACCGGCTCGACCGCGACGAGTGGGCCGCCCTCGCGAACCGCTACCTGTCACCCGAGGCCGCGCGCGACTACCTGGCCTCCGCCCGGGAACAGTTGGCCGCCGACATCACCTTCCGGATGCGGCCCGAGCGCTGGTCGAGCGCCGACTTCTCATCCTTCGGGGCCGACCTGTCGCAAGACCGGTAGGTCGGGGTCGGTCCAGGTGGTCGCGGCCACTACGGTGGCCAGGCGACCACCTGTTCCGCACTCCTTTCGAAAGGACCACCACCGTGAGCCTGTACGACATCCCGCTCCGCACCCTCACCGGCGAGCCCACCTCGCTGGCCGAGTACAAGGGCAAGGCGCTGCTGATCGTCAACGTCGCCTCCAAGTGCGGCCTGACCCCGCAGTACACCGGCCTGGAGAACCTCCAGCAGCGGTACGCCGCACGCGGGTTCACCGTGCTGGGCTTCCCCTGCAACCAGTTCGCCGGGCAGGAGCCGGGCAGCGCCGAGGAGATCCAAACCTTCTGCTCCACCACCTACGGCGTCACCTTCCCGCTGTTCGAGAAGATCGACGTCAACGGCGACGACCGGCACCCGCTGTACCGGCAGCTGACCCAGGTCACCGACGCCGAGGGCGAGACCGGGGACGTCAGCTGGAACTTCGAGAAGTTCCTGGTCTCCCCCGACGGCACCGTGGCCGCCCGGCTGCGGCCGCGGGTCGAGCCGGAGTCGGCCGAGCTGATCGCGGCGATCGAGGCCGTCCTCCCGGCCTGACCCCCACCCACCCCCCGACGGACCGGCCCAGGGCACCCGCCCGGGGCCGGTCCGTCGTTCCCCCGAGCCGTCGAGCAGCCCCTCTCGATTGCCGAGTCGGCCTCGACTGAACTGAGCCAGTAGAACTGCGCACTACCCATGTCCGTTCGTGTGGGGGTTCGTCGAGCGGACCGTGGAGAAGACCGAGCTGCTGATGCCGGTGCGGCAGCAGCCACTTCGCAGGCTCGGCCGCCCAGTGCCCGTGCCTCACCAACTCGCGCTGCTCCCACCCTCAGACTGGACGGCGCTGCGGATCCCAGCCGTCGATCGGTGTCCACTCGTGCTCCAGGATCGAGTAGGTGATCGAGTCGCGCCAGGCGCCGTGGACGAAGACGTGATCACGGATCCGCCCGTCCTCGGTCATCCCGGCACGGAGAAGTGTTCGCGCGGATGCTTCGTTGAGCGGAGAGCGGGCGGCCCAGATGCGGTGCAGGCCCAGGACGTCGAAGCCGAGGGCGCACAGCAGGTGGACGGTCTCCGTGCCGAGGCCCTTGCCCCACTCGGCCGGGTGGAGGGCGAAACCGATGGTGGCGGCCTGCTGCGGCTCGGTGGCCAATCGCGCGTACCCGATCAGCCGATGCTCACCGAGGTGGGTGACAGCAAGGCCGTACTCGGTCCTCGGGCCGTCCTTCGCCGAGTTCATCGAGCGGTCGACGATCGCCTGGACCTGCTCATGGGTGCGGGGCTCGAAGCTGAGGTACCGGGTGGCCTCGGGGTCGCCGTAGATGGCCAGGAGGCCATCGGTGTCCTCGGGTTCGACTTCGCGCAGTGCCAGGCGGGGGCCGGCCGGGTGAACTGTGGTCATGGCAGCGGAGCCTATCCGCGGGGTCACCGGACGAGGACCGAGGTCGGGGCGGCGGTGAAGGCCTCGATCTCCTGGCGCAGGTTCACGCCCACGACGCCGTTACGACGGTTGTCGGCACTCAGCGCGGCGTGGACGCGCTGGGCGCTGCTGACGATGCCGAAGTTCCGCTGCTCGACGGGGAGGTCGAGCAGCGGGCGGACGGCCTCGGCGGCGCCCTCGGTCTCTCCTCGGGCGATGCGGGCGAGCGCAAGGTCGGTCTGAGTGCCGGCCTCGTCGCCGAAGGCCCAGTCGTTCTCGGAGGCATCTCGATAGGCGGCGACGGCCGCCTCGGACCGGCTCTAGCCGAGGACGGCGTCCTCGCCGAGTTGCACGGTGGCCTCAGCGACGTAGTAGAGCTGGCGGGCCGCGGGGAAGGTCATGGCCGGGTTCACCTGGTGCCACGGAGGCCCGCCAGGGCGCTGCCATCGAGCTGTCGATCACCGTCCCGCTCCCGCCGGAGGAAGAGGAGAAGTACCGGGTGACCCCAGGCCTCACCCCCTCCTGAGCGCGGCCCTCGCCGCGCAGACCTTAAGGTGCCAGCCCTGCCCGCTTCGCCATAGCGAGCAGACCGGGCTTAGAGCGTTGGTGCATGACGATCAGCACCCGCAGCACCTCGCGACCCATCGGGTGTATCTGTGCCATCTGCGGAGCGACGGCATGGGCGGCGTTGAGAGCTTCCTCGGCACCGGCGTAGTCGCGCACGGCCAACCGGGCGCGGGCGACGTCGATGTACAACCGGCCTAGGCGGTTTGGCTTCAACCCCGCTGGTGGGGATGCGATCAGTGAACCGGACATCTGGACAGCGAGGTCGGGGGCGTCGAGTTCGACGTGGGACGCCAGCTCGTACAGTGCGGTGTTTCCCCGGCCGAACGTCAGATGGTGCTGAACTAGGTCCCTGCCGTCCGGAAGCATCTCGGCCAGGGTCCACGCGTGCCGCAGATGATCACGGGTGGCGTTGGCGTCCTTGGCTCTCGACGCCAGCACGACGCCGCGCAGATGGAGAGAGCCGAGGTGGATGGTCCGAAAGGGGCCACTCCCGGGTACGGCCTCGTAGCGGCTGATAGCCCTCTCGATGATGGCCAACCCGTCCTCATACTGGCCAGCAGACTGGTACGTACCCGCCTCATTCCACGCTGCTGCTGCCTCGGCAGACGGGTTCCAGGTCTGCTGCGCGGCCCACATCTGGCGAGAGACGATCATGTCGGCAAGATCGGGCTGTGCGAGTCGGTGTGCAACCGTGTACGCGCAGCTGTACACATCCGCGACGTAGCCCCACGCCGTCGCCTCGCCTCGGGAATCGAGAGCGGAGGCGGTCGTTTGGCCGAGGAGTGCGGGCAGCATCCGCAGCAATTCCAGGTACTGCGTGCTGGCCCTCAGGTCAGCAGCGGTCTGAACGGCCACAGTGGTCTCGGCCGGGGAGAGCGGGCTCTCTCGTGGAAGAGTGTGGCGACGAACAGTGTTCCGAAGCTCGTTGAGCAGGTCCGTCTGCTCGGTCGGGCCGACGAAGGGATTCCCGTAGACGCGGGCGGTGGTGACGTGGAGAACCCGAGCGAGGGCAGCCACCACCGCAGGGGTCGCAGGCCTGAGCCCAGTTTCGACCTTGGAAAGGTAAGAGAGCGTGATGCCGGCCTCCCGGGCAAGTTTGGCCTGACTCAGGCCGCGCGCTTTCCGGAGTACCGCGATGTTCTCGCCAGCTGACGGCGCCGTGTTCCCCATGCAATCAATCATCCCAGCTCGACGACTAGATGACTGAACATCAGGCGTGGCAAAGGTTGTTGTGCAAGTTTCGTGTTAACTGATCTTGGTCATCCGCCGTTGAATGATTGCAGCCAGTAAGCAAGCCATCACCTTCTAGCCCTCGGGCACCGCCTCACCAGCACTCGCGTACCGGCGGGGAGGCAGCCCGATACGGTCTCCGTGCACACGGGCCGGGATTCCCTCCCGGCTGTACCGGAAGCCGTCGGCCGGGTTGAACGGGTGCTCCGCGCTGGGGCGTTCGAGCACATCGAACGCCCCGGCGGGGAGCCGAAGGCTAGTGTCCTGCGCCGGAGATCTGTCGTTAGATCTTGCGTGAGTGATTCTTCGGATGCGTCGGTGCGTCGTCGTGGTCCCGCGTTGGAGCCGTTG
>NZ_JBFBHW010000016.1:173248-186148 GCF_040685395.1 Kitasatospora sp. NPDC088779 | reverse complement strand
CGGGAAGTCGACGCTGACGTTGTCGAGGGCCACGACGCGGGTCTCCCCGTCCCCGTAGACCTTGTTGAGGCCGGTGGCGCGGGCGGCCGCCAGGCCGGTCCGGACGGCGGTTGCGGTCGACGTGGTCACGGGGGTGCTCCTTGGTGGTCGCGGGCTGCGGGAGACGCGCTGGGCGCCTGGACGGCCGGGCCGCCAGGGGCGCCCGGCCGTACCTCCATGCTCCGCCGTGTGATCACGAGTTCTCGTCGCTCCGCCGGACGGTTGGCCTGACCACCGCTGGGCGTACGGCCAGGTGACGCCCTCCTCCTGGGGTATGACGCCGACCCTGAGCGCTGGGCGGTGGCCGGAACTCGTACACTTCGTGGCCGAATTGCGGACTGTTCGTCAGATCGCAAGGAAACATGACAACTTCCCTGGCTGGGAACATGCGAAAGGGCGAGGCGGGCGACTAGGCTCTGGGGTGGCCCGCACCGGGGGTGGAGCGCTTCTTCTCCGGCCGATGGAGGGGTCCGTCCTCAGGACGCCCGGATGGTGGAACGCAGACACGGGCAGCTTAAAACTGCTTGGCCGCGAGGCCGTGCCGGTTCGAGTCCGGCTCCGGGCACCGCTCGACTCGCGGGGGCGCCGACGGCGTCCCCGCCGGGAGTCGTTCAGTGATCCTCCTCGCGGCGTATCCCGATATTTTTGCCAAGCCATTACCCTGGTGGCTGGGCGGTGCAGTGCCGCCACGGAGGGAATGTGCAATGAGAAGCAGCAACCCGGTCTTCTCGCGGGAGGGGTCCTTCACCCGCGAGCCCGGCTACGCGGGGTTCGGTACCACCACGCAGGCCGGGGGCCAGTACGGCAACAACCCCTACGCGGGGACCCCTTACGCCCAGCAGCCGCAGGCGCAGGGCCCGCTGACCGACGAGCAGCTGTACGAGATGTACAACGGGCCGTCGGCCGGCCCCGCCGCCACCGGGCGGATGACGCTCGACGACGTGGTCGCGCGCACGGCCATGACGCTGCTGACCCTGGTCGCCGCCGGCGCGGTGGCCTGGTTCGTGCTGCCGTTCGAGAACTTCGGCTTCGCGATCGGCGCCAGCCTGGTGGCCATGGTCGTCGGCCTGGTGGTCTCCTTCAAGCGCAGCGTCAGCCCGCCGCTGATCCTGACCTACGCGGCTCTTGAGGGCTTCGCGCTCGGCGCGGTCACGCACGCGCTCAACACCGTCATCAACGGCATCGCGATCCAGGCGGTGCTGGGCACGGCGGCGGTCTTCGCGGCGATGCTGTTCGCCTACAAGAGCGGCCGGATCCGGGTCACCGCGCGCTACACCCGGATCGGCATCGCGATTGCCATGGGCTTCGTGCTGCTGATGCTGGTCAACATGATCGCGATGGCGTTCGGCGCCGACATGGGGCTGCGTTCAGGCCCGCTGGGCATCGTGGTCGGCCTGATCGGCATCGCCCTCGGCGCCTTCTTCCTGTCGCTGGACTTCGCGGCGATCGAAGAGGGCATCGCCCAGGGCGCGCCGCAGAAGGAGGCCTGGCGGGCCGCCTTCGGGCTCACCCTGTCGCTGGTCTGGATCTACGTCGAGATGCTGCGCCTGATCGCGATCCTGCGCGGCGACGACTAATCGCGTTCCCGCCGTACCACTGCCGCCGGGCCCCCGGAGCGAAACGCTCCGGGGGCCCGGCGGCGTTTAGGCTCCCTGTCATGCATGACGTACAGCTCCTGGTCGAAGCCGTCGACTCCTTGGCGGATCGTTTCCGCTCGCTGCCGCAGAGCAAACTGCTGGGCGCCGTGCCCGGGTACGAGTCCCGGGCGGGGGCCGCGCTGGCGTTGGCCCGGCGGCTGGCGGCCCTGGCGCTGGCGGCGGAGGGCGGGCCGGAGCGGGAGTTCCCGGACGCCGGGGCCTTCGCGGCGGGGGACCAACTGGCCGTCGCCGGGCACGACCTGGCGGCCGCGCTGGCGGCGCTGCCGGAGGGCGACGCGGTCGCCCTGCCGGGCGGGCCGGTGGCGGCCGCGGAGGTGCTGGCCGGGGCGCTGGCCGCGGTGCGCGAGACGGCGGCGCTCTGCGGATAGACGTCCGGACACGCCGAAGGCCGGCCGGGTCGGTAACCCCTTGACCCGGCCGGCCTTCGGCGTGCTGTGGTGTGCCGCGCTGCTGGGGCGGCGTCAGATGCTGGCGACCACCCGGTCGGCGAGGACGTAGACGGCCTCCTCGTCGGTGGAGAAGGTCAGCGAGTACGAGCCGGAGAAGCGCGAGCCGCCGAGCAGCCGGACGTGCTCACCGGCACGGACCGCGTCGATCAGCCGGTAGGCGGCCTCCCGGTCGCCCGGGGCCACGCAGAGCGTGGTGCCGTCGGCGAAGGCGTACACGTCCAGGGTGCCCAGCGGGCCCGGGCGGACGTCGATCAGGGCGACGGCCTCGTCGGCGAGGGTGGCCAGCCGGGTGTCGGTCCACTCGCGGGACGGCGCCTGGCTGGGCACGAAGTCGGGGTGGGAGGGGTGGCGGCGCGGGTCGGGCGCGGCGACCGGGGCGTCCTCGACGGCCTGGTCGGCGTCCAGCAGCCCGGCCTCCAGGCCGGTGGCCAGCAGGTCGGCCTCGCGGCGGGCGCGGGCGTCCCCGGTGGGTTCGGCGGTGCCGGCGGAGGAGGTGCCGGCGGAGGAGGTGCCGGTGGAGAAGGTGCCGGCGCCCTGGCCGGGGAACAGCGACGAGCCGCCCTCGGGTCCGGGCTCGGCGGGACCCTCGTTGATCAGGTCCTCCAGCGCGGAGCGCAGCGCCTCGCCGAACTCCGGGTCCATGGTGCCGGCGTTGTCGACGGCGTCCTGCGGGCCGGTGGGGCGGGGGAAGAACAGCGGCCACTCGTCGGTGCTGGCGAACGGGCCGGTGTACGGGGAGTCGAACAGTGGCGCGTCCTCGGCCGCGCGGGCCTCCTGCTCGGCCCAGAACGCCCGGGCCTCGGTGATCTCCCGCTCGCGGTCGGCGGCGAGTGCCTCGGTGACGGCCTGGCGTATCGCGGCCTGGTCCACCGGGGCGGGGGCGGCCTGGGCCGTGGCCCGCGCGTCCAGCCGGCGGGAGAGTCCCCGGAGGTGGAGCAGCACGGCGGTCGACACGGTGATCAGGATCAGCAGCAGGATGGTGTAGACGGCGCTCACGGAACGTACTCCTAGCGAGGAGCGGAACGGGGTTACGTGTCCACACTGCCGCATCCGGGGCTGTTGCCGCAGTGGCGAATGTCTAATTTGTGGGGGACTTTCGCTCTTGTCCCCAAATTGTTAGGTAACACCGTTCTACGCAGTGGAGTTGATCCGCTCCGCAGTGTCGATTTCCGAGCTGAAAACGAGCGAAAAGAGGGCCGGATCGACCTCGCGATGTGATCCGGCCCTCAATTACTCACGGTCACTCCAAATGGGTGGTCCAGACCCTTTCGGGGCGGCCCGGCGGGTCAGCTGAGCCGCTCGATCACCATCGCCATGCCCTGGCCGCCGCCGACGCACATGGTCTCCAGGCCGAACTGCTTGTCGTGCCACTGCAGGGAGTTGATCAGGGTGGTGGTGATCCGGGCGCCGGTCATGCCGAACGGGTGGCCGACGGCGATCGCGCCGCCGTTGACGTTCAGCTTGTCCAGGTCGATGCCGAGATCCCGGTAGGACGGGATCACCTGGGCGGCGAAGGCCTCGTTGATCTCGACCAGGTCGATGTCGTCGATGGTCAGGCCGGCCCGCCGCAGCGCCTGCCGGGAGGCCTCGACCGGGCCGTAGCCCATGATCTCGGGGGAGAGCGCGCTGACGCCGGTGGAGACCACCCGGGCGAGCGGGGTGATGCCCAGCTCCCGGGCCTTGGTGTCGGACATGATGACCAGCGCGGCGGCGCCGTCGTTCAGCGGGCAGCAGTTACCGGCGGTCACGGTGCCGTCCGGCCGGAACACCGGCTTCAGGCCGGAGACGCCCTCCAGTGTGACGCCGGCGCGCGGGCCGTCGTCCTTGCTCACCACGGTGCCGTCCGGGAGCGTCACCGGGGTGATCTCGCGCTCCCAGAAGCCGGCCTTGATGGCGGCCTCGGCGAGGTTCTGCGAGCGGACGCCGAACTCGTCCTGCTCGGCGCGGGTGATCCCCTTGAGCGCGGCCAGGTTCTCGGCGGTCTGGCCCATCGCGATGTAGGCGTCCGGCAGCAGGCCGTCCTCGCGCGGGTCGTGCCACTCCCCGCCGCCCTCCTCGGCGCGCTTGGCGGTACGGGCCTGGGCCTCGTCGAAGACCGGGTTCGTGGTGCCCGGCATGCCGTCCGAGGTCCCGTTCACGCTGCGCGAGACGGTCTCCACGCCGGCCGAGAGGAAGACGTCGCCCTCGCCGGCCCTGATCGCGTGCAGTGCCATCCGCGTGGTCTGCAGCGAGGACGAGCAGTAGCGGGTGATGGTGGCACCGGGCAGGTAGTCCATGCCCATCTGGACGGCCACGATGCGGGCCAGGTTGTGGCCCTGCTCGCCGCCGGGCAGGCCGCAGCCGAGCATCAGGTCGTCAATCTCGCGCGGGTCGAGCTGCGGGACCTTGGCCAGGGCGGCCTGGATGACGTGGGCGGTCAGGTCGTCGGGGCGGACGTCCTTGAGCGAGCCCTTGAAGGCCCGGCCGATCGGCGAACGGGTGGCGCTGACGATGACGGCTTCGGGCATGGCGGGCTCCTCGCTGGGTGACGGCGGACTGGCGTCCGGGAGGAAAGTTACCGCCTGGTAGATCAGGCGTCACCCGTCCCGGCGTGTGAGCTGGCCGACGTGTCGCCGGCCTCTGGAACGGCTCCTTCCCCGGCCTCCTCGGGCGCCCACGAGCCGGGCAGCCCGACCCGCAGCCGGTGGCGAAGCAACGCCCAGCGGCGGCCGGCGCCCTCCGCCTCGACGGCCGCGACCTCGGTGCCCGAACGCCCGGCCGCGGCGGCGGCGGCCATCGCCACCGGCAGCACCGTCCCGCCCGGCACGGGTGCGGCCGGGCGCTCCTCCTCCGGCCAGAGGCCGAGCGCGGCGCACACCGAGGGCAGCACGGCCATCGCGGCCGTCGCGTAGCCCTGGGCGGACGGGTGGTAGCGGTCGGCGGCGAACATCTCCGGGCGCGCCGCGAACTCAGGGCCCAGCAGCGAGCCCAGCGAGACCGTCCGGCCGCCGGCCTCCACGACCGCGATGGTCTGCGCGGCCGCCAGCTGCCGGCTCAGCCGACGGGCCACCCAGCGCAGCGGCGGGTGCACCGGCTTGATCGTCCCGAGGTCCGGGCAGGTGCCGACCACCACCTCGCAGCCGTTCGCCCGCAGCGCCGCGACCGCCTCGCCGAGCTGGCGGACGGCCAGCTGGGCCGGGCTGTGCCGGGTCACGTCGTTGGCGCCGATCATGAGCACGGCGACGTCCGGGTGGTGCGGCAGCGCCTGCTCCAGCTGGCCCGAGAGGTGGGCGGAACGGCCGCCGGTGCGGGCCACGTTGACCAGCCGGACCGGGCGTTCGGCCACCGAGGCCAGGCCCGCGGCCAGCAGCGCGCCCGGGGTCTCCCGGGCCCGCAGCACACCGAGGCCGGCGCCGGTGGAGTCACCGAGGACGGCCAGCACCAGCGGCGGCTGCGTGGCGGCGGAGCTGTCGGCGAAGGCCTCGCCGTAGACGCCGTCGGCCTTGGGCGGATCGCCCTCCAGCACGCCGATGGCCTGGATCGCCAGCTTGCTCTCGGTGAGCAGCACGCCCACCAGGCCCACGCCCAGCAGGCCGAGCCCGCCGCCGCCGTACGCCGCCGCGGTGGCGATCCGGCGGGCCACCCGGGCCCGCGAGTCCTGTGCCCCTGGCATCCGATGCCCCCTTCGCGTCCTCGTGCCGCCCCCTCCGGGGCCATGGCGATGCCTGCACCCCCCTCCTACCCGCGCGGGGGCCGGGGCTACCTGCGGGGCTGGGCCATTGGGGGGAGGAGGGCGGGTGGGGGGCCGCCGCGCGGGGCCGGGGCGGGGTGAGGGACGGGTGGGGCGGAAGGGCGGGCTGGGGCGGGCGGCACGGCCTAGGCTTTGCAGTACCGAAAGCACTCGCATGCCCACAACCGGGAGGACCCCCGTGCGGTACCACAACTCGATCATCGACCTCGTCGGCAACACGCCGCTGGTCAAGCTGAACAAGGTCGCCGAGGGCATCAGCGCGACAGTGCTGGCGAAGGTCGAGTACTTCAACCCCGGCGGTTCGGTGAAGGACCGCATCGCGATGCGCATGATCGAGGCCGCCGAGGCCTCGGGCGCCCTGAAGCCGGGCGGCACCATCGTCGAGCCGACCTCCGGCAACACCGGTGTCGGCCTGGCGATCGTGGCCCAGCAGAAGGGCTACAAGTGCATCTTCGTCTGTCCGGACAAGGTGTCCACCGACAAGATCAACACCCTGCGCGCGTACGGCGCCGAGGTGGTCGTCTGTCCCACCGCCGTGGCCCCCGAGCACCCGGACTCGTACTACAACGTCTCCGACCGGCTCGTCCGGGAGACCCCGAACGCCTGGAAGCCGGACCAGTACTCCAACCCGGACAACCCGGCCTCGCACTACCACTCCACCGGTCCGGAGCTGTGGGAGCAGACCGAGGGCCGGATCACCCACTTCGTGGCGGGCGTCGGCACCGGCGGCACCATCTCCGGCACCGGTAACTACCTGAAGGAGGTCTCGGGCGGCAAGGTCAAGGTGATCGGCGCCGACCCGGAGGGCTCGGTCTACTCGGGCGGCACCGGCCGGCCGTACCTGGTCGAGGGCGTGGGTGAGGACTTCTGGCCGACCGCCTACGACCGTGACGTCGCCGACGGCATCGTCGCCGTCTCCGACAAGGACTCCTTCCAGATGACCCGCCGCCTGGCCAAGGAGGAGGGCCTGCTGGTCGGCGGCTCCTGCGGCATGGCCGTGGTGGCCGCGCTGGAGGTGGCCAAGGACCTGGGCCCGGACGACGTCGTGGTGGTGCTGCTGCCGGACGGCGGCCGCGGCTACCTGTCCAAGATCTTCAACGACGACTGGATGGCCGACTACGGCTTCCTGCCCTCGGCCACCGACGAGGCGCACATCGGCGAGGTGCTGGCCCGCAAGGACGCCATCGAGCACGAGGGCATCCCGCAGTTCGTCCACATGCACCCGAACGAGACGGTCGCCGAGGCGGTCCGGGTGCTGCGCGAGTACGGCGTCTCGCAGATGCCGGTGGTCTCCCCGGGTGCCGGCCACCCGGACATCATGGCCGGCGAGGTGATCGGCTCGGTGGCGGAGAAGCTGCTGCTGGAGGGCGTCTTCGCGAAGGAGATCGAGCTGACCGACACGTTGGACCGGGTGATGTCCAAGCCGCTGCCGGTCGTCGGTGCGGGCGAGACGGTCACCAACCTGATGACCGTGCTGGAGAAGGCCGACGCCGCGGTGGTGCTGGTGGAGGGCAAGCCGCAGGGCATCGTCACCCGCCAGGACCTGCTGGGCTTCCTCGCCGGCCGCGCCGCGCACTGATCCGTCGGCCCCGGCCCCGGCCCTGACCGGCCCCGCCGCCAGCCCCGATCCCGCCACCGGCCCCGGTCGGCGGGGCGGACGAGGGTTCGCCCACGCTTTGCCCGCGGTTCGCCCACGGGCGAAGTGGTACACCGGCGTCACCTGCCCGCAGCACGCGGTTAACAACGGTCCGGCATCGTGGTGGTCAACGGCAAGACGCCGAGCGAGACGACGGCAACCGTCCGGGAGCGGCTCCCCGGCGGACGCGGTCGGCTCCGGACACGTCGGGCGGTCCTGACCCGGCCCGCCGTGTCCGCCCTCCAGCCCGGCAACGGGGGAGAGGGGCCTCCGCGGGAGGCGCCGTCGTCCCGCCCCTGCCCGGCTGCGGCCGGTCGACAGGGTGCGGCGGCTCCCGCGGCACCTCGCGCCGCACGGCGCGTCTCCGCGGTTCCCGGGTGGGGGAACCGAGGCGGAGAACGGCAGGGCCGGTCCTTCTCCGAGGGACCGGCCCTTCCCGTACGCTCACACGCATGACCAGCACTGAAACCACCCAGGACGAGCCGCGCTACGTCCGGCTCAAGATCGAGCTCATCGCGGAGATCACCGACGAGGGCGCGCTCAAGGCGGCCGCCCTGAAGCAGGTGACCGAGGACGAGTACCTCGACGACGACGAGCGCGCCCAGTCCGTCGACGCCATCGAGGTGGACCCGTCGGGTTCGCTCGCCCACTTCATCGACCCGGTGGCGCTGCTCGGCGACGTGCCGGGTGTCGAGCTGGCCTCGGCGACCTGGGAGTCGGCGCAGACCGAGTTCGACCCCGAGAACGAGGGGTGGGACGAGTACGTGGTGGACGAGTCCGCCGAGTAGCGGCCTCGCCCCGCTGGCTCGTCACCGCTCGTGAACGCCCGGTCTGCCCCGCAGGCCGGGCGTTTTTTCCCTGTTCACCGGGAAGTTGGGTCATCTCATACGATCGCTTACCCTTCGGAGGTGGAACCGTGCACGGGCGGATTGCGTTTCTGTATCCGTAAATGCCCGGGATGATCAGCAGGGAGACGCGACGTGACGGCACGGGACGGTCAGGGGCGGGCAGGCGGAGGCAACTGGAGCCGGCGCGGAGTGCTCGCGGGCCTGATCGGGGCGCCGGTCCTGCTGCTCGCGGCCTGCAACGACACCAAGAGCGCCGATGCCAACGGCTCGGGCGGCTCGGGCGGCTCGGGCGGTTCCGGTGGAACCCCGGGCACCGGCAGCGGCTCCGGCGGGACCAGCAGCGCGCCGAAGACCTCGACCGCCGTCATCACCGTCACTCCTGCGGACGGTGCCGCCTCCGCCAGCTTCAGCGAGCCGGTCAAGGTCACCGTCAGCAACGGCACCCTGGGCACCGTCAAGGTCACCGACTCCACGGGCAAGGAACTGGCCGGCCAGCTCGCCTCCGACGGCGCCAGCTGGACCTCGGCCGCCGCCCCCGCCAGCGGCACCAAGTACACCGTGGCCGCCACCGCCCTCGACAAGGACAAGCTGGAGGCGGACGCCAACGCCACCTTCACCACGGCCACCCCGGCCAACACCTTCGTCGGCTACTTCACGCCCGAGGACGGCTCGGTCGTCGGCGTCGGCATGCCCGTCTCGATCACCTTCAGCAAGCCGATCACCGACCGCAAGGCCGTCCAGCAGGCGATCACCGTGATAGCCGAGCCGGGCGTCGAGATCGTCGGGTACTGGTTCTCCAGCACCCGCCTCGACTTCCGGCCGCAGGAGTACTGGGCCAAGGGCACCAAGGTCACCCTCAAGCTCCGGCTCAAGGACGTCGAGGGCGCCAAGGGCGTCTACGGCACCCAGTCCAAGGACGTCCGCTTCACCATCGGCCGTGCCCAGACCAGCGTCGCCGACCTCGGCGCCAAGAAGCTCACCGTCACCACCGACGGCCAGGTCAGCGCCGTCTACAAGATCTCCGGCGGGTCGCCCGAGCACCGCACCTGGGGCGGCAAGATGGTGATCTCCGAGCAGTTCCAGCAGACCCGGATGAACTCTCAGACCGTTAACCTCGGCAGCGAGTACGACATCGCGGACGTGCCGCACGCCCAGCGGCTCACCACCTCGGGCACCTTCATCCACGGCAACTACTGGTCCTCGTCGTCGATCTTCGGCGGCCAGAACACCAGCCACGGCTGCATCGGCCTCCAGGACGCCAAGGGCGCGCAGGACGGCAGCACGGACGGCTACAAGTTCTACAAGAGCTCCATGGTCGGCGACGTGGTCGAGGTCGTGAACTCCGGCGACAAGACCGTCGCGCCGGACAACGGCCTGAACGGCTGGAACCTCGGCTGGGCCGCCTGGAAGGCCGGCAGCGCGGTCTGACGCCGGGAGCCGCCGGGAGCCCGCCGGTCAGCGCTTGGCGTAGTCGGCGAAGCCCTGCCAGTCGACGATGACGCAGGGCTCGTCGCCGACGATCCAGGCGTCGTGCCCGGGCGGGCAGATCATCAGGTCGCCGGGGCCGAACTCGGTCTCCTGACCGTCGTCCATGACGATCCTCATCCGGCCCGAGACCACGTACCCCGTGTGGGCGGCCCGGCAGCTGTCGGTCCTGGCGATCGGCTTCACGTGCTTGGACCACTGCCAACCCGGGTGGAACACGGCCCGGCCCACCGGGCCGGCGTCCAGGTTGACCAGGCGCAGCTCCCCCGTGCCCTCCTCGAAGGGGCGGACCTCCTCGGGGGCGTCGAAGTTCATGCGGACGAGACCGGACATGGCGCACTCCTCTCCGCGCGGACGGCCCGGCCGCCCGCGCGGAGAGGAGGCAGGCCCGTCTGCTGGCCCTTCCAGTCTGCGCCCCGACCGGCGGGCGGTCACCTCGGGTGGCCAGCCCGCCGGAACGGTCACGGACGGTCAGCCCTGCGTGCGGGCCACGCCGATCGGGCAGGAGGCGCCGGTGCCGCCGAGGCCGCAGTAGCCGTTCGGATTCTTGGCGTCGGACAGGTACTGCTGGTGGTACGGCTCGGCCGGGTAGAACGGGCCCGCCGGGGCGATCTCGGTGGTGATCGGGCCGTAGCCGAGCGCCGTCAGGGCCAGCTGGAAGGCGTCCCGGCCGGCGGCCGCGGCGGCGGCCTGGGCGGGGGAGTGGGTGTAGACGGCGGAGCGGTACTGGGTGCCGACGTCGTTGCCCTGGCGGTTGCCCTGGGTCGGGTCGTGTGCCTCCCAGAAGGTCTTCAGCAGCCGCTCGTAGGAGATCACCGAGGGGTCGAACACCACCCGGACCGCCTCGGTGTGCCCGGTCAGCCCGCTGCACACCTCCTCGTACGTCGGGTGGGGGGTGTAGCCGCCCTGGTAGCCGACCAGCGTCGTCCAGACGCCGGGCAGGCGCCAGAACGTCCGCTCGGCGCCCCAGAAGCAGCCCAGCCCGAAGTCGGCCACCTCCAGGCCGTCCGGGTACGGCCCGGTGAGCGGGTGGCCGAGCACGGTGTGCGGCTCGCGCAGTGCGAAGCCCGGCGACTCCCGGCCGGGCAGCGCCTGGTCGGCGGGAACGAGCGAGGTCTTGTGGCGGTTGAACAGCACGGCCTGCTCCTGCGGGGTAGGGAGGGTTGCGCAGGATTCAACGCGGCGGGCCGCCCCCGGATTCCGGCGCCGCCCGGATTCCGCCGCAGCCCCGCTTCGCAGCCGGCCCGGTTCACGGCGGGCTGGGACGTTCCGGAGGGCGCCGGGCCGCACGGCCACTAGGCTCGACCCATGACCGAGCACCAGCTTCCCCAGGGCTTCGAGACCCTCGCCATCCACGCGGGTCAGGAAGCAGACCCCCAGACCGGGGCCGTCGTCACGCCGATCTACCAGGTGTCCACCTACAAGCAGGACGGGGTGGGCGGCCTGCGGGGCGGCTACGAGTACAGCCGCAGCGCCAACCCGACCCGCACCGCGCTGGAGGAGTGCCTCGCGGCGCTGGAGGGCGGCGCCCGAGGCCTGGCCTTCGCCTCCGGCCTGGCCGCCGAGGACACCCTGCTGCGCACCATCCTCAAGCCGGGCGACCACATCGTGATCCCCAACGACGCCTACGGCGGCACCTTCCGGCTGTTCGCCAAGGTGCTGACCCGCTGGGGCGTCGAGTTCTCCGTCGCCAACACCCAGGACCTGGCCACCGTCCGGGCCGCGCTGCGCCCCAACACCCGCGCGGTCTGGGTGGAGACCCCGTCCAACCCGCTGCTGGGCATCACCGACCTGGCCGCGCTCGCCGAGGTCGCGCACGGCGCCGGCGCGCTGCTGGTGGTCGACAACACCTTCGCCAGCCCGTACCTGCAGCAGCCGATCGCGCTCGGCGCGGACGCGGTCGTGCACTCCACCACCAAGTACATGGGCGGCCACTCGGACGTGGTCGGCGGTGCGCTGGTGCTGGCCGACGCGAGCCTGGGCGAGGAGGTGGCGTACCACCAGAACGCGATGGGCGCCGTCTCCGGGCCGTTCGACGCCTGGCTGGTGCTGCGCGGCATCAAGACGCTGGGTGTCCGGATGGACCGGCACAGCGCCAACGCGGAGAAGGTCGCCGAGCTGCTGGCGAGCCACCCGAAGGTCAGCCAGGTGCTGTACCCGGGCCTGCCCGAGCACCCCGGCCACGAGATCGCCGCCAAGCAGATGAAGGCCTTCGGCGGCATGGTCTCGTTCCGGGTCCAGGGCGGCGAGGAGGCGGCGGTCGAGGTCTGCAACCGTGCGCAGCTGTTCACCCTCGGCGAGTCGCTCGGCGGCGTGGAGTCGCTGATCGAGCACCCGGGCCGGATGACCCACGCCTCGGTGGCCGGTTCGGCGCTGGAGGTGCCCGCCGACCTGGTGCGCGTCTCGGTCGGCATCGAGTCGATCGACGACCTGCTCGCCGACCTCAAGCAGGCACTGGGCTAGGACGCGTTCAGAGGCCCGGATTCTGTTGTGGATCTTCGGCCTCGATGAGCCGGCTGGGGACCGCGGTGGTCACCTGACGCGCTGTCGGCGCACTCGGCCGGAGGAGCCCCTGCGGGCTCCTCCGGCCGGTCCATCGCGTCATGCCCTCACGCGCTCGCGCCGGAGCGGTCCTTCAGGAGCGCTTCCAGGACGTGGGCGACGCGGAAGCGCAGTCCTCGTTCGGACCGGACTCACCGCGCACCAGGTCCCAGAGGTTCCATCCGCCCCACAGGGTCCATGAGTCCGCTGAGGCCCATGAGTGCGGCGGGTGAGGAGGGCGCGGACACGGCTTCGGCGGGCACTTCTCGTCCTCGACCGTGATCGTCACACACGGGCAGTCCACGGTCAGTTCGACCGTGGTCACCGCGGTCTGGGGCAGTTCGTAGCCGGGGGGAGCGGCGGTTTCCTGCCAGTAGTAGGTGCCGAACGGAAGGTTGTCCGTGGAGCAGACGCCGTTCGCTCCGGTGGTGCAGGGGGAGCCGACGGGGGTGTCGGGGTTGGTTCCGGTGGTTTGGAGGCCGGGGGTGCCGTTGGTCTCGTGCCAGAGTTGGAA
>NZ_JBFBHW010000016.1:2519-173150 GCF_040685395.1 Kitasatospora sp. NPDC088779 | reverse complement strand
GGGGTGTCGGGGTTGGTTCCGGTGGTTTGGAGGCCGGGGGTGCCGTTGGTCTCGTGCCAGAGTTGGAAGGTGGCGCCGGCCAGTGGTTGTCCGGTGGCGGAGTCGACCTTGGTGACCGTGGTGGAGCCGGTCGGGGTGGTGGTCTTGGTGTCCTGGACGGTGATCGGGACGTTCTGTCCGTTGGTGTCGAGGACGACGGTGGTGACGTTGAGTTCCGGCAGGTCGTAGCCGGGGGGAGCGGCGGTCTCCTGCCAGTAGTAGGTGCCCAACGGGAGACCTGTCGTGGAGCAGGTGCCGTTTGCTCCGGTGGTGCAGGGGGAGCCGACGGGGGTGTCGGGGTTGGTTCCGGTGGTTTGGAGGCCGGGGACGCCGTTGGTCTCGTGCCACAGCTGGAAGGTGGCGCCGACCAGCGGTTGCCCGGTGGCGGAGTCGACCTTGGTCACGCTTGTGGACCCGGTCTCGACGATCGGGGACTTGGTGTCCTGGACGGTCACCGGGACGTTCTGCCCGTTCGTGTCCAGGACCACGGTCGTCACCGCGGGCTGCGGCAGGTCGTAACCGGGGGGAGCGGCGGTCTCCTGCCAGTAGTAGGTGCCCAACGGGAGACCGGCCGTGGAGCAGACGCCGTTCGCCCCGGTCGTGCAGGGGGCGCCCACCTCGGTGTCCGGGGTGACCCCCGAGGTCTGGAGGCCGGGGACGCCGTTGGTCTCACGCCACAGCTGGAAGGTGGCCCCCGCCAGGGGCTGCCCGGTGGCGGAGTCGACCTTGGTCACGCTGGTCGAGGCGGTGGGAGCGGGACTTCCGCACGCCGGAAGGTCGCCGTTGAAGGGATAGGCGTGGAACTCGGTCCCGGTCATCCCCGAGCCGGAGTTCTGGAGCAGCGAACCGGTGGTGAAGAACCGTCCGTTCAGACCGGGCAGGCTCATGGTGGCGGTGCTGGCCGGGTTGCCGACCAGCACACTGCCCTGGAACTGCCCCGATCCCTTGAGCGTGACGGACGTCGCGGCGGGGAAGTTCCACAGGAGGCGCTCGCGCAGCCGGTTCCAGGGATCGGTGTCCTGGAGGCTCCCGCTGTAGGTGTTGATGGTGCGGGCGCCGCCCACGAGGTTGACGAGTACCGTCGCGTTCGCGGGGATGCCGGCGAACGCGATGCCCTGAGTGGAGCCTCCGTTCCCGGCGATGTCGAAGTCGACGTTGAAGACCTGGAGTGCGGAGGTGCCGTCACCGGTGAACAGGGTCTGGAATCCCTGGTTGACCGCAGTTCCGGTGGCGGGGCGGGGTGTGCCGACCCCGGCGTAGCACTCGCTCGCCGTCTGCAGCTGACCGCGCAGCGGCGTGTAGGCGGCCACGGCCTGTGCTTCCTGGACCTTCGTGCCGACGATGGTGCCCGTGGCCGTGCCCGCGTAGCGGACGACGCCGCCCTCCGCCAGGAGCCTCTGCCCCGGGGCCACCGTGACGTTGCCTCCGGCGGTGAGGAAGTCGGCGCCGTTCGGCGGGGGGACCCGTGAGCCGACGCCGACGATGCCGATGTTGTAGACGGAGCTGCCTCCCGGGGCTTTGTTCAGGTCGAAGTTGCCGAGGGTCACCACGTGCCCCTCGGCCTCCGCGGCGGAACCGCCGACGTTGAAGTCGCCGCCGACGAAGATGTTCACGCCGTCGTCGCGGCCTGCGAAGGGACCGTTGTTGACCGGGGGGAACGTCGCGGGACAGTCCGCACCCAGGCACGGCCCGAGGCCGCCCGGAAGACCGGCCGCGTACGCGGCCGGCGGTGCGACGAGTGACATGCCGAAGGGCACGAGCGTCAGGGCCAGGACGGAACCCACCGTCCTGCCGAGTCGACGTCTCCAGGTGACGGTGGTCACCGGGTTCTGACTGGGCTTCACCTCAGTCCTCTCACCATGTGGACACAATGGGGCCCTCGGAGTGTTCCGGGCTGGAGGGCCGAGCATCGTGACTCGTTGGTGTTGTCATCTGAAAATCGTGTTAATGCACCCGTTCGGCTGTGTGTCGACGGGTGATCGGTCCGAGCGCGAGGGACGGCCTCCGGCCGTCGGCGGTCACTGGCCCTGCTGGTCCGCGGTGTACGACTCCATCGCGTGGTTGAAGCGGGCCAGCAGGGCGCAGAACGCCTGCTGTTCCTCGGGCGGCCAGTCGGCCGTCAGGCGGCGGGTCAACTCGGCCCGCCCGTCGCGGACTTCGGCCAGTCGGCCGGAGCCGACCGGGGTCAGCGCGAGGCGTACGGCGCGGCGGTCGGCCGGGTCCTGGACCCGGCCGACCAACCCGCCCGCGACCAGCGGGGCGACCTGCCGGGTCACCGTGGAGGAGTCGACGCCGAGCGACTCGGCCAGCGCCTTGACGTTCGCGGGCCCGTGCCGCTCCAGGCGGTCGAGCAGCAGGTAGGCGGCCCGGTCCAGCGCGCCGAGACCGCCGCCGGTGGTCCGGACCTGGTCCATCCGGCGGGCGAACACCGCCAGCTGGTACTGGAGTCGGGCGTGCACGGGGTCGGTGCGGTCGGTGGCCTGGGGCGAGGTCGTCGTCATCGCGGCTCACGATCGTCGTGCGGTGAGGGAGGCTCAGAAGCAGCAGCGTACGCGGGCGGGGCGGGCCCGGGAACAGCCCCGGCATCCCGGATTGCCGGTGTCGACCACCGTAGGCTGGCGTTATGCACAACTGGCCGGTCACCCTCGACGACGTCCGCGGCGCCCAGAAGATGCTCGCCGGAATCGCCCGGGTGACGCCGATGGAGGGCAGCCGGTACCTGTCCGGGCTGATCGGCGCGCCGGTCCACCTGAAGTGCGAGAACCTCCAGCGCACCGGTTCGTTCAAGCTGCGCGGCGCGTACGTGCGGATCGCCGGGCTCTCGCCGGTGCAGCGGGCCGGCGGGGTGGTGGCGGCGAGCGCGGGCAACCACGCGCAGGGGGTGGCGCTGGCGGCCTCGCTGCTGGGGGTGCACTCGACCGTGTTCATGCCGGTCGCGGCACCGCTGCCCAAGGTCGCGGCGACCCGGGAGTACGGCGCGCAGGTGAGGCTGCACGGTGCCACGGTGGACGAGGCGTTGCAGGCCGCGCAGCGGTACTCGGAGGCGACCGGCGCCGTGTTCATCCACCCCTTCGACCACTGGGACGTGGTCACCGGCCAGGCGACCGTCGGGCTGGAGATCCTGGAGCAGTGCCCCGAGGTGCGGACCATCCTGGCCGGGGTGGGCGGCGGCGGCCTGCTGGCCGGGATCGCGGCGGCGGTCAAGCCGTTGCGGCCGGACGTCCGGGTGGTGGGGGTGCAGGCGGCGGGCGCGGCCGCGTACCCGCCCTCGCTGGCGGCCGGGCGGCCGGTGTCGCTGGAGCACTACGCCACGATGGCCGACGGGATCATGGTCGGCCGGCCCGGGGACATCCCGTTCGAGGTGGTCAACTCGCTGGCGGACGGCGTCCGGACGGTCTCCGAGGACGCGCTGTCGCGGGCCCTGCTGCTCGGCCTGGAGCGGTTGAAACTGGTGGTCGAACCGGCCGGGGCGGCCCCGATCGCGGCGCTGCTGGAGCAGCCGGACTCCTTCGAGGGGCCGGTGGTGGCCGTGCTGTCCGGCGGCAACATCGACCCGCAGCTGATGCAGCGGGTGCTGCGGCACGGGCTGGCGGCGGCCGGCCGGTACCTGTCGCTGCGGGTGCGGCTGGCGGACAAGCCGGGCTCGCTGGCCGACCTGCTGGGGGTGCTGACCAGGCTGGACGCCAACGTGCTGGACGTCGCGCACGTGCGGATCGACCCGCGGCTGGGGCTGACCGAGGTCGAGGTGGACCTGCACCTGGAGACGAAGGGGCCGGAGCACTGCGCGGCCGTGGTCGGCGAGCTGCGGGACGCGGGGTACGTCGTTTCCAGCTGAGTCCCGAAGGCGCCTGAGGAGCATGAGGAGCCTGAGGAGCCTGAGAAGCCTGGGGCGCTTGGGGGGCTTGGCGTCTCGGGCGCCGGATGGTGCGGGGCGGGCCTCAGCGGATCTCGGTGGATGTCAGTGGTCCCTGTCACGATGGCGGAGCCCTATGCCTTGACGCGATATATCGCGTGCTGCCAGACTCGCGATACATCGCGTTCTGTGCGCCGGTAGGCGAAAACCGAGTCGCCCGCATGCCCGAAAAAGGGGCAGAGTGTGACAGATCGCCCATATTCGTCCGAGGAGATGAGGCAGGCCATGGCGCCAGCCATCCAAGCCGAGAACCTGGTCAAGACCTTCGGCGACGTACGAGCCCTGGACGGCGTGAGCCTCGACGTCCCCGAGGGCACGGTGCTCGGGCTGCTCGGCCCGAACGGCGCCGGCAAGACCACCACCGTGCGGGTCCTCACCACCCTGCTGCGCCCCGACTCGGGCCGCGCGGTGGTCGCCGGCGTCGACGTGCTCAAGCACCCCAACAAGGTCCGCAGTCTGATCGGCCTGTCCGGCCAGTACGCGGCGGTCGACGAGTACCTCACCGGCTTCGAGAACCTCCAGATGGTCGGCGAGCTCTACCAGATGAGCGCCCGTCAGGCGAAGGCCCGGGCGCTGGAGCTGCTGGAGTGGTTCAACCTCACCGAGGCCAAGGACCGCACCGCCAAGACCTACTCCGGCGGCATGCGCCGCCGCCTCGACCTCGCCGCCGCGCTGGTCGTCCGGCCGCCGGTGATGTTCCTCGACGAGCCGACCACCGGCCTCGACCCGCGCAACCGGCTCGCGCTCTGGGAGGTCATCGAGACCCTGGTCGAGCAGGGCACCACGCTGCTGCTCACCACCCAGTACTTGGAGGAGGCCGACCGGCTGGCGCACGACATCGCCGTCGTCGACCACGGCCGGGTGATCGCCCGCGGCACCGCCGACCAGCTCAAGGCCCAGATCGGCGGCGAGCGGATAGAGGTCGTGGTGCACGAGCCGGGCCTGGTCACCGACGCGGTCGCGGCGCTGTCCGGGTACGCGCTGGGCGAGCCGGCGGTGGAGAAGAACACCCGCCGGATCACCGTGCCGGTCAGCGGCGGCGCCCGGGTGCTCGCCGACGTCATCCGCGAACTGGACGCCCGCGGCATCGAGATCGACGACATCGGCCTGCGCCGCCCGACCCTGGACGACGTGTTCCTCACCCTCACCGGCCACGTCGCCGAGGCGGTGGAGGAGGAGAACGGCCGCCCCGGCCGCGGCCGGGGCGGCCGGGGCAAGGGCGGGCCGTCCGCCGAGGGGCCGCCCGCCGAGGGGCCGGACGGCTCCGACGGCCAGGGACAGGACGGCTCCGACGGCCAGGGACCGGACAAGCAGGCCGTCGCGGCCGGAACGGAGCGCTGAGATGAGCACCGCCACCGAGCACGCCATCGGCGAGGCGATGCCCAGGCAGCGCCGCGGCGTCGCCGCCACCCTGCACGACTCCTGGGTGGTCGCCAAGCGCAACCTGCGCCGGATGACCAGGATCCCCGAGATCGTGGTCTTCGGGCTGATGCAGCCGGTCATGTTCGTGCTGCTGTTCTCGTACGTGATGGGCGGGGCGATCAAGATCCCCGGGGCGAGCTCCAGCTCCGACTCGTACATCCAGTTCCTGATGGCCGGCATCTTCGCCCAGACCGTCACCTTCGCCGTCGCCGGCGCCTCCGCCGGGATCGCGGAGGACATGACCAAGGGCCTGGTGGACCGCTTCCGCTCGCTGCCGATGGCCCGCTCGGCCGTGCTGGTCGGCCGCACCCTGGCCGACCTGTGCCAGACCGCGTTCACCGTGGTCGTGCTGGCCCTGGTCGCGCTGCTGGTCGGCTGGCGGATCCACGACGGCGTGCTCAACGCACTCGGCGCCTTCGGCCTGCTGCTCCTGCTCGGCTACGCGTTCTCCTGGATCGGCGCGCTGATCGGCCTCTCGGTGCGCAGCCCCGAGGCGGCCACCTCGGCCGGCCTGATCTGGCTGTTCCCGCTGACCTTCGTCTCCAACGCCTTCGTGCCGGTCAGCTCGATGCCGGGCTGGCTGCAGGCGGTCGCGTACTGGAACCCGTTCAGCGCCACCGTGCAGGCCTGCCGGGACCTGTTCGGCAACCAGGTCGGCCCGGTGGACGCCACCTGGCCGATGCAGCACGCCGCACTGGTGTCGGTGCTCTGGTCGGTGCTGATCACCGCGGTGTTCTCCTGGCTGTCGGTGCGCAAGTACCGCTCGGCCGTGGGCTGAACCGCGCCCGGTACGCCGCGAGGGCGGCCGCGGGGTCCTGGACTCCGCGGCCGCCCTCGTCTGTCGGTCAGGCCTGGTCAGGCCGGATCGCGCCGGATCACGCCGGATCAGGCCTGGTCAGCCGGCGTGCGGCACGACCTTGACGATCTTCACCATGGCGGGCTTGCCGTTCGGCAGATCGTAGGTCGCCTCGTCGCCGATCTGCTTGCCGTCGATCGCGCGGCCCAGCGGCGACTGCGGCGAGTAGACGTCCATGGTGTCGGCGCCGGCGACCTCGCGCGAGGCGAGCAGGAACTCCATGGTGTCGTCCTCGTCGCCGTCGAAGGCGACCGTGACGACCATGCCCGGGGCCACCACACCCGAGTCGGCCGGGGCCTCGCCGACCTTGGCACGCTCCAGCAGCTGGGTCAGCTGGCGGATGCGCAGCTCGTACTTGCCCTGCTCCTCCTTGGCCGCGTGATAGCCGGCGTTCTCCTTGAGGTCGCCCTCCTCGCGCGCCGCCTCGATCTTCTGGGCGATCTCGATGCGCCAGGGCCCGGTCAGGTGATCCAGCTCGGCCTTCAGCTGGTCGTAGCCGGCCTGAGTGAGCCAGGTCACGTTCTCACTGGTCTGGGTCACGGGTGCTCCTCGTAGGTGCTGGGGCTGTGCTGAGGGTGTGAGTCGTCAGCAGGGTTGGTGGTGATATCGGTCGTAACTACAAAGCAACGCCCGCTCCCGTACCATCCGGTGCGGAAGGGGCGAAACCACGAGCCTAACAAGTCCTGCCGACAAGCAGAAGGGTCGTTGGCGCGCCATTGACGTCGGCGTTGCGCCACGGTGTACAGCGAATGCGCCACGGTGTACGGGGGCGGTGCGTGCCGGGCCGGGTGCGGGACTTCCTACGGATGCCCGTTCTCCCGATCGGTTATGCGCCGGTGCCCGGCAGAGTACCGGTGAGCGCGGCGCGCTGCCGGTGCGACTCGGCGGCCGGGCCTCCTCCTCCGCGCTCCTTCGGGGGCTTACTTCTTCGCCGGCGTGCAGCCCAGCAGTTCGGCGGTGGTGCCACGGGCGGTGGTCCGCAGCGTGACCACGGCGTCGTAGCTGGAGCCGCCGGCCGGCACCGGGAAGTCGGCCACCCCGACCACCGAGCCGTCCGAACCCTGCGAGCGGACCGTGCAGCTGCCGGCCGTCCCGCCGCTCTTGCGCACCGCCAGGTGCAGCTCGACCTCGGAGTCCGAGACCGCCTGGAAGGTCGGGACCGAGCCGTTGATCGTGGTCTCGCGCAGCAGGTAGGAGCCGCCCAGCCAGGCCACCAGGCCCAGGCCCAGCACGCCGCAGACCGCGCCGACCACCTTCAGGCGGCGGTCCGAATCGCGGTCGCCGCGCCGGCCGTAGCGCCCCTCGGGCAGCTGCGGGGTGGTGGTGCTCGCGTTCATCGGACCCAGTCCTCTCCTGACGGGAGGGCCGCGCGGGTGGTGCGGGGGAATGCGACGCTCCTCCAGTCCGTCACTATAGGAGGGGCACGCCCGCGGCCGGTCCGGCGGGGGCGGGGCTCGACCGGGCCGGGGTTCGTCCGCGGCCGGTCCCGCGGCGACGCGGCCCCGACGTGAGCGGCTCGTACGGTGGGCGGACCGGACTTCGCGGAACGCCCGATATGTGGAAGGAACGCAAGGCGTTGACTGAGCAGTTGCGACTGATGGCGGTGCACGCCCACCCGGACGACGAGTCCAGCAAGGGCGCGGCCACCATGGCCATGTACGTCGAGCAGGGAGTGGACGTGCTCGTGGCCACCTGCACCGGGGGCGAACGCGGGTCGGTTCTCAACCCCAAGCTCCAGGGGGACCCGTACATCGAGGAGAACATCCACGAGGTGCGCCGCAAGGAGATGGACGAGGCCCGGGCGATCCTGGGCGTCAAGCAGGCCTGGCTCGGCTTCGTCGACTCCGGCCTGCCCGAGGGCGACCCGCTGCCCCCGCTGCCCGAGGGCTGCTTCGCCCTGGAGGACGTGAAGGAGGCGGCCGAACCGCTGGTCCGGCTGATCCGGGAGTTCAAGCCGCAGGTCATCACGACCTACGACGAGAACGGCGGCTACCCGCACCCCGACCACATCATGACCCACAAGATCACCATGCTGGCCTTCGACGCCGCCGGAGACCCGGACGCCTACCCGGAGGCCGGCGAGCCCTGGCAGCCGCTGAAGGTCTACTACAACCACGGCTTCCCGATGGGCCGCATCCGCGCCCTGCACCAGTACCTCACCGAGCACGGCCACGACTCGCCGTACGGGGAGTGGATCGCGGGCTGGGAGAAGAGCGGCCGCCAGGAGCGCGAGATCACCACCCGGGTGAGCTGCGGCGACTGGTTCGAGACCCGCGACCGTGCGCTGATCGCCCACGCCACCCAGATCGACCCCGACGGGCCGTGGTTCCGCGTCCCGCTGGACGTCCAGCGCGAGGTCTGGCCCACCGAGGACTACGAACTCGCCCGTACCCTGATCGACGTGGACCTGCCGGAGGACGACCTGTTCGCCGGCCTGCGCACCCCCACCCTGGCCGTCGAGGCCGCCGACACGCGCGACTGAACCACCCCCCGATGGCCCGGCTCCCCGTGAGCCGGGCCACCATAGAGATATGAGCGCCCCCGTGAACCTCGTCAACCTCGCCGCCGACCTCGCCGTCGACGACGCCAAGGTCACCCCCGGACTCCTCGGCTTCGTCGTCTTCGCCGCCCTCGGCGTGGCCACCTGGTTCCTGGCCAAGTCCATGAACCGGCAGTTCAAGAAGGTCGACTTCGCGGAGGAGCCGGAAGCCCCCAAGGAGTAGCGCGCGGGCGCGCGCGGGGCCCGGCTCGCCGCAGCCGGTGTCCCGGCGCCCGGCCCCCGATGCGCGAGGATGGGGGGCATGCCGAACCGTCTCGCGGACGCGACCTCGCCGTACCTGCTGCAACATGCCGAGAACCCGGTCGACTGGTGGCCCTGGGGGCCGGAGGCCTTCGCGGAGGCGGAGCGGCGGGGGGTCCCGGTGCTGCTCAGCGTCGGGTACGCGGCGTGCCACTGGTGCCAGTGAACTCGTCAACCGAGTAGTCGGTCCGGCGGGACGTTACCGGCACCGCCCGGCCCGGGCTGAGGACCCATGGCGAGCCACCCGCCCGGCAAGCAGGAGACGGGCGGATCAGAGTTTCCGCACCCCGAGGTCAGCGAAGAGCTTCCTGGTGGCGGGGTCGACCGAGTAGAGCACCAGGCCGCGGATGGAACGGGTCATCAGCACGCCGTAGGCCCTGCACAACGCTCGGGTGAGTTCGGTGTCGTCCTCGATGCGTGAGGCCTTGCTCTTCACGTGCTCGCGTTGGGCGACCCAGGCGCCGTCCTCCCACGTGAGATCGGGGCCCACGATCACGCCGCCCCACTCGTACTCGAGCCCCTGGGCCGTGTGCACGCACCCGATCTGCCCGAAGCCTCCGGGGTCGGTCGCCCAGAACTTCCGCTTGGGTATTCCCTGGGTGCTGTGGTTGTCGCCGGCATTCCAGGGGCGTGCCCAGTCGGGATCGGGGCTGACGTCGGGGAAGGTGCCGGTGTCGTCGGTCCAGCCCCAGCACATTCCGGCGCTCATCCGGGCGCTCACGCCCGCCGGGTCCCTGCTTTGGAGGAAGGACTCCATCTCGGCGGCACTGTCAGCGTAGTAGAGCTCGAAGGGTTCGGGATCGGTGGCGCCGTCCGGGCGCCACGTGATGGGGTCCCCGGCCATGAGTCGGCTGACCCAAGTGTCGTAGGTCGAGCTGCCGACGGTTCGGAGTACCCGGTCCAAGTTGATCGGCACGATCTCCACGCCGAGGCTCCAGAGCTCGCTCTTGAGTCTCTCCGGAGACCAGACCTCCTCCGCGAAGAGGCGTTGATCGCCGTCGATGAAGAAGACCGGCACGCGAGCGCGGGTGACGACTACCTCCACCGAGCTCGGCCCCGTCGACCGCATGCTGAAGGAGCCGGTCATGGGCCGCTCGCTGAGGCGGTGGGCTTCGTCGCAGACGATCAGGTCCAGTTCGTCGGGTCCAAACTTGTCGGCGACCTGCACCAGCGGCCTGAAAACCTTCTGGTACCCCTTGGCGGCCCGCTTGAAGGTATCGCGGGAGGCGACGCCACCGGAAACGAAGGCAGCAGAGCGCCCGGCTTGCAGCGCGTCTCCCAGAGCGGTCAGCGCGACGAGCGACTTGCCGCTGCCCGCACGTCCCTCGATGACGAAGACCTTCTTCACCCCCTGAGACTCGACGGCTCCGGTGGCATCGGCGATCGCCCGGACCGCCCGCAGTTGGTGTTCGACGAGACTGAATCGGGTGTGCCCGTTGACGATCGCCCCGGTCTCGTCGGTCAGAAGGTTGCTCGAGCGTCGACGCCCGAGCAACTCCTGCGCGGCCTCCGCGCCGGAGTCCGAGCTGAAGTTCGCGGTCAGGAACTTCTCCAGGTCCCCTGGCTGCCGCGCGGTGAATGTGGGGATCCCGGGGCGAGGGGACACCTGGCTGATCCACTGGTGGTCCGGATCCATCAGGTTGTGCAGGTAGGCCGCGCCCACGAGGTTGACGTAGCGGTCGTCGAACATGCTGTGGTGTCTGAGAAGGTCGTCCATGTTGTTACTGACCTGGACCGCAGGATGCTTGACGTGCCTCTCGTACTCAGAGAACGGCGCATAGACCAGATCCCTGGCGCAGCGCTCGCAGAGCGTGCTGTTTCCCGCGGTCCTGCAGGAGGCGCAGAGCCCGGCCGTCTTCGAGACGGTCGGACGCTCGATACTGCCCCACTGCTTGAGCTCGATGACCGCGTAGCTGAGCCGTCCCGACGGATGCCGGCCGGCCAGGACCACGTCGATGTGGTTCATCCGGCCGTCGGCTAGGTACTCGATGAACATCCGCACCTGGCCGAGCCCGAGGTTGTCCAGTGTGGTTGCCAGCTCGTAGACGCTTTCACGCCAGGCTCTGACCTCGGCGGGACTCGGCTTTTTGTCCTTCGGGTGCGCGGCGGTGTAGCACTCGCTGATCTTCCGGACCAACTGATGGCGGTCTCGTACCAGACGCTGTACGGACCAGAACGCCTCCAGCGGCTTCCAACCGCCCCCGACCGCCATCCCGTTTACCCTCCAGCGAATGGAAACTCTCCCGAGCCGATTCACTGGAACCTAGCAGAATCGTATTGTCATTCAATCTGGGTTTCCCTGGCCGGGTGCGAGTGCAAGGGTTGCGACGGCACCGGGATGGAATCCACGCCTCCGTGCGCCAGAGGCAAGAGAGGTACTCCGGTTGTGGTACCCGGACCACGGCGGCGCCGGCCCGGGTGAGCCCTCAGGGCTGAGCCGCGTGAGAGGCTGGTTCGCATGAACCGTCTCGCCGACGTGACCTCGCCCTATCTCCAGCAGCATGCCGAGAACCCGGTCGACTGGTGGCCCTGGGGGCCGGAGGCCTTCGCGGAGGCGGAGCGGCGAGGGGTCCCGGTGCTGCTCAGCGTCGGGTACGCGGCGTGCCACTGGTGTCACGTGATGGCCCACGAGAGCTTCGAGGACACCGGGGTCGCCGGCTACCTGAACGAGCGGTTCGTCGCCGTCAAGGTGGACCGGGAGGAGCGGCCCGACGTCGATGCCGTCTACATGGAGGCCGTGCAGGCCGCCACCGGGCAGGGCGGCTGGCCGATGACGGTGTTCCTCACGCCCGACAAGGAGCCGTTCTACTTCGGCACCTACTTCCCGCCGGAGCCCCGGCACGGCATGCCGTCCTTCCGCCAGGTGCTGGAAGGCGTCGACGCCGCCTGGCGGGGCCGGCGGCAGGAGGTCGCGGAGGTCGCCGGGCGGATCCGGGCCGACCTCGCCGAGCGCGCCGCCGTCTACTCGGCCGGTGCCCACCATCCGCCCGCCGGCGCAGATCTGCACCAGGCGCTGGTCGCCCTCAGCCGGGAGTTCGACGACCGGCACGGCGGCTTCGGGGGCGCGCCCAAGTTCCCGCCGGCCATGGTCGTCGAGTTCCTGCTGCGCCACCACGCCCGCACCGGCTCCGAGGCGGCCCTGGAGATGGCCGTCCGCACCGGCGAGGCGATGGCCCGCGGCGGCATCCATGACCAACTCGGCGGCGGCTTCGCCCGGTACGCGGTCGACGCCGGCTGGGTCGTGCCGCACTTCGAGAAGATGCTGTACGACAACGCCCTGCTGCTGCGCGCCTACCTGCACCTGTGGCGGGCCACCGGCTCCCCGCTGGCCCGTCGGACCGCGCTGACCACCGCCGACTTCCTGCTGCGCGAACTGCGCACTCCCGAAGGCGCGTTCGCGTCCGCGCTGGACGCCGACAGCCTCGACGAGGAGACCGGGCAGTCCACCGAAGGCGCCTACTACGTGTGGGAACCCGGCCAGTTGGTCGACCTGCTCGGCCCCGCCGACGCGGCCACCGCCGCCCGGCTGTTCACCGTCACCGCCGGCGGAACCTTCGAACACGGCACCTCCGTTCTCCAACTCCTCGCCGATCCCGAGGACTTCACCGAGTACGAGACCATCCGCGCCCGGTTGTTCGAGGCCCGCGCCCGGCGGCCCGCCCCCGCCCGCGACGACAAGGTCGTCGCCGCCTGGAACGGCCTCGCCATCGCCGCCCTCGCCGAGACCGGCGCCCTCCTGGAGCGCCCCGACCTCGTCGAGGCCGCCGAACGCGCCGCCGACCTGCTGCTCGCCGTCCACCTCGCCCCCGACGGCCGGCTGCTGCGCACCTCCCGCGACGGCCGGGCCGGCACCAACGCGGGCGTCCTGGAGGACTACGCCGACACCGCCGAGGGCTTCCTGTCCCTGTACGCCGTCACCGGCGACGCCGCCTGGTTGCAACTGGCCGGCGGACTCCTCGACACCGTGCTCAAGCACTTCACCGACGAGGCCTCCGGCGCGCTCTACGACACCGCCGACGACGCCGAGGAACTCATCCGGCGCCCCCAGGACCCCACCGACAACGCCACCCCGTCCGGCTGGACCGCCGCCGCCGGCGCCCTGCTCACCTACGCCGCCTACACCGGCTCCGACCGGCACCGGACGGCCGCCGAACGGGCCCTCGGCATCGTCGGCGCGCTCGCGTCCCGGGCCCCCCGGTTCATCGGCTGGGGCCTCGCCGTCGCCGAGGCGCTGCTCGACGGGCCGCGCGAAGTCGCCGTCGTCGGCCCGGCCGAGGACCCGGCCACCGCCGCACTGCGCCGGGCCGCGCTGCTCGGGACCGCGCCCGGGGCGGTCGTCGCGGTGGGCGCGCCGGCGGGCCCGGCGGATGGTTCGGTGGAGAACCCGGCGGATGGTTCGGCGGACGGTTCGGTGGAGGACGGCGGCGCGGAGGTGCCGCTGCTGGCGGGTCGGCCGCTGGTCGGCGGAGCGCCCGCCGCCTACGTCTGCCGGCACTTCGCCTGTGAAGCGCCGACCACCGACCCGGCGGTCCTCGGCGAGCGGCTGGGCGTCGCCGTCGAATAAAACGCTGGTGGGAGGGGTGCGGCCGGGCCAGAATGGGCCATGACCTGGACCTTGAGCAGTTCGTTCGACGACTTCCGGCGCCACGCGGAAGAGTTCCTCGCCGCCCGCCCGGCCGAGAGCACCGTCCTGCTCACGGTCGTACACCGGCTGGCCGAACGCGGCCTGGACGTGTTCGGGCAGCGGCCACCGGTCTTCGGCTGGTGGCGCCCGACGGACGGCGGTCCGGTCGAAGGAGCCTTCCTCCAGACGCCGCCGTTCGGCCCCCGGCTCTCCTGCACACCGGCGGCGGCAGCCGAGCTGGCGGTCGAACTGGCCTCCGCCGGGAGCGAGTTCACCGAGGTGTCCGGCGTCGGCGGAGGCGCGGACGCGGTCCGGGCCTTCGCCGCGGCCTGGACCGCCGCCACCGGTGCCGGCCAGTCCGTCCGCTTCAACGAACGGCTCTACCGGCTCGGCGAGTTGACCGACCCGCCCCGCCCGCCCGCCGGCCACCACCGGCCCGCCGCCCCGGCCGACCGCGAACTGGCGATCCGCTGGTACGAGGAGTTCCTCGTCGAAGCCGGGGTCGACCTGCCCAACGTCCCCCAGGCCGTCGACGACCGGATCGCCACCGGCGGCCTCCGCCTGTGGGAGGACGGCGGCCGCCCCGTCGCCCTGGCCGGCAGTAGCCCGGTGATCGCCGGCATGTCCCGCATCGGCCCCGTCTACACCCCGACCGACCAGCGCGGACGCGGCTACGCCAGCGCCGTCACCGCCGCCGCCTCCGCCCACGCCCTCGCCCAGGGGGCGGCCGAGGTCCTGCTCTACACCGACCTCGCCAACCCGACCAGCAACTCCATCTACCAGCAGATCGGCTACCGGCCGGTCGAGGACTGCCTGACCCTGGACTTCACGACGCGGGGCGGAAATTACGCGTAGTCGACCGGGCGGCCGCCGACCACCTTCGTGTCGAAGGGGTCGACGGCCGCAGCTGCGGCGGGTGCCGGCAGGTGGTCCGCGTTCACGTACGTCTGCGCGCAGGTCAGCAGATTGCCGCCGGCCGACTTCATGTCACCGGCCAGGCCGTCCAGCAGCGCCTTCCAGGCCGCCCCGCACCCCTGCAACGCCGCCCCGCTCCGCCAACCCGCCAGACTCCCGGCCGCCTTGGCGCTCGGCTCGGCCAACTTCGCGGTCTCGTCGGGCACTTTCCCGGCGACGGTCAGCGCGCTGTTCCCGGCTGCGGTCAACTCGCCCGGCTTGACGGTGAATCCTGGGTCGCTCGGCACGATGTCCCCCCGGACGTCCGATGTCGGTCGTGGGCTATGGTAGCGGCGAGTACTGGGGGGTGCACTCATGGTTGACACGGATCGGCAAGCGGGAGAGAACCGCCTCGATCTCGCGAGCCTGAAGAACGCCAAGCCGGAGGATCTGCACACGGCGGCGGACGCCTACGACACGCTGCACAAGGCGTACACGCAGCACACCGCCGACTGGAAGAGCGGTACCGCCGACCGGGTCCACGGATCCGGCTGGACCGGCCCGGCGGCCGACGCCGCCTTCCACTCACTGGACGGCACCACCAGCCAACTGCACGCCGCCGAAACCGAACTGGCCGCCATCGGCCAGACCCTGCGAGACCACGCCGACCTCTTCGGGCTGGTTCAGTCGAAACTCCGTCAGGCCCTCATCGACGCCACCGCCAAAGGGCTGACGGTCAGCGACACCGGGACGGTGAGCTGGCCCCCGGCGACCGGCCCCGTGGACGCCACCTGGGAGACGAAACAGAAGACGGCGGCCGAGGACGTCGCCAAGCGGATCAATGCCGCCATCACGGAGGCGAGTGCGGCCGACCAGACCCTGGCGGGGCTGCTCAAGGGCTTCACCCAGCACGCCACCAGCAAGTCGGGGCTGACCCTCGCCGTCGCCGAGGCCGACCAGAAGGCGGCGAACAGCCCGGGCTCCCCCTACCTCAGGGACATGCCCGCCGTGGGGACGCCCCCGACGGAGGTCAACAACTGGTGGAACGGCCTAGACCCGGCGGGCCGGCAGTGGTACATCGACCACCACCCGGAGAACATCGGAAACCTGGACGGGGTTCCGGCGGAGGTGCGAAACCGGGTCAACCGGGCGTACCTGGACAAGCGGATGAGGGAACTCGAAGGTAGGAACCGGACGAAGGAAGAAGAGGCGGAGTACCAGAAGCTCAGGCCCATCCAAGAGCGCCTCGCCCAGGATGCCCGGGCGAAGGACGGTCGGCCACCCACCTACCTGATCGGCGTCGGCACCGAAGGCCAAGGCCGCGCGATCCTGTCCTTCGGAAACCCTGACACCGCCACCGACATCTCCTCCTACGTGCCGGGGATCACGACCACCCCCGATTCGCTCGGTGCGGCGAAGCCAGGTACCACGCCCGGCACCAACGAGGCGGAAAACGCGTTGAACGTCTGGCGAGAGGCCAACAAGAAGATCAAGCCCGGTGGATCGGCGGCCTCCATCATCTGGCTCGGATACGACCCGCCGGACATCGACATCAAAGCGGCCACGTCCGAGCGGGCGGTCAAGGGCGCACCCGATTATGCGAGGTTCGTCACCGGGCTCCGGGCGACCAACATGAGCGGCCAGAGCCCGCACATCACCTCGATGGGGCACAGTTACGGCTCGCTCCTCGTCGGACAGGCCACGAAGATGGCCGCCCACCAGGGGAACTGCACGCTGCCGGACGACGTGGTGATCATCGGCAGTCCCGGTGTCGGCGTGACACACGCCTCGGACCTGGGGATGCCCGCCGGGCATGTGTGGGCGGGCGCGGCCGGCAACGACCCGGTCACCCAAATCCCCTCGGCGAACGCCGCGACGGTGCCCTGGCCCTTCGGCGGCTTGGTCGGCGCCGACCCGCACGACCTCTGGTACGGGAGAGACCCAGCGAGCGAGTCCTTCGGGGCCAAGCGCTTCACCGTCGACGGTTGGAGCAAGTCGTGGAGCTGGGAGGACTTCGGGATGCACACCAAGTACCTGGCCCCGGAGACCGGCGGCCCCTCGTTGGGCAACATTGCCTCGATCGTGACGGGCAAGGCAGACGACGTTCACCTGACGGAGGGACGATGACGACCCGCTGGAAGGTGATCGGCTCGATCGTGCTGTCGTTCGTCGTCACGGTGGCCCTCGGTGCGGTGCTGTTCGCCAACGGGTACGGGCCATTGGCGTTGGCCGATCGATCGGGCCGGGTGAGGACAAGCGAGGGGAAGGGCCGGATCGACCATGCCCTGCGCGCCACCATGGATGGAGTTTCGCCTTCATTCACCTATGCGGGGGCCGAGTTCGAGGTGCGGAGGGAGGACGATCTCTGGGACGGCGAGCGGAGTATGGGTTCGGCCGTCACCGAGATCGTCACCGTGCGGACCGCGGTCTCGCGGGCAAAACTGCCGACCTTGATGGATCAGGTGACCCAAGCCTGGAAGGCACTTGGGAGCCGGGTGGTCGATCGATCGGACCCCGCCGATGAGATTCAGGCCCTGCGCGGTATGGGAGACGTGGGTGGGGAGACGTTCCTAACGTTCTACGCGAGGGCCCAGCAAGACTCGACCTACCTGGTGATGTTCAGGGCAGAGGCCATTGGGGTGCTGTACCAGCCCGCCCATGAGTACAAGCCCGTGCCCCCGCTCGTCCGAACATCGCTCGACGCCAAGGTCGATGTGGTCGACGACCCGTACTGGTCGCACTGACGCCGCGCCCGTCACTCCCAGTCCCACCTGATTCCCAGCAGGCACGGCCGCAGTGCCGTCGCGACCAGGTGGACGCAGTGGTGGCCGTCCAGGGTCAGTTCCTCCGTCTCGTAGGGGGCTTCGCCCGGGGAGTGGAGGGCGAAGCGGTGGCAGCGGACGGGGAGGGCGGCGGGGTGGAAGGTGATCTGGAGGACGTACTGGCCGGCGCCGGAGTTGAAGCCGCGGACGTATTCGCAGCTGGGGTCGGGGGAGGGGGCGTCGTCGAAGCCGTAGCCGAGGAGGTGGGTGTCGCCGGCGCGTAGGCGGCGGTCGAGGAGGAGTTCGGCGACGAGCAGGTGGTGGGTCTGGTCGCGGCGGATGCGGCCGGGGCGGCAGTTCTCTTCGGCGCGGACGCCGACGCGGGTGATGTCGCTGCCGGGGTCGCCCTGGTAGAGCGCGAGGTAGCGGTCGATGCCGTCGCGGTGGGCGCGGAGGGCGTGTTGGGAGTCGCGACGGGCGAGTTGGCGGTCGGGGCCGAGGCGGATGCGTTCGATGTGGGTGATGGTGTGCAGGCCGGTGTCGCGGGGGCCGGCGATGGTGGCGAGCAGGTCGTCGACGGCGGTGGCGGGGGAGATGAGGTCGCGGTAGGGGCGTACGGGTGGGCCGGCGGGGGTGGTGTCGGCGGCGCGGCGGGGGCCGAGCAGGCGGGTGAGGGAGTGTTCGGGGAGGTCGAGGACGTCTTCGAGGGCGGCGACGGCGCGGAGGGATTCGGGGCGTTCGGGGCGGCGGCGGCCTTGTTGCCAGTAGCTGAGGCTGGTGAGTCCGACGTGGACGCCGCGCAGGGCGAGGTGGCGTCGGATGCGGTGGAGGGCGAGGCCGCGGGTGGCGATGGCGGTGCGCAGGGCGAGGTGGAAGGGGCCGGTGCGGAGGGCGGCGGTGAGGTCGGCCTGGTCGGTGCGGTGGATGACGGCCTCCTGGGGGACGGGCGCGGGCAGACCGTGTTTGACCGTGAATATTCACATCAGGGCGGCGGTTTGTCACCGGTCCTGGCGTGCCACGCGGGGGTTTTCGGGGTGGCGTTCACACCCGTGGCCGGTCGTTCACACCTGAACTGTGATGGTCCTGGGGGCCGTTGACCGGCTTCCGGGGGCGGCGGGATGCTCATGGCGCGATCCGGACCGCGCCCCCACACAGCACCTCGCTCCGCTTGTGCAAGGAGGCATTTCCCCCATGCCAGTTCCACGGATACGGCTGCGCCGCGCGGTCTCGCTGCTCGCCCTCGGCGTGCTGGGCCCGGCGTTGACCGCGGTGGCGGCCACTCCGGCGCTCGCCGCCCCCGCCCAGGATCTCGCTCCCGTCCAGGACCGTGCCCCGGCGCAGGTTCGCCAGGCTGCCGCGCCCGGCAGCACGGCCGATCTGGCCGGCACGTTCAAGAAGCTCAACATCACCATGCAGCAGCAACAGCAGACCAACTGGTGCTGGGCGGCGAGCGGGAACACCATCGCCACCTGGTTCGGCTACAACTACAGCCAGAACCAGTTCTGCAACGCCGCGTTCGGCCGTTCGGCCAACTCCAGCTGCCCCAACAACCAGGCCTCGCTGGCCGATGTGCAGAACGGGCTGGACTGGGTCGGCATCAACCCGGGTTCGTACGTCACCGGCTACCTGCGCTACAACACCGTGCAGGCCGAGGTGGACGCGAACCGGCCGATCGAGACCCGGATCCAGTGGAGTTCCGGCGGCGGGCACATGCACGTCGTCTACGGCTACGACACCAGCAGCAACTGGGTGTACTGGGGCGACCCGTGGCCGTCCAACTACCGCTACAACTGGGCGGACTACAACTACTACGTGAACAACAACACGTTCTCGTGGACCCACTCCCTGTACCGGATCGGCGCGTGAGGGCGACCATGACTGACCTCGGAAAGGCCCGTCGGGCCGCCGTCACCGCCCTGCTCGCCGCCGGCCTCGGGCTGGCGCTGGCCCCGGCCGCGCACGCGGACGGGCCGGCCGGCGCCCCGGTGCCGGTGCCCGTCGCGGATCTGGCGAAGGCCCGTGGCGTGGTCCAGGACCAGGCCGTCCTCGACAAGGTGGGCCACTTCTTCGCCCGCAAGGGCGTCCCGCCGACCCAGCAGCTGACCATCGGTGCGGCGCAGGAGGCGCAGGCGGCGAGCGCGGCCGCGCCGCGGCTGGCCGGCGACACCGTGCCGGTGTACACCCTGGACGCGGGTTTCGTGGCCGGCGCCCCGGGTGCGCCGGTGGCGACGGCCGAGTTCACCGCGAGCAAGGTGGTCGCGGCGGACGGGCAGACGGCCTCGGTGTGGACGATCCGGCAGGGCGACTCCTGGCGGGTGGTCAACATCGCCTCCGGCGGTGACGAGAGCGACTACGCGGCGAAGGCGGCAGGCGGCGGTGGCGGTACGGCGTTCCGCGAGCCGCAGGTGAACGCCTGGTACGTGCTGCGCGACGGCCGGGTGCTGCCGCTGGACGACGAGGCCCGGCGCTCGGTGGGCGCGGGCGGGGTGTCGCTGGCCGCGTACCAGAAGCTGGTGCACCAGCGGTACGGGGACAAGCTGCCCGGCTCGGCGTACGACCGGGAGGGCAAGGGCGGCGGCTACCAGCTGGCGGCCGACCGGGAACGGGCGGCGGGCGGCGGTTCGGCGCTGCCGGCCGTGACGGCGGCCGCGGCCCTGGGCGTCACCGCGCTCGTGGGCGCGGGTGCGGCCGTGCGGCGCAGGGCGGGTGTCCGACGGGGGTAGGGCCTCTCGGGCGCGACGTGCGCGCCACACGTGGGATGCGGCGGGGTCCGGCTGACACAGCCGGGCCCCGCCGTGCTGCGTGCGGCCCCGGCACGCCAGCCCGTAGTCGAGCGGGCGCGCTGCGTGATGTGTCCTGGAAGTAATGCTTCCGCACAAGGAATTGACGCAACGTTGATCTGTCGTTCGCCGCCCGGGGGCAGCTCCGGGTGACGGACGGTAGATACCATGTGGCAATCGGTCAGTGCTGACTGACGCGTGCCGAGAGCGGAGAAGGGGTGGGGCGGCCGGAGCCGACCACGAGCCCGGCGCCGGGAAAGGGGAGTCGAATGGCCGGCAGGGAGTCGAACGCCCAGGTGTGGGGTGCGGCGGTGGTGGTGGCGTCCGCGCTCGCCGTGGTCGCGGCCTACCTGATCAACGGGGCGATGCTGGTCCTGGTCGTCGCCGGGGTCGAGGTGCTGCTGCTCATGGTCTACGTGGGCCGCCGCTGGCGGGCGCTCCACCGGCCGACCGCCCCGCGGGGGCACCGGCCGTCGGCCGTCACCCCGGACGCCGCGCACTGCGAGCGCTGCCGCCGGGCCCGCGAGGCGCTGGACGCCCGGCAGGCGCGCGGCCGCACCGCCGGGCCGGCGGCGGAGCCGTGGCCGGAGGCCGACGTGGCGGACCACCCGCCGTACCCGCGCCGCCCGCAGGGCCGGGCGCCGTACGAGCGCCCCTGGACGGCGGAGCGGGCGGTCGCCCGGTCCGTGGACCGCGCGGCCGCCCGCCGTGGCGCGCCGGGTTCAGCCGGCCGCGCTGTACGCCACCAGTGAGACCCCGACGTACTGCACGATGAACGCGCCCAGGGTGAAGGCGTGGAACACCTCGTGGAAGCCGAACCAGCGCGGTGACGGATTGGGCCGCTTGAGCCCGTACACCACGCCGCCGATGCTGTAGAGCACCCCGCCGACGATCATCAGCACCAGGACGGCGACGCCGCCGGCGTGCAGGAAGTCCGGCAGGAAGAAGGCGGCGGCCCAGCCGAGCGCGATGTACACCGGTGTGTACAGCCAGCGCGGCGCGCCGACCCAGAACACCCGGAACGCTATTCCGGCCAGCGCGCCGCCCCAGGCCACCCAGAGCAGCACCTGCTGGTCGGCGCCCTTGAGCAGCAGGATCGTGAACGGCGTGTAGGTGCCCGCGATGATCAGGAAGATGTTCGCGTGGTCCAGCCGCCGCAGCACGGCGTCCCCGCGCGGGCCCCAGTCGAAGCGGTGGTAGACCGCGCTGACCCCGAACAGCAGCCAGGCGCTGATCGAGTAGATCGCGCAGGCGATCTTGGCGGGGGTGGAGTCGGCCAGGCAGATCAGCACGATCCCGGCGGCGACGGTGGCGGGGAACATCCCGGCGTGCAGCCAGCCGCGCCACTTCGGCTTGCGTCCCGAGGCCTCGTTCTCCGCGCCCTCGTTCTCCGTGCTCTCGACGAGCTCAGCAGTCATGCGCAGCATGCTACCCGCTACCTACGGGGCCGTAGGTTACTGACGCGTAGGAAAGTGGTGATCATCACTCTTGGACGTTTTGGAGTATTCGAGGTGTCCGCGAGGGTGTCCGGGCCGGGATGTGGACGACCTATTACTGGCCGGTAATCGTACTTACTGTAGTAAAAGATAAGTCAATTTCGACGCTGTGCCGCAGTTTGGCGTTGGAGCCGGAGCTACGCTGCAAGCACCCTCAGACCCCCGCTACGCCACCTCCTCGCCGAGATGGTGTGAAACGGAGCGATCGTGTCGTACGAGATCTCTGCTCTCAGCGCCTCCGCGCCCACCCGCCACCAGCGCCTGCTCGCGTGGGTGAACGAGATCGCCGAGCTCACCCAGCCGGACCGCGTCGAGTGGTGCGACGGCTCCGACGAGGAGTACCAGCGCCTCGCGGACCTGCTGGTGGCTCAGGGCACCTTCAAGAAGCTCAACGAGGAAAAGCGCCCCAACTCCTACTACGCCGCCTCGGACCCGACGGACGTGGCGCGCGTGGAGGACCGCACCTACATCTGCTCCGAGCAGGAGAAGGACGCCGGTCCGACCAACAACTGGAAGGCCCCGGCCGAGATGCGGGAGGTCTTCCAGGGCGAGAAGGGACTGTTTCGCGGCGCGATGAAGGGCCGCACGATGTACGTCGTGCCCTTCTCGATGGGCCCGGTCGGTTCCCCGCTGGCCGCGTACGGCGTCGAGATCACCGACTCCGCCTACGTCGCCGTGTCGATGCGCGTGATGACCCGCATGGGCAAGGCGGTGCTGGACCAGCTCGGCGAGGACGGCGACTTCGTCAAGGCCGTGCACACCGTCGGCGCCCCGCTGGCCGAGGGCCAGGCGGACGTGCCGTGGCCGTGCAACAGCACCAAGTACATCTCGCACTTCCCGGAGACCCGGGAGATCTGGTCCTTCGGCTCCGGCTACGGCGGCAACGCCCTGCTCGGCAAGAAGTGCTACGCGCTGCGCATCGCCTCGACCATGGCCCGTGACGAGGGCTGGCTGGCCGAGCACATGCTGATCCTGAAGCTCACCCCGCCGTCCGGCGAGGTCAAGTACGTCGCCGCCGCCTTCCCGTCGGCCTGCGGCAAGACCAACCTGGCCATGCTCCAGCCGACCGTCCCGGGCTGGAAGGTCGAGACGATCGGCGACGACATCGCCTGGATGCGCTTCGGCGCCGACGGCCAGCTCTACGCGATCAACCCCGAGGCCGGTTTCTTCGGTGTCGCCCCCGGCACCGGCGTGGACACCAACGCCAACGCCATCGACACCCTGTGGGGCAACACGGTCTTCACCAACGTCGCGCTGACCGACGACGGCGACGTGTGGTGGGAGGGCCTGACCGAGGAGCCCCCGGCGCACCTCACCGACTGGCGCGGCAACGACTGGACCCCCGAGTCCGGCACCCCGGCCGCCCACCCGAACGCCCGCTTCGCCGTCCCGGCCGCGCAGTGCCCGACCATCGCCCCCGAGTGGGAGGACCAGTCGGGCGTGCCGATCTCGGCGATCCTGTTCGGCGGCCGCCGCGCCACCGCCGTCCCGCTGGTGACCGAGTCCTTCACCTGGCAGCACGGCGTCTTCCTCGGCGCCAACATCGCGTCCGAGAAGACCGCCGCCGCCGAGGGCACCGTCGGCGAGCTGCGCCGCGACCCGTTCGCGATGCTGCCGTTCTGCGGCTACAACATGGGCGACTACTTCGCCCACTGGCTGAAGGTCGGCGCCCAGGCGGACGCCGCGAAGCTGCCGAAGATCTACTACGTCAACTGGTTCCGCAAGAACGCCGAGGGCGCGTTCGTCTGGCCGGGCTACGGCGAGAACAGCCGCGTCCTCAAGTGGATCGTCGAGCGCCTGGAGGGCACCGGCGAGGGCGTCGAGACCCCGATCGGCGTGCTGCCGACCGTCGACGGCTTCGACCTCGGCGACCTGAAGCTGTCCCAGGAGGACCTCGACCTGCTCTTCACCGTGGACGCCGACATCTGGCGCCAGGAGGCCGCGCTGGTGCCGGCCCACCTGGAGCTGTTCGGCGACCACACCCCGAAGGAGCTGTGGGACGAGTACCGGAGCCTCGTCGCGCGCCTCGGCTGAGCCTGAGCCTCAGCAGAGCGAGAGGCGGTCGCGCGGCACGAACCGCGCGCCCGCCGAGTGACAGGACGGCCGGAGTTCCCCCGGGCGGTCTTTCCCCGACCAAGGAGACCGCCCGGGCCGGGACTCCGGCCGTAGTGCTTTCCCCGGGTGCCGGGTGCCAGGTGCCAGGTGTCAGGGTGTCGGGCGCGGGGGCCACGGCTGGGTGCGGCCGTTCCGGGGCTACGGCTGGGTGTAGCCGCTCAGGAAGTCGCCGATCCTGGTCACCGCGTCGGTGATCTCCTCCGCCCGGGGCAGCGTGACCAGCCGGAAGTGGTCCGGCTCGGGCCAGTTGAAGCCGGTGCCCTGGACCAGCAGGATGCGCTGGGAGCGCAGCAGGTCCAGCACCATCTGGGCGTCGTCCTTGATCTTGTAGACCTTCGGATCCAGCCGCGGGAACGCGTACAGCGCGCCCTTGGGCTTGACGCAGCTGACCCCCGGGATCTCGTTGAGCAGCCGGTACGCCGCGTCGCGCGAGGCGAGCAGCCGCCCGCCGGGCAGCACCAGGTCGCGGATCGACTGCCGGCCGCCGAGCGCGGCGGCCACCGCGTGCTGGGCGGGCATGTTGGCGCACAGCCGCATCGAGGCCAGCACGGCCAGGCCCTCGATATAGCTGTGGGCCCGCTGCCGGTCGCCGGAGAGCACCATCCAGCCGGAGCGGAAACCCGCGACCCGGTACGCCTTGGACAGGCCGTTGAAGGTGACGCAGAAGAGGTCGGGCGCCAGGGTGGCCAGCGGGACGTGCTCGGCGTCGTCGTAGAGGATCTTGTCGTAGATCTCGTCCGCGTAGACCACCAGCCGGTGCCGGCGGGCGATCTCGACGATGCCCTCCAGCACCTCGCGCGGGTAGACCGCGCCGGTCGGGTTGTTCGGGTTGATCACCACGATGGCCCGGGTCCGGTCGGTGACCTTGGCCTCGATGTCGGCGAGGTCCGGGTACCACTCGGCCTGCTCGTCGCAGCGGTAGTGCACCGCGGTGCCGCCGGCCAGCGAGACCGAGGCGGTCCACAGCGGGTAGTCGGGCGCCGGGACGAGCACCTCGTCGCCGTCGTCCAGCAGCGCGGTCATGGCCAGCTGGATCAGCTCGGAGACGCCGTTGCCGAGGAAGACGTCCTCGACGCTCAGCCCGTGCAGGCCGCGGTCCTCGTAGTGCATGACCACCGCGCGGCGGGCGGCGAGCAGGCCCTTGGAGTCGCCGTACCCGTGCGCGGTCGAGAGGTTGCGCAGGATGTCCTGGAGGATCTCCGGCGGCGCCTCGAAGCCGAAGACGGCGGGGTTGCCGGTGTTGAGCTTGAGGATGCGGTGGCCCTGTTCCTCCAGCCGCATCGCCTCGTCGAGTACCGGGCCGCGGATGTCGTAGCAGACATTGGCGAGCTTGCTGGACTGGATGACCTGCATGCCTGCCTACTTTAGGGGCACCTCCGGGCACTTCGGTGCGCGTCCCGGGACGCGCACCGAACCGCCCGGAGCGGCCTCCTTGGATCGGGAGGCGGGGGTGTCAGCCGACCTTCCAAACCAGGGGCGCGGTGTCCAGGATGTTCCCGTACGTGAGGAAGCTGGGCGGGGTCTCGTTCGGGACGAGATAGACGGCACACAGCTTGACGGACTGCCCGTCCGCGAGCGTGACCAGCGACCGGGTGTCGCACTGCGGGATCGCCTTCTGCAGGGTCGCGGCCGGCAGCGCGCCCGCCGAGTGGTCCTTGGGCTTCACCCAGACCCGCATCATGTAGGCGTCCTCGGCCAGCGGGGCGCCGGTGCGGTTGGTGAAGGAGACGGTGACGTAGTACGGCGTCTTGCCGCTGGTGCTCGTCGACGGGAGGTTGAGCGGGGCGATCTCCGCGGCGGTGCCCTTGACGATCGAGACCGCGGCGGCGTCCACCACCGAGCTCTTGCCGACGTAGCGGCCGGCGCTGCCGAGCGGCAGCGGGCGGTCGTAGCTGACCTGGGTGACGTTGTTGCCGCCGGCGGTGACGGACGGCTGCGGTCCGGCCGGGGCGGTCGGGGCGGTCGGGGCGGTCGGGGCCGCGGAGCCGGTCGGGGTGCCGGGAGCCGTGGAGGCCCCGGCGGCGCCGGTGGGCGGCGCGGCCGGGGCGCTCGGGACGGCCGCCGGGTCGGCGTTGTCCGGCCCGCAGGCCGACAGCGCCAGGACGAGCGCCGCCGCCGGCAGGCCGGCCGCGATTCTCCGGATGGACTGGGTCTTCGTCATGGTCGTTCCCCCGTTGGATGATGTGGTCGGTGCGCCCCGCCCGGTTCCCGGGTGCCGCACGGGCGTGCGGGCGTTGATCGAAAAGGGGGTGCGCCGGTGATGCTAGCCGCAGTCGGTGCGGTGCTGGCCGCATTTCTGGTGGCTCCGCTGCTGCGCGGGCTGGTCGCCCGGTTCGCCGTGCCGGAGGGCGAACCCTGGTGCGGTGCCTGCCCGTTGTGCGGGCGCGAGGTGCGACTGCTGCCGCCCACCGGGCGCTGTCCGGGCTGCCGGGAGCGGTTGGGCGCGGGCGCCTGGTCGGTGGAGCTGGTGGCGGCCGTGGTCGCCGCCGGGCTGGCGTACGCGGCGGACGGGCCGTCGGCCGCGGCGCTGGGCTGGGCGGCCGGGCTCGGCGTGGTGCTCGGCTTCGTCGACGCCCGGGTGCGCCGGCTGCCGTACCGGCTGACCCTGCCGCTGGTCGGCGGGGTGGCCCCCCTGCTGGCGGTGGCGGCGCTGGCCGCGGGGCGCCCGGGGGTGCTGCTGCGCTGCCTGCTGGTGGCCCTCGCGGTCGGGGCCCTGCTCGAACTGGCGGTCTGGATCGGCGCGTTGGGCCCGGGTGACTCGCCGCTGGGGTTCGCCCTGGGCGGGCTGCTCGGCTGGTACGGCTGGCCGGTGGCGGTCGCCGGGCTGTTCGCCGCGGTGGTGCTCGCCGGGCTCTGGGCGATCCTGCGGGCCGCCGTCGCGCTGGCCCGCCGACGCCCGGTGCGCGGGCTCGACGTCCCGGTCGGACCGTTCCTGCTGCTCGGCGCGCTGCTGGCGGTGCTGGCCCGGTAGCCCCCGGGCCCGGGAGGCCGGACTTCCCGGGCCACCGCGACGCCACAGGTGGCGCCTGGGCCCGGGGGCCGGACCGGACCTGGCGCTACCGGGCCCGGACGCGGGAGGGCCCGCCGTACCGGGTCGGGTACGGCGGGCCCCGCCGCCGGCGCGCAGGCCCCACCCTCAAGGAGCGGCGCGCCGGTGGGGGATTGGCGGTGGGGGGGGTTACGGCATCTTGTGGACGAACGGGCCGACCGCGTTGGAGAACGCGTTGCCGTTGTTGGCGTCCCAGTTGGTGGACCAGGTCATCGCACCGCGGATGGTCGGCCACTTGGCCGGCGGGACGAAGCTGCCGCAGTTGTTGCCGGTGGCCAGGCAGTCCAGCGCGTTGTTCACCACGGTCGGCGAGACGTAGCCGCCGCCGGCCGCCTTGGCGGAGGCGGGGACGCCGATGCCGACCTGGTCGGGCCGCAGGCCGCCCTGGATGTGGGTGCAGACCTGCGAGGTGATGAAGTCGATGGTGCCCTGGTTGTAGACCTTGCCGTCGCAGCCGTTCATGCCGCCCGAGTTGTAGAACTGGGTGTTGACGACGGTGAGGATGTCCTTGGTGTTCAGCGCCAGCTGGAAGTAGGCGCCGGCGGTGCTGTACATCCCGATCGTCTCGGGCGCCATGGTCAGGATGAAGCCGGGGCCGACCTTGGCCTGGAGGGTGTGCAGCGCGTTGCCGAGCGGGCCGGCCTGGACGCCGTTCTCCAGGTCGACGTCGATGCCGTCGAAGCCGTAGTCCTTGATGATCGCGTAGGCGCTGTTGGCGAAGTTGTTGCCGGCGGTGGCGTCGCCGACGGTGATCGCGCCGTTCTGGCCGCCGATGGAGAGGACGACCTTCTTGCCGGCCGCCTGCTTGGCCTTGATGTCGGCGCGGAACTGTGCGTCGCTGTAGCCGCCGAGGGCCTTGGACAGGCCGGGGTCGAGGGTGAAGCTGATCGCGCCGGTCTGGGTGGGCACGGCGTCGGCGAAGGACACCGCGATGATGTCGTAGGCGCTCTGCACGTCGCCGAGGCGCTGCGGGGTCGAGCCGTTGTCGAAGTTCTGCCAGTAGCCGGTGACCGCGTGCGCGGGCAGGCCGGTGACCGGCGGGGTGGTGGCGGTCGCGGTGGCCGTGGGGGTCGGCGTCGCGGTCGCGGTCGCGGTGGCGGTCGGGGTCGCGGTGGCCGTCGGCGTGCCGGTCGCGGTGGGGGAGGAGGTCGCGGTGGCCGTGGCGGTCGGTGACGGGGTGGCGGTGGCGGTCGGGCTCGGGGTGGAGGGGCCGCCGGGGCCGATCAGGCTCACGTCGTCGGCGAGGTAGGCGCTCTGGCCGTACCAGCCGTGCAGGTAGACGGTGACGCTGGTGGCGTTCGCGCCGGTGGTGAAGGTGGAGGACAGCTGGTTCCAGCTGTTCTGGTTCGACCAGCTGGACGGGTCGGTGCCGCCGGTGCCGCGCGCGCCGAGGTAGACGTACGGGCCCTGGACCCAGGCGCTCAGCGTGTAGCTGGTGTTGGGCAGCACGCTGATGGTCTGGGTGCACTCGGCGGTGTCGCCGGCGCCCGGGGTGGCCTGTAGCGCGCCGGTGCCGGAGTGGGCCGGGGAGGAGACGGTGGTCGCCGCGCCGGCGCAGTTCCAGCCGCCCAGCCCGCTGTCGAAGCCGCCGTTGGTGACCAGGTTGCCGACGGCCGCGCTGGCGCCGCCGGCGAAGAGGGCCAGGCCGCCGCCGGCCAGGGCGAGGGCGGTGGCGCCGGCCGCGACGGCCGGGAGGGGGCTGCGCCGGCGCTTGTGCGCGGGCTGGTTCAGCGTACGGGCCATGGGGTGACGCTCCTGGGGAGGGAGCGGCCGCCGCGGTGGGGGGCGCGGCGGCCGCGTGTGGGGGAGGGGAGGTCCGTCGTGGTGCGTGGGGTCGTCGTACCTGGGGGTGGGCGACCGCGGCGGTGCATGGTGGTGCACGGTGGTGCGTGGGGGTGGGGCGGGGCCGTGGGGTTCGTTCCGCCTTGGATCAAAAGCTGGACTAGACCATTGCCGGTCGTCAAGCATTGGACAGTCGGCTTACGGATTCCTTAAGGATTCGGAGACCGTTCCGTGTCCGCCGTCGGAGCCGTCGGGCAAGGCCCGCGACACGCCCGCCGGGGCGGACTCCGTACAGGACCGTGACCAGACCGCTACCTGCGGCTTTACCGTGTGCCTGCCCGCCGGAGTAGGCTGCGCCGGGGCGTTGACGCACCAGCTGAACGAGCACGGAGGGGCCGGGAATCATGGGTCTGCGCGATGTCGCCGAACGGACGCCGGGTCTGCGTACCCTGCTGGGCGGGATGTACGGGCTCTACGGCCGCCGGGTCGAGGTCCACCTCGCCCGCACCCCGCACCACATCGGCGTGATCCTGGACGGCAACCGCCGCTGGGCGAAGGCCGCCGGGGGCACCACCGTGTACGGCCACCAGCGCGGCGCCGACAAGATCAGCGAGTTCCTCGGCTGGTGCGACGAGACCCACGTCAAGGTCGTCACCCTCTGGATGCTCTCCACCGACAACCTCGACCGCCCCGCCGACGAGCTCGTCCCGCTGCTGGGCATCATCGAGGACGCCGTCACCGGGCTGGCCGCCGCCCGCCGCTGGAAGGTCCACCCGGTCGGCGCACTGGACCTGCTCCCGCAGCACACCGCCGACGTGCTCAAGCGGGCCGCCGAGGAGACCGCCGACATCGACGGCATCACGGTCAACGTCGCGGTCGGCTACGGGGGCCGGCACGAGATCGCCGACGCCGTCCGCTCGCTGCTCCAGGAGCACGCCGGGCGCGGCACCTCGATCGAGGAACTGGCCGAGATCCTCGACGTCGAGCACATCGCCGAGCACCTCTACACCCGCAACCAACCCGACCCGGACCTGATCATCCGCACCTCGGGCGAGCAGCGCCTGTCCGGTTTCCTGCTCTGGCAGAGCGCGCACAGCGAGTTCTACTTCTGCGAGGCGTACTGGCCGGCCTTCCGCAAGGTCGACTTCCTGCGGGCGCTGCGGGCGTTCGAGCAGCGCAACCGGCGACTGGGCCTCTGAACGGGTGAAGTGACCGCCGTAGGGCTGGCCTACCCGGAGTCCTCGTGAGGCCAAACGTTCACCGGCAATGATCCGTCAGTTCGCCGGGGGCGCGAATGCACCGTCCCTCGCCTGGGAATACTCCAGGCAGTCCGGTCCCGAGGCCACCGGGGCAGCGGGGGCCGGCTTGCCGCGGATGACGCAGGGTCATCCGCTCTGGAGGCCTAGTGGTCAGTTCCAAGAGCCGCCGGACGCCAGACCGGCGCACGTACGTTCTCGACACCAGCGTGCTCCTGGCGGACCCGCTCGCCATGACCCGCTTCGAGGAGCACGAGGTCGTCCTGCCGGTGGTGGTCGTCACCGAGCTGGAGGCCAAGCGGCACCACCCGGAGCTGGGCTACTTCGCCCGCCAGGCGCTGCGACTGCTCGACGACTACCGCATCCGCCACGGCCGGCTCGACGAGCCGATCCCGGTCGGCGAGCTCGGCGGCACCATCAGGGTCGAGCTCAACCACTCCGACCTGTCGATACTGCCGGCCGGCTACCGGGTCGGCGGCGGCGAGGCGGACTCGCGGATCCTCGCGGTCGCCCGGAACCTCCAGGCCGAGGGGTACGACGTCACGGTCGTCTCCAAGGACCTGCCGCTGCGGATCAAGGCCAGCTCGGTGGGCCTGCTCGCCGAGGAGTACCGGGCCGAGCTCGCCATCACCTCCGGCTGGACGGGGATGTCCGAGCTGCACGTCCCGGCGGAGCAGGTGGACGCGCTGTTCGCGGCCGGCCACGACGCCGCGGTGGACGTCGAGGGGGCGGACGAGCTGCCCGTGCACACCGGGCTGGTGCTCACCTCGGAGCGCGGTCGGGCGCTCGGCCGGGTGACCGGCGACGGCCGGGTCCGGCTGGTGCGCGGCGAGCGCGAGGCGTTCGGACTGCGCGGGCGCAGCGCCGAGCAGCGGGTGGCGCTGGACCTGCTGCTCGATCCGGACGTCGGCATCGTCTCGATGGGCGGCCGGGCGGGCACCGGCAAGTCCGCGCTGGCGCTGTGCGCGGGGCTGGAGGCGGTGCTGGAGCGGGGGCAGCACCGCAAGGTGATGGTCTTCCGACCGCTGTACGCGGTCGGCGGGCAGGAGCTCGGCTACCTGCCGGGCTCCGAGACGGAGAAGATGAGCCCCTGGGCGCAGGCGGTCTTCGACACCCTCTCCGCCGTCACCACCCCGGACGTGATCGAGGAGGTGATCTCCCGGGGGATGCTGGAGGTGCTGCCGCTGACCCACATCCGGGGCCGCTCGCTGCACGACGCCTTCGTGATCGTGGACGAGGCCCAGTCGCTGGAGCGGAACGTCCTGCTGACGGTGCTGTCCCGGATCGGCCAGGGTTCGCGGGTGGTGCTCACCCACGACGTGGCGCAGCGCGACAACCTCCGGGTGGGCCGGTACGACGGCGTGGTGGCGGTGGTGGAGAAGCTGAAGGGGCATCCGCTCTTCGCGCACATCACGCTCACCCGCTCGGAGCGTTCGCCGATCGCGGCGCTGGTCACGGAGATGCTGGAGGACATCCACCCGTGATTCGCCCCTGACCGGGACATAGTCGGACAATACGGTCAACTCTTGGTGTGGGGCCCGCTCCTGACGGGGCGGGCCCTCACCCCTTTCATCACATCGAGTGCTTTCCGCCCGGGGAACTCCCGTGCGGTGAATGTGACGTGCGCCACGCGAACGGGAATTGCGTCGACAGCGTCCGGTGCGGCATGGTGAGGGTTCTGTCAGGCCCCGCGTACGGCGTGGCAGGGCTTCCGGACTCCACGAGTCCGGGCCCGGATGGTCCACCAACTCCGGTCGGTGGACGCACAATTGAAGACCGATGAGCCGTACGCCGCCCGATTCCAACGCCCGGTCGCCTCACCTCGGCCGGACGCCGGGCCAGCACCTCCCGTGACCAGAGCACCTGCGGAGGTCAGTGCCAAGGGGCATGTTGCGCCCGCACGGTCACGCGTGGGCGATGCTGGAAGGAATCCATGTGACTCGGATCTCGGTCCGGGGAGTCGCTGTGGCCTCCGCCACCGCCGTCACCGCTGTCGGTGCCGTCGTGGGTGTGGCCTCGGGCAGCGAGGGCAAGACGACGCAGACGGTCGACGTCGCGGGCGCGACCCTGCTTGCCGAAGTCCCCTCTGGCGCCCAGGCGCAGACCATCAGTGACAACATCGGCCAGCAGGCATCCGCCCAGCAGGCCTCCGCCGACGCCGCGGCCAAGGCCGCCGCCGAGCAGAAGGCCGCCGAGGAGGCCGCGCGCCAGAAGGCCGCCGCGGACGCCCAGGCGAAGGCCGATGCCCAGGCCAAGGCCGACGCGGACAAGGCTGCCAAGGCCGCCGAGGACAAGCGCAAGGCCGACGAGGCCGCTGCCAACCGTTCCAAGGCGCGTTCGGCGATGGCCGCCACCGACAACAGCGCCCCGCCGGTCTCGGTCAGCCCCGGATCCGTCCAGGACATCGCCCGGCAGGTCGTCGGTGACGACGCCCAGTTCCAGTGCTTCAGTCAGATCGTGAAGCGCGAGAGCGGCTGGGACTACACCGCGACCAACCGGAGCTCCGGCGCGTACGGCCTGGTCCAGGCGCTGCCCGGCACCAAGATGGCCTCGGCCGGTGCCGACTGGCGCACCAACCCGGCCACCCAGATCAAGTGGGGTCTGGGCTACATGAACAGCCGCTACGGCAGCCCCTGTGGCGCCTGGTCGTTCTGGCAGTCCCACAACTGGTACTAGGAGCCGCCACCGCCCGGCGGTGGACTCTCCCGTACGGCCCCCGGCCGCTCGTCCCGCCCGACGAGCGACCGGGGGCCGTCGCGTTCCCGCCCGCCGGGAGCCGGGTCGGGCCGCGCCGCCCGGGCTGCGCTGACCAGTGCGCCTGCGGGCGGTGCGGACCCGGTGCGGACGCGGGGCGCGGGAAGGGGTCCTGGTCGCTTCCCGCACCGGCCGGTCCGCCGACAGTTGGTCCGTGGTCCGAGGCCTCGCTCTCCCCGGGGGCCTCGTTTCGACTCCTCCCCAGCGATCTCGGTCCGAAACCATCTGAAACCTGACGTTTTGCCCCGGTTTGATGGCGAGGTTGTTCGAGCCGAACCCGGCGGGGGCCGGACTCGCCGGGCCGCCGCCGGGTAGCGTCATCCCTGACGGCCGTGGCGGGACCCACGGCGTACCGCCGGGCACGGCGGCTCAGCAGGGGAGCGGTGGTAGCGAGGATGGCGCGGGGCGGAAAGGCCTTCAAGGCCGTGGCCAAGGGCATGGCCGTGGTGGCGAGCGCGGCCGCCGTGATCGAACGGCGCCGGCGTGCCGCGATGGCGGCCGACCCGCACGAGCTCGCCGTCCCCGCGCTGGCCGAGGCGCCCGATCCGGTGCCGGCCCCGCGGGTCGAACCCGCCGCGGTGCCGGCCGCCGCCCCGGCGGCCCCCGCGCCGGCCGCACCGCCAGGCCTGGCGCGGGAGTACCACCCCGGCCGGCCCGCCACCCCGGCCGAGGCCGTGCCCTGGGGGCTGCGGGTGGCCGCCGAGTCGACCTGGCGGTTGCTGCTGCTCGGCGGCGCGCTCTACGTCGTCTTCTACATCGTCGACATGCTGCGGCTGGTCGCCTTCGCGGTGCTGGCCTCGCTGCTGATCTCCGCGCTGCTGGAGCCGACGGTCTCCTGGCTGCGCCGGCACGGGGTGCCGCGCTCGCTGGCGGCGGGCGGGGTGTTCCTGAGCGGTCTGGCCGGAATCGGGCTGGTCGGCTGGTTCGTGGTCTGGCAGGTGTCCACCAACCTGTCGACGGTCACCAGCAAGGTGAAGGACGGCGTCGACCAACTGCGGGACTGGCTGAGCACCGGGCCGCTGCACCTGACCCAGCAGCAGATCAACGACTACGCCGACCAGATCGGCAAGGCGATCACCACCAACACCGACCAGATCACCTCGGCCAGCCTGACCGGCGCGCAGATCGCCGTCGAGGTGCTGACCGCCGTGGCGCTGGCCTTCTTCACCACCTTCTTCTTCCTCTACGACGGCGCGCGGATCTGGAACTGGGCGTTGCGCGGACTGCCCCGGCACTCCCGCTTCGCCATGGCCGGAGCCGGCCCGAAGGCCTGGGCGACGCTCACCGCGTACGTGCGCGGCACCGTCTGCGTGGCCTTCATCGACGCGGTCTGCATCGGCATCGGCATCGACCTGCTGGGCGTGCCGATGGCGATGCCGTTGGCCGTGATCATCTTCCTGGGCGCCTTCGTCCCGCTGGTCGGCGCACTCGTCACCGGCACGGTCGCGATGCTGATCGCCCTGGTCACCGAGGGGCCGTGGACGGCGCTGATGGTGCTGATCGTGCTGGTCGCGGTGATGCAGATCGAGAGCCACATCCTGCAGCCGCTGATCCTCGGCCGGGCCGTCCGGGTGCACCCGCTGGGCGTCGTCCTCGGCGTCGCGGCCGGCGGCATCATCGGCGGCATCGGCGGTGCGGTGGTGGCCGTCCCGCTGATCGCCGTCACCAACACCGTGATCACCCACCTGCGCCGCCGCAACGAGGCCGGCCAGGCCGTCTTCACCGCCATGGAGGCCGCCCGCGAGGCCGCGGGCCGGACCTCCGCCGCCCCGGCCGGGGACGGCTGAGGCCGAAGCGCAACGCCGACGGGCCCTCCCGGACGTGGTGTCCGGGAGGGCCCGTCGGCGTTGGTGCGGGGTCCGTCAGGCGCCGGCGGCGGCGAGGGCGGCCTCGGAGTCGAGGACGCCCGCCACGGCCTGGAGGACGGCGGCGATCTTCATCGAGGCCTGGACGACCTCGCGCTCGACGCCGGCCTTGCGCAGCACGGCCTCGTGCGAGTCGAGGCACTGGCCGCAGCCGTTGATGGCCGAGACGGCGAAGCACCAGAGCTCGAAGTCGACCTTCTCGACGCCCGGGGTGCCGATGATGTTCATCCGCAGACCGGCCCGCATCGTGCTGTACTCCTTGTCGGAGAGCAGGTGCAGCGTCCGGTAGTAGACGTTGTTCATCCCCATGATCGCGGCCGCGCCCTTGGCGGCGGTGTACGCCTCCGGGGAGAGGTTGGCCTTGGCCTCGGGCTCCAGCTCACGCAGCAGGGCGGCGCTGCGGGTGGCCATCGCGCAGGACAGCACGGTGCCCCAGAGCTGCTGGGCGGGGAGGTCGGAGTTGCCGATGACCGAGCCCAGGTTGAGCTTGAGGTCCTTGGCGTAGTCCGGGAGGGCGGCCTTCAGGTCGTCGAGGGCCATGGGTCAGCCCGCCAGCAGGGCCTGGGCGTCGAGGGTGTCCTCGCCCTTGGTCCAGTTGCACGGGCACAGCTCGTCGGTCTGCAGGGCGTCCAGCACCCGCAGGACCTCCTTGGGGTTACGGCCGACGGAGCCGGCGGTCACCATGACGAACTGGATCTCGTTGTTGGGGTCGACGATGAACACCGCGCGCTGGGCGGTGCCGTCGGCGCCCTCGACGCCGCAGGCGCGCATCAGGTCGTGCTTGACGTCGGCCAGCATCGGGAAGGGCAGGTCGCGCAGGTCCTTGTGGTCCTTGCGCCAGGCGTGGTGCACGAACTCGGAGTCGCCGGAGACGCCGAGGATCTGGGCGTCGCGGTCCGCGAACTCGTCGTTCAGCTTGCCGAACGCGGCGATCTCGGTCGGGCAGACGAAGGTGAAGTCCATCGGCCAGAAGAAGACGATCTTCCACTTGCCCTCGTAGGACTTGTGGTTGATCTCGGCGAAGGCGTTCGCGGCGTCCAGGTCGACGCAGGCGTTGAGTTCGAACTCGGGGAACTTGTCACCGATCGTGAGCACGTTCGCTTCTCCTGAAGTGAGACTGAGGGGAGTTTTGTCCGGATTCCGGACACGCCCTACGTTTCCACATCGTGGACTGATCAGGGAAATAGCTACACTTGATGTGTCTGATCGGAGATGGCTATCAGTACCGAACCGCCCACGTCGCGGCCCCGCCCCCGCAGGGTCGCCGCCGCCAAACCCGAGGCCGCTGTGGCGAGCGCCACAGTCCGCAGCCCCCGGGCGCCGACCGTCGCCCAGCTCAAGGCCTTCCTCGCGGTCGCCGAGCACCGGCACTTCCGGGAGGCCGCCGCCGCCACCGGGACCAGCCAGCCGGCCCTGTCCGGGGCGGTCGCGGCACTGGAGGAGTCGCTGGGCGCGCAGCTGGTCGAGCGTACGACGCGCAGGGTGATTATCACCCCCCTGGGTGAGCGCGTGCGCGAGCACGCACGCCGGGTGCTCGCCTCGCTGCAAGCCCTCACCGAGGAGGTCGAGGCCGCCCGCCGCCCGTTCACCGGGCCGCTGCACCTCGGCGTCATCCCGACCGTCGCGCCCTACCTGCTGCCCACCGTGCTGCGGCTGGTCCGCGACCGCTTCCCGGAGCTGGAGCTGCACGTCCACGAGGAGCGCACCCCCGCGCTGCTGGAGGGGCTGGCCGCCGGGCGGCTGGACGTCCTGCTGCTCGCGCTCCCGGTCGGCGGTACCTCGCCGACCCGCGACATCCCGCTGTTCGACGAGGACTTCGTCCTGGTCACCCCGCCCGAGCACCCGCTCGCCGGGCGGATCGACGTCCCGCGCGACGTGCTGCTCGACCTGGACGTGCTGCTGCTGGAGGAGGGCCACTGCCTGCGCGACCAGGCCCTCGACATCTGCCGTGAGGTCGGTGCCGATCCCGGGGGCTCCACCACCCGCGCGGCCGGCCTGTCCACCCTGGTCCAACTGGTCGCCGGCGGCCTCGGGGTGACGCTGCTGCCCGCCACCGCGCTGGACGTCGAGGCCGGCCGCACCGACCGGCTGGCCGCCGTCCGCTTCGCCGCCCCGGCCCCCGGCCGCCGGATCGGGCTGGCCACCCGCCCGGGCTCGGCCCGCAGCACCGAGTACGAGCGCTTCGCGGCCGCGCTGCGCGAGGTGCTGGCCGAACTCCCGGTCCGGATCGCCTCCTAGCGGCCTGCGGTCCTACGGCCTCATGGCCTCATGGCCTCATGGCCTCATGGCCTCATGGCCTCACGGCTTCGCCGGGGCGCCGAGGCAGAGCCCGACCGTGGTGGCCACCAGCAGGTCCAGGGCCCGCAGGGTGCCGTGGTCGGGCTGCTCGCCGGGCGCGCGCAGGGCCAGGTAGCGGTCGGTGAGACCGTCGAAGCCGGTGAGGAAGTGGACGGCGATCTCCTCGGCGGGCATGGCCAGTTCGAGGCCGTGCGCCTCGGCGAGGGTCGTGAGCATCTCCGCCGCGGTGCGTTCGATCCCGTGCTGGAGCGCCCGCATGATCTCCTGTAGGTCCGGGTCGCGCATCGCCAGCGCCGCGAACTCGCCCAGCAGCGCGCAGCGCCCGTCCGCGCCGGTCGAGCTCTCCCAGAGCGCGTGGACCAGCGTGGCGACCTGTTCGCCGAAGGAGCCGTCGCCCGGGTAGGCGGCGCGGACGTGGCCGATGAACTCGGCGGTCAGCTGCTCGACGACGGCCCGGTAGAGGTCCTTCTTGGTGCCGAAGGTGTAGTGCACCGTCGCCTGCGCCACGCCCAGCTCGGCCGCGATCGCCCGGGTGCTGCCGGCGGCGACCCCCTCCCGGGTCATCAGGTCGAGGGCGGCCTGGACCAGTTGCGGTCGGCGTTCGGAGGCGGGGACATGAGCCATCCAGCCAGGGTATCGCCATGGTCGGATAACTGCGTCGAATGATTCCGTCACTTGATTCTGTCGACCAACTTTGTCGCCTGACAATATTGCGCGTACGGTGGACCGCGACCTGTTCAGGCACCTGCCTGCCCGACGACCTGACCGAGGGGTCACCCATGGCCACGCACCTCTACCGACTGGGCCGCTACTGCTTCCGGAGACGGCGGGCGGTGCTGGCGGTCTGGATCGCGGTGCTGATCGCGATCGGCGGGGCCGCGGGTGCCTTCGCCGGCAAGACCAGCGACGAGTTCAAGGTGCCGGGCACCGAGGCGCAGACCACCCTGGACCGGATCAAGGACACCTTCCCGGAGCAGGGCCACGGCTCCGCCCAGGTCGTCTTCGCGGCCCCCGCGCCCGGCGGCGCCACCACGCCCGAGGCGGGCAGAGCGGTCAGCGAGGCGGTCGCCCGGATCACCGCCGTCCCCGGCGTGGCCGCCGTGCCCGACCCGTACGCCACCCACGCCGTCTCACCGGACGGCCGGGTCGCGATCGCCCTGGTCTCCTTCGACCACAAGCTCGCCAACGTCACCGACCAGCAGCGCGATGCCGTCAAGGCCGCCGCCGAACCGGCCCGCGCGGCCGGGCTGGACGTCGCCTTCGGCGGTGACGCGTACAACCGGATGGCGCAGGTCGACGGCGGCGAGGCGATCGGTCTGGCCGTCGCCGGGGTGGTCCTGGTGATCACCCTCGGCTCGTTGGTCGCCGCCGGGCTGCCGCTGCTGACCGCGCTGGTCGGGGTCGGTGTGGCGATGGCCGCGATCATGGCGCTGTCCGGCTCGTTCGAGATCATCACCACCGCGCCGGTGCTGGCCCTGATGGTCGGTCTCGCCGTCGGCATCGACTACGCGCTGTTCATCCTCTCCCGGCACCGCCGCCACCTGGACGAGGGCCTGGAGCCGGACGAGGCCGCCGCCCGCGCCACCGCCACCGCCGGCAGCGCCGTCGTCTTCGCCGGCCTCACCGTGGTCGTGGCGCTCGCCGGGCTCGCCGTCGCCGGCGTCCCCTTCCTGACCGTGATGGGCCTGGCCGCCTCCGGCGCCGTCGTGGTGGCCGTCCTGGTCGCGATCACGCTGCTGCCCGCACTGCTCGGCTTCGCCGGCCGCGCCATCGACCGGCTGCCGGTCTGGAAGCGGGCGCTGCGCACCGGCAGCCGCACCACCCTGGGCGAGCGCTGGGGCCGGTTCGTGGTCCGCCGCCCGCTGGCCGTGCTGCTCGTCGGACTGGCCGGACTGGGCCTGCTCGCGGTGCCCGCTGCGAGCCTCCGGCTCGGCCTGCCGGGCGGCGGCTCGCAGGCCGCCGGCACCGATGCGCGCAAGGCCTACGACCTGGTCGGCGAGAGCTTCGGGCCGGGCTTCAACGCGCCACTGGTGGTCGTCGTGGACGCCGGGGGCGTGCCGCAGCCGGAGCAGGCGGTGCAGGGGGTGGCGGCCAGGCTGCAGACCCTGCCGGGCGTGCGGACACTGCTGCCCCCGGCCGTCGACCAGGCCGGGCGCACCGCCCTGCTCACCGTCATCCCGCAGACCGGACCGGACGACGCCGGCACCAGGACACTGGTCAACGAGATCCGCGACCAGCGCGCGCCGCTCAAGACCTCGACCGGCGCGGACATCGCCGTCACCGGTACCACCGCCGCCAACATCGACGTCTCCACCAAGCTCGGCCAGGCACTGCCGCCGTTCCTCGCGGTGATCGTCGGCATTGCGGTGGTGCTGCTGGCGCTGGCGTTCCGCTCGGTGCTCGTCCCGCTCAAGGCGGTGGCCGGCTTCCTGCTCAGCATCACCGCCTCGCTCGGCGCGGTGGTCGCGGTCTACCAGTGGGGCTGGCTGGACGGCCTGATCGACGTGCCGAAGGTCGGGCCGGTGGTGAGCTTCGTGCCGATCCTGCTGATCGGCGTGCTGTTCGGGCTGGCGATGGACTACGAGCTGTTCCTGGTCTCCGGGATGAAGGAGCAGTACGTCCACGGGAAGGCGCCGCGGGACGCCGTGGTGGCCGGGGTGCGCGGCGGCGCCCGGGTGGTCACGGCGGCGGCGCTGATCATGGTGTCGGTGTTCGGCTCGTTCGTCTTCGGCCACGACCCGATCGTGCAGCCGATCGGCTTCGCCCTCGCGGTGGGCGTGCTGGTGGACGCCTTCGTGGTGCGGATGGCGCTGGTGCCGGCCGCGATGGCGCTGTTCGGCAAGGCCGCCTGGTGGTTCCCGAAGAGGCTGGAGAAGGTCGTGCCGCGGGTCGACATGGAGGGCGAGCAGCTGATCGCGCGGCTGGAGCAGCATCCGGTGAAGGAGCCGGCCGGGGTCTGAACCGCTCCCGGGCGCTCGGCGGGCCGCTCCCGTCGGGCGCCCGCGCGCTGCGGCAGCCGCTGCTCGACGGGCGGCTGCGGGTGGTTACGGGTGGTTACGGTAGCCGCTGCTCGACGGGCGGTTGGGGCAGTCGCTGCTCGAACCAGACCACCTTGCCGGTGCCCAGCCGGGTGGCGCCCCAGCGGTCCGCGCACCGGGCCACTATCTGCAGGCCGCGACCGCGTTCGTCCTCCAGCCCGGTACGGCGCGGCCGCGGCAGCAGCGGGCTGTCGTCGCCGACCTCGCAGCGCAGCCGAGTGGTGCGCACCAGGCTCAGGGTGACCGGGCGGGTCGCGTGCTGGACGGCGTTGGTCACCAGCTCGCTGATCATCAGCTCGGTCGCCTCGCTGAGCTCGCCGAGCCCCCAGCGGCGCAGCGTGTGGGCGGCCAGCCGGCGGGCCCGGCCGGGCGTCTCGTTGCGCGGCTGGAGGTACCAGTGCGCGACGTCCCCGGCCGGGATGCCGTCGAAGCACGCGCCCAGCAGGGCGATGTCGTCGCCGCGGTCGCCGGGCGGCAGGATCCGCAGCGCCTCCTGGCACAGCTGCTCGGGGGACTGCCAGCGGGCGGCGGCGATCCGGGCGCGGAGGACCTCCAGGCCGTCGCTGATCGGGCGGCTGCGGGTCTCCACCAGGCCGTCGGTGAACAGCAGCAGGGCCGAGCCGGGCGGGGCGGGAAGTTCGACCGAGTTGAAGTCCACCCCGCCGACCCCGATCGGGGCCCCGGAGTCCAGCTCCACCAACTCGGCGGTGCCGTCCGGCCGGACCAGGACGGGCGGGACGTGCCCGGCGTTGGCCAGCACCACCCGGTTGGCGATCGGGTCGTACACCGCGTACACGCAGGTCGCCAGGTGCTGTTCGCGGCCGAGCCGTTGGGCCTGCTCGTCCAGGTGGTAGAGCACCTCGTGCGGCGGAAGGTCGAGGGCGGCCAAGGTCTGGGCGCTGGTGCGCAGTTGGCCCATGATGGCGGCCGAGGTGAGCGAGTGGCCCATCACGTCGCCGACGATCAGGGCGACCCGGTTGCCGGGCAGTGGCACGGCGTCGTACCAGTCGCCGCCGACCTGCGCGCCGCGCTCGCCCGGCAGGTAGCGCTGGGCGAGGCGGACGCCGTGCGGCTGCGGCAGGCGCAACGGCAGCATGCTGCGCTGGAGTTCGTTGGCTATCTCCCACTCGCGGGCGTACCGCAGGGCGGTGTCCACCGCCAGCCCCGCCTGGGTGGCGAGGTGCGCGGCGGTCGCGGTGTCGGCGGCGTCGAAGGCGGGCCGGCCGGTGCGTTCAGGAGGGCGGCGGATCAGCACCAGCAGGCCGAGCACGGCCTTGCGGCCGCGCAGCGGCAGGGCCAGCACCGACGTGCCCGCGGCCAGGCGGGCCAGCCCGCGGGTGCCGTACAGCTCGCGCAGCAGCGCCTCGGTGCGTTCGGCGCCGGGTGTGCCGAGCACCGCGGACTCGGCGGGGCGGCGGCTCAGCAGGGCGTGCGCGAGCGCCCCGCCGCGGGTCACCGGGGTGGCGGGGCCGGTGTCGGCGGTGGAGCGGGAGCCGTACCGGGAGCGGTGCCGGTCGTCCGCGCCGCTCGGCCGGCCGCGTCGCCCGATCCGGGTGCCGGTGCTGTGGTGGATCCGCAGCTCGTCCGGGAAGCCGGGCTCGCGCTCGACGTTGGGCAGCGGATCGCGCAGGTGGACCACGGCGGCGTCGGCCAGCGTGGGAACGAGTACCCGGCCGATGTTGCGCAGCGTCGCGGACAGGTCGAGCGCGCTGTTGATCCGCCGGGTGGCCAGGTCGAGGTAGCCGAGCCGGCCCGCCACGTCCTCGCGCTCCGGGCGCGCGGTCGGTTGGTGTGCCGGTGCCGGTGCCAGGGGCAGGCCGCGCTGGCCCGGGACGGCAGCCGGCTGTCCGGCCTCGGTCTTGAGCTGGTCGCGCACGGCTGCCTGTCCTGGATTCGGTGTGGTCTCTGTGGTGGTCTGCGGTGTCCTGCTGGCGGGCCTTGCTGCCGTGCGGTGGGTCAGCCGACGCGTCGACAGCACAGGAACAGCTGTTCCTCCGGCGGCAGCGTGGTGCTGGCCGGCGCGTACGGATGCCCCGAGCACTCCTCGACGGCGAAGCCCGCCGTGACGAGAACCCGCTCCAGATCCTCCCTCAGATACCCACTGATCCGCAGCTCTCTGCCAAGGAACGGAAGCGGAACGTGATCCAGATCCGCCTCGACCATACCGAGCGCCAGCAGTCCGCCCGGCCGGAGGAGTTCGCGCAGCCGCGCGAGCACGGTCGGGATCTCGTCCTGCGGCAGCAGGATCAGGGAGAAGAACGCGGTGACGGCGGCGAACCCGTCCTTGCCCAGCGGCCCCAGCCCGGGGGCGTTCCAGACCTGCCCGGCGCGCTCGGTGGCCAGATCGAACAGGTCGATCCGATGGAACTCCGGCGGGTGTTCGCCCGGGAACCGGGCCTGCCGGGCCAGCGAGAGCATCACGTCCGAGAGGTCTATCCCGGTCACCCGCAGCCCGCCCGCGACCAGCTGCCTGACCGTCGGGTCCCCGGTGCCGCAGCCCACGTCCAGCACCCGCGCGCCGGGTTCGAGCTCGGCCAGCAGCTGCCGTCCGCAGGCCAGCTGCCCGTCCTTGGCCGGGAACGCCTCGCCGTACCCGGCGCCGATGGTGTCGAAGGCGACGGCTTGCAGGGCACGCGCCGCCCGGCGCCGCCGCACGTCGGGCCCGTCGTCTCCCGCGTCCTCGTCGACGGGGAACGAGTCGGATATCTGTCCGGTCGTCACGATTGAGAGGCACCCTTCCACCCGTGGCCTCCGGCCGGCTGCACGCGGCCGCACGGGAGCGGGATGCCGTCCGCCCCGGCGCCCGTCCTGCCTCGCCGGCCCACACGTTGCCGGCAGACACTCGTGTGTGTACTGGCATCTGAGAATATGCGTGATCTCTGCGCCATGGGGTCCCTTTCCAGCCAACTCGTCATGCTTGGGCCGGTGTGGACGGGGTTGCGGAAGCACGACGGTGCGGGCGGGGGTGGTGCGTGCGGGCTCCGCGCGCCGCATGGCGCGCCGTGGTGGAACGGCTGACCTGCGGTTTCGCCGGGGCGAGGGCCGGCCGTCGGGCGTTTATCGAACGTCAATCGCCGGGGTGCAGAGTGGAGTCCAGCGCCGGGGAAGCGTTGAGGGCGCTCCCGCAGCCGGGGGGCTGCGGGGGCGCCGACGCGCACAACGGGGGTAGGGGCTCTGCCGGGGGGCGGAGACCTACGGCGCTGGGGAAGATGGGGGAGGCTCGGTGTGCTGTTGGGAGATGAGGTCCGCCACGGGGGAGGCCTCCGGCACACCGAGCCGCGTGAAGATCGCGTGCGCCTCGCGCAGGCAGGCGAGTCCGCGGGCCGGCTGGGCCAGGGCGAGCAGCGACTCGCCGAGGGTGGCGTTCGCGAGGCCCTGGCAGTAGGCGGAGTCCAGTTCCTGGGCGATCACGAGCGACTCGTCGGCCGCTTCGGCCGCCTCGGCGTGTTGTCCGGCGGCGAGCAGGGCGGAGGCCAGGCGGGCGAGGGTGTAGCCCTCCCAGAGCGGATTCTGCTGGGCCTGGAACAGCTGGTGAGCCTCTCGCAGGTAGCCCACCGCCGCCCTCGGCTCGTCGGTGGAGGCGAGCACCACACCGGTCTGGTACAGGGTGTCGGCGAGGCAGGGACCGTTCCTCGACGTCCGGGCCGTCGCCACCGCCTCGATGACCGAGCGGACAGCGGTCTCGGTGTCGCCCAGCTTGAGCTGTGCCCGCGCCATGTTGCCGAGCAGCCGGGCCTCGTTGATCGGAACGCGGACCACCCGGCTGATGCCGAGGGCCTGCTCGAAGAGCGGGATGGCTTCGGCGGGGCGGTTCGTCAGGCTGAGGATGATCCCCAGGTCGTTGCTCGCCGCCGACCGCAGGATCGTCATGTCGTCGGAGCGCTGGAGGGTCAGGCTCTTGCGGAGCGACTGTTCGGCGCCCTGGAAGTCATTGGTGATCGACTGCAGCGTGCCGAAGGCGAAGTGCACCCGGGCCAGGGCGGCAGCGTCTCCGTAGGCGGCGGCGTTGCGCTCGGCGGTCACCAGGAACCGGCGCATCCGCGAGCCGTGCGTGGGATCCCTGACCAGGCTGTTCAGGACGATCAGCAGGTCGACGGCCGGGCGCAGCACGAAGTCCGGTCCTCGCACGGCCGCCTCGACGGCGCTGAGCAGGAAGGTGATCTCCGTCCGCAGCCACTGCCGGGCGTCCCGGCTCGTCGGCAGATCCAGGCCTGACGAGCCCAGGGGGTTGAGCGGTTCCGGGAGCTGGTCGTCGGGCTCGATCACCTGGGCCGCGTTGCGGACGGTCGGGATCAGCAGGTCGAGCAGGCGCAGCACCGCCCGCTCCTGCTCCGTGGTGTCCCCGATCCGCTCGTTCTGCCGCTGGGCGTAGAGCCGGAGCAGGTCGTGGTAGCGGTAGCGGCCGGGGGTGAAGCACTCCAGCATGTTCGCCTCGACCAGCGCCTCGGCGAGGTCCTCGGCGGTGTACTCGTTCGCGCCGAGCAGCGCCGCGGCGGCGGGCAGCGGGATGTCCGGGGAGTCGATCAGGGCGAGCAGCCGAAAGGCACGGGCCTCGTCCGTCGAGAGCTGCCCGTAGCCGAGTCCGATGGTGGTCTCCACGGCGAGGTTGCCGAGCTGGAGTTCGTCCAGTCGCCGCCGCTGGTCGGCTAACCGTCTGGCCAGGTCGGAGACGCTCCAGCGCGGACGGCTGGCCAGCCGGGCGGCGGCGATGCGGACGGCGAGCGGCAGGAACCCGCAGGCGGTGACCACCTGCATGGCCGCCTCCGGTTCGGCGGCGACCCGCTGCTCGCCGACGATGGCCGAGAACAGCGCCAGCGCTTCGTTCGGGGTCAGCTCCTCGACGTCGAACAACTGTGCACCCGGGATGCCGGCCAGCCGGGAGCGGCTGGTGGCGAGCACGGCGCAGCCGGAGACGCCGGGGATCAGCGGTCGGATCTGCTCGGCGTCGCGCGCGTTGTCGAGCAGGATGAGCATCCGCCGGCTGGCGAGCAGCGACCGGTAGAGGGCGGCGCGCTGTTCGAGCGAGTCGGGGCTGTCGGTGACGCCGAGCGCGTGCAGGAAGTCGCCCAGGACGGCCACCGGGTCGGCCGGCGAGGTGCCGGCGCCGCGCAGGTCGACGTACAACTGCCCGTCCGGGAACTCGCCGCGGACGCGGTGGGCGACGTGGACGGCGAGGGTGGTCTTCCCGACCCCGCCGATACCGGCCAGCGAAGTCACCACCACGGCCTGGCCGGTGGCGTTCATCAGGACCGTCGAGAGGTCGCTCACCAGGTCGGTTCGGCCGCTGAAGTCCGATACGTCGGCCGGGAGTTGGGCGGGCGCCGGGGGAGCGGCCGGACCGTCCTCACGGCTCGCCGGGGTGGGTACGGCCGGGAGGGCGAGTGTCGGGTCCGCCGCCAGGATGCGGGCGTGCATCGCGGACAGGCCGGCTCCGGGTTCGACCCCGAGCTCCTCGATCAGCAGCTTGCGGGTGTCGGTGTAGACGCCGAGCGCCTCGGCCTGGCGCCCGCAGCGGTACAGCGCCAGCATCAGCAGCTCGCTCAGGCGCTCGCGCAGCGGGTGTTCGGCCGTCAGGCCGTTCAGCTCGCCGACGATCTCGGCGTGCAGGCCGATGTCGAGGGCGACGGCGCACAGCTCCTCGGCGGCGGCCACCTGCCGTTCGGCGAGCCGCAGCCGCTGGGTGTCGGCGTAGGGGCCGGGGATGCCGGTGAGCGGCCGGCCGCTGAACAGGTCCAGCGCCCGCGCCAGCAGCCGGTGCGCCTCGTGCTTGTCGCCCGAGGCCCGGGCGGCCGCGGCCTCGGCGCAGAGCCGTTCGAAGACCGTCAGGTCGAGGGCCTCGCCGGGGATGCGCAGCGCGTAGCCGTCGGCGACCGAGATCAGCAGTTCGGAGGGCCGGCGTACCTCCCGCCGGGGCTCGATGACGGAGCGCAGGCGGGAGACGTAGGTGCGCAGTGCCGCCACCGCCTGGGCCGGGTGCCGCTCGCCCCAGAGTGCGTCGACCAGGTCCTGCGTGGTGACCGGGCGTCCGGAATGCAGCAGAAGGGTGGTCAGAACTGCCTGTTGCTGGGGAGATCCGAGGGAAAGGGGCTTGCCGTCGAGCCAGGCCTGGACCGGACCGAGGACTTGGAAGCGCAGCGCAGGGGTCTGCGGCGTCTCCCGAAACTCCATGAAAGTCCCCCGATGGCCTGTGGTGTCGATTCCGTGAAAGGGCGCTCGGCGGTCCGCCGTGGTGCTTCAGCTTAGGCGGACGCCCGACTCTGCCGGGCGGCAGCGCAAGCCGCGCGATGTTTATCGGACATTTAATCAACCCTACGATACTGTCCGCACGCCCGTGCCACGGAGGTCGGGCGAGACACATTTGATGACCGAAAGGCGGCCGCCCAATGGCCAACGACCAGAGCGAGACCCCGGTGGCTTCGGCGCCCGAGAACGCGGCGACGACGGATGTCCCGGCCGTCGCTGTGGAGGCGGGCGAGGCTGTCGAGGGCGCGGTGGCCGCGTCCTCGAACACGACCGAGTACACCGCGCCGTCCGACGCGCAGAAGGCGGCGATAGAGAACGACCTGTTCGGGGACGAGGCCGCGCACGTGGTGGAGCCCGTCGCGCCGGCCACGGTCGGGCCGGGCAAGCGGTACGAGCCGGAAGGCATGATCTCCGGCCACCCGTAAGCCGGTCCGGCCGAAGGCCCCGTGCCCCCCGTGTCCCGGTCCGGGCACGGGGGCGCTGTGGGTTTTGGGCGTGCTCCATTCGGCACCGGTGCCCGCCCGGTGGCCGAATCCCGCCCGTGATGCACTCATGGTGACCGGTGATATCCGTAACGTGCCCGACGGTGGGTGCGGGGCGTTCCGGAATTCCGGATTCACTCGGGGGGATTGCGGGTGGGAATGTTGCTGTTTGCGTGCTTTTTGCCGCAATTAGCGCGGAAGATCGTATTCGGCTGAATCGCGGGGCCTGGGAACGGGCGAGACCCGTCCGGGTTCGGCGGTCCATTCGCGGCCGCCGCCCTCGGGGCGCAGGTAGTGCTCCCCGCCGATGGTGTCCATGTAGATGCCGGTGCGTCCGGTCCTCCGGTCGAGGACGAGTTCACCCACGTGCGGCCGGTAGGCCGCGGAGTCGCGCTGACGGGTGCTCACCGCACTGCTCCTCGCTGTTCTGGTGCGGGTGCGGCGCCGGGTGGGGGCCGCGCCCTGGTCGCTGTCCGTGTGTGTGGTGCTCGGCGACTACCCAGCATCTCTAGAGAAGCTAATATCTCTAGAGATGTCAATGGTCGTATCGGCTTACCGTCGGCCGTGGGCGCGCCTACGATTTGTCCGAGGGAGAGGGAGCGGCGATGACCGGCAGCAGTGGCGACAAACAGCCCAAGTACCAACGGATCGCCGACACGCTGAAGGCGGCCATCGACGACGGCCGGTACCGCGCGGGTGACCGGCTGCCGGGCGAGAACGACCTCATGGACGAGTACGGCGTGGCCCGGATGACCGCCCGCCAGGCGCTCGGCGTGCTGCAGAGCGAGGGCATCGCCGAGGCGCGCCGGGGAGCGGGGGTCTTCGTCCGGGACTTCCGGCCGCTGCGCCGGCGCGGGATCCAGCGGCTGGCGCAGGGGCAGTGGGGCTCGGGCCGGTCCATATGGTCGGCGGACATCGACAACCGCCTGCTGGTGGTCGACCAGGTGTCCGTCACCGAACGGGGCGCGCCGGAGCACGTCGCCCGGGTGCTGGGAGTGGATCCGGGCGCGTCGATGTGCGTACGGCACCGCCGCTTCGTGCTGGACGGCAAGCCGGTGCTGCTGTCGACCTCCTACCTGCCGGCCGGCCTGGTCGCCGGTACGGCCATCACCCGCGAGGACACCGGCCCGGGCGGCACCTACGCCCGGCTGGCCGAGATCGGCGCGAAGCCCGTCCACTTCCGCGAGGAGGTCCGCTCCCGGATGCCCGGCGCGGACGAGGCCGCCCGCCTGGAGCTGTCGGCGGGCACCCCGGTCATCCTGATCTGCCGCACCGCCTTCGCCGACGACGGCCAGGTCGTCGAGCTCAACGAGATGATCCTCGACGCCGCCTCCTACGTCCTGGAGTACGACTTCGACGCGTGAGCACGCGCAACGCGGCCGCCCCGGTCGCGACGGACGCGGCCGGGGCGGTTGACGAACGCGGCGCGGCTACTCCTTGGAGCGGACCCGGAGGCTGGTGATCAGCGGGCCCTCGGTGGTCTCGCGGAAGAAGTCGTTGCCCTTGTCGTCGACCACGATGAAGGCCGGGAAGTCCTCGACCTCGATGCGCCAGACGGCCTCCATGCCGAGCTCGGCGTACTCCAGGACCTCGACCTTCTTGATGCAGTCCTGGGCGAGACGGGCGGCGGGGCCGCCGATGGAGCCGAGGTAGAAGCCGCCGTGGGCGGCGCAGGCGTCGGTGACCTGCTTGCTGCGGTTGCCCTTGGCGAGCATGACCATGGAGCCGCCGGCGGCCTGGAACTGGTCGACGTAGGAGTCCATCCGGCCGGCGGTGGTGGGGCCGAAGGAGCCGGAGGCGTAGCCCTCGGGGGTCTTGGCCGGGCCGGCGTAGTAGACGGGGTGGTCCTGGAGGTACTTGGGCATGCCCTCGCCGGCGTCCAGGCGCTCCTTGATCTTGGCGTGGGCGATGTCGCGGGCGACGACCAGGGTGCCGGTGAGCGAGAGCCGGGTCTTGACCGGGTACTTGGACAGCTCGGCGCGGATCGCGGACATCGGCTGGTCGAGGTCGACGCGCACGACGTCGTCGTCCAGGTGCTCGTCGGTGGTGTCCGGCAGGTACTTGGCCGGATCGGTCTCCAACTGCTCCAGGAAGACGCCCTCGGCGGTGATCTTGCCGAGCGCCTGGCGGTCGGCGGAGCAGGAGACGGCCATGGCGACCGGCAGCGAGGCGCCGTGGCGCGGCAGGCGGACGACCCGCACGTCGTGGCAGAAGTACTTGCCGCCGAACTGGGCGCCGATGCCGATCTTCTGGGTCAGCTCGGTGACCTTCGCCTCCAGCTCCAGGTCGCGGAAGCCGTGGCCGGTCTTGGCGTCGCCGGAGGTCGGCAGGTTGTCCAGGTAGTGCGCGGACGCGTACTTGGCGGTCTTGAGCGCGAACTCGGCGCTGGTGCCGCCGATCACGATCGCCAGGTGGTACGGCGGGCAGGCGGCGGTGCCGAGGGAGCGGATCTTCTGCTCCAGGAACGAGAGCATGCTCGCCTCGTTCAGGATGGCCTTGGTCTCCTGGTACAGGTACGACTTGTTGGCGGAGCCGCCGCCCTTGGCCATGAAGAGGAACTTGTACGCGCCGCCGTCGGTGGCGTACAGCTCGATCTGGGCCGGCAGGTTGTTGCCGGTGTTCTTCTCGTCCCACATGGTCACCGGGGCCATCTGGGAGTAGCGCAGGTTGAGCTTGGTGTACGCGTCGAAGACGCCGCGCGCGATGGCCGACTCGTCGCCGCCCTCGGTGAGCACGTTCTGGCCGCGCTTGCCCATGACGATGGCGGTGCCGGTGTCCTGGCACATCGGCAGGATGCCGCCGGCCGAGATGTTGACGTTCTTCAGCAGGTCGAGCGCGACGAAGCGGTCGTTCGGGCTGGCCTCCGGGTCGTCCAGGATGCGGCGCAGCTGGGCGAGGTGGGCGGGGCGCAGGTAGTGCGAGATGTCGTGCATCGCCTCGGCGGTGAGCAGCCGCAGCGCCTCGGGCTCGACCTGGAGGAAGGTGCGACCGCCGGCCTCGAAGGTGGAGACACCCTCGGAGGTCAGCTTGCGGTACGGGGTCGGGTCAGCGCCCAGGGGGAGCAGGTCGCTGTACTCGAAGTCTGGCGTGGGAGCCATGGGGGCGGTCCTTAGGTTTCCAGTGGTCCGGCTGCGTCGGCGAAGCACCCTCAAGGGTAGGACCCGGCTCCGCGTCGCACGCGGACAGGGCAGCCTGCGTGACCGGGCTCACTCGGCCGCACGTACGAGCGACTAGTCTTGGGCCGTGGACAACTCGCCGTCGCAGGACGATCCGGGGCAGCCGTCCGTGCCGGCGCCCGTACCGATGACCAAGCCCGAGAGCCGGCCCGAGCCGCAGCCGCAACTCCGGCCGCTGCCGGAGCAGCAGACCCAGCCGTCGCACGCCCCGGTGGCGCAGGCGGAGATGCGGGTGTCGGACGCCGACCGCGAGCGGATCGCGGAGCTGCTGCGGGACGCCTACGCCGAGGGCCGGCTGGACGCGGACGAGCACGCGGACCGGATCGGGGCCGCGTACGCCGCCAAGACCTTCGGCGATCTGGTGCCGCTGACCAGGGACCTGCCGGGCCACCGGCCGCTGTCGTTCGAGAAGCCGCCGCTGGAGGCCCCGGCGCCGCGTGCGGTGACGCCGGCGCTGCCGCCCGCGCGCCAGGAGTCGCCGTCGATGGTGGCGATCTTCGGCGGATCGTCCCGCAAGGGCCGCTGGCGGGTGGGGTCGCACCTGAAGGCGTTCGCGGCGTTCGGCGGGGTGGAGATCGACCTGACCGACGCCGTCTTCGAGTCGCCCGAGGTGGAGATCGAGGTGACGGCGCTGTTCGGCGGCGTCGAGATCCGGGTGCCGGAGAACGTGAGCCTGCACGGCGGCGGCGTCGGCATCTTCGGCGGATTCGACGTCAAGGAGCAGACGGCGGCGGACCCGTACGCGCCGGTGGTCCGGGTCAAGGGCGTCGCGGTGTTCGGCGGTTGCGAGGCCAAGCCGCGCCGGGGCAAGAAGCTCAAGGAGTGGGTGCGCAAGCAACTCGGCACCGAGTAGCCGGGGTTGGCGGGTCGAACGCCCGGTCGGGGATCAACTCCCGGCCGGGCGTTCCGCGTTGTCTCCGGTGCGCTCCGTAGTCGATTGCGTGCAGTGTGCATGAATCGCGGGCGGGCGGGGTAGTTCCTTCCGCACATCGCTTCTTGTACGGCTGCGCACCGGAGGCGGCCCAGCGGCCGACTCGGGGTTGGACAGCGGGGGCTCGCAGCCGGGCAGGGGAGCGAGCTTCCCCGTGTCCGAGAGTCTCGTCAGGAGTACGGCCGTGCTGCATCCGATCGAGTCCCGCACCACCTCGCCCGTCGCCGCCGCGCAGTTGCTGGAGCGCAGTCCGCAGCCGCACCCCCCGGGCGGCCAGGGCCCCCAGACCGCCGCCCAGGGCGCGTCCTCGGGCGAGGACAGCCCCTGGCACACCGGCGCGGCCTGCCGGCGGGACGAGGTGGGGCTGTTCTTCGCGCCCTCGAAGGAGCCGACTGCGGCCCGGTTGTCGCGCGAGGAGCAGGCGAAGCAGGTGTGCGCCCGGTGTCCGGTGCTGCTGGAGTGCCGCGAGCACGCGCTGGCGCAGCCGGAGCCGTACGGGGTCTGGGGCGGGCTGACGGCCGCCGAGCGCCGGGTGGTGCTGGCCCGTCGCCGCCGCCGGGAGTCGGAGCTGCGCGAGGCGACCCGGGTGGTCGCGGGGCAGCGGCGGATAGCGGGCTGACGGGGCTCCTGGTGCGCCCCGGGCCGGACGCGCCGCGGCCTCGGCGGAGGGGGATTCCGCCGAGGCCGCGGGTGCGGTCGCCCGGTGTCAGTTGGCGCGGTCGAAGTCGATCGCGCTGTAGGCCCGCAGCTTCGACAGCTTGTGGACGGAGTTGATCTCGCGGATCGTGCCGCTCTTGGAGCGCATCACCAGCGAGCTGGTGGTGGCGGTCTCCTGGCGGTAGTGCACGCCGCGCAGCAGCTCGCCGTCGGTGATGCCGGTGGCGACGAAGAACACGTTCTCGCCGCTGACCAGGTCGTCGGTGGTGAGCACCCGGTCCAGGTCGTGGCCTGCGTCGAGGGCCTTCTGCCGCTCGGCGTCGTCCTTGGGCCACAGCCGGCCCTGGATGACGCCGCCCATGCACTTCATGGCGCAGGCCGCGATGATGCCCTCGGGGGTGCCGCCGATGCCCATCAGCAGGTCGACGCCGGTGCCCTCGCGGGCGGCCATGATGGCGCCGGCCACGTCGCCGTCGGAGATGAACTTGATCCGGGCGCCCGCTTCGCGGATCTCCCGGACCAGGCCGTCGTGGCGCGGGCGGTCGAGGACGACGACGGTGACGTCCTCGACGGCGCTGCCCTTGGCCTTGGCGACCCGGCGGATGTTGACGGCCGCGGGGGCGGTGATGTCGACGAACTCGGCGGCCTCGGGGCCGGCCACCAGCTTGTCCATGTAGAACACGGCGCTGGGGTCGAACATGGTGCCGCGGTCGGCGACGGCCAGGACGGCGACGGCGTTGTTCATGCCCTTGGCGGTGAGCGTGGTGCCGTCGACCGGGTCGACCGCGACGTCGCACTCGGCGCCGGTGCCGTCGCCGACCCGCTCGCCGTTGTAGAGCATCGGGGCTTCGTCCTTCTCGCCCTCCCCGATGACGACCACGCCGTTCATCGAGACGGTCGAGACGAGGGTGCGCATCGCCTTGACGGCGGCGCCGTCCGCGCCGTTCTTGTCGCCACGGCCGACCCACCGGCCGGCGGCCATCGCGGCCGCCTCGGTGACCCGGACGAGTTCGAGCGCGAGGTTCCGGTCCGGAGCCTCGGGCGCGACCTCCAGGGCGCTGGGAAGGTGGTTCGGGTACTGCGTGGTCATCGTCGTTACCTCTCTGTACGCGACGGCCAGTAAGCGCCCGACTACTGCCTGGTCGAACGCCGTGGTGAGGGTCCTGCGATCGTATCTGCCTATGAGATGACTGTCTGTGGCGCGGGTCGCCACCCGGCGCCCGACCAGGTCGGTTCGTCCCGCTTCACCCGTACGCGGGCACCCCGGGTGGCCGTACCGCCGTAGGGATGAGTCACCATGTGGGGGTGGCTGGAGAGAGCAAACGCATGAGGGGCCGGGAGACCGTACGGGACATGGTCCTGTCGATGCTGGCGGTCGGCGCCGTGGTCTGGATCGGGTACCTGTTCCTTCCGCACGACGCGAACAGCGACCCGGTGCACGTGGTCGAGTACAAGGTGGCGGCGGCCTCCGCGAAGCGCGGCGCGCCGTACCCGCTGCTCTCCCCGGACGGGCTGTCCGACCAGTGGCGGGCCACCTCGGTCGGCTACCAGCCGGCCGCGATCAGCAAGGGCAAGGGCAACGCCTGGCACCTGGGCTTCGTCACGCCGTCCGGCCAGTACGCGGCGGTCGAGCAGAGCGACGTCCCCCGCGACGCGCTGCTGGCCGACAAGATCGCGGGCGGCAAGCCGGACGGCACCTCGGAGGTCGCCGGGCGCACCTGGGAGCGGGTGCAGGGCGAGAAGTCCCGCGCCCTGACCGTGCAGACCGGTGACGCGACCACCGTGCTCACCGGCACCGCCTCCTACGAGGAACTGGCCGAGCTGGCCCAGGCGCTCAAGTAGCCCGTGCCCCCGGGTCGCCCCGGGGGGAACAGCTCCGTACGCCCCCGCGAACGCCCCGCGGACGCGCCCGTACGACCCCGAACGCCCCCGTGCGCATACGGAGAGGGCCCGCACCGGACGAACCGGTGCGGGCCCTCGCGCGTGCGGTGGATCAGACCGTGGTGACGACCTGGTCGTACTCCAGGCGCGGCGAGCGCGGGAACCACGCGTCGTCGCCCGGCTTGCCGATGTTGACCACGGCCAGCACCGAGTGCTCGCCGTCGCCGAAGAACTCCTTGTTGATGCCCTCGGCGTCGTAGCCGGTCATCGGGCCGGCGGCCAGGCCGGCGGCGCGCACGCCGATGATGAAGTAGGCGGCCTGCAGCGCGCCGTTCAGCGAGGCGGAGCGCTCGCGGACGGTGCGCTCGGAGAAGAACACGTCCTTGGCCTGCGGGAAGTGCGGGAACTGGGTCGGCAGCTCCTCGTGGAACTCGTTGTCCGCGGCGAGGATGGCGACCAGCGGGGCGGTGCTGGTCTTGGCCTTGTTGCCGTCCGCCAGGTGCTGGACGAGGCGCTCGCGGCCCTCGGTCGAGCGGACCAGGACGACGCGCAGCGGCTGCTGGTTGAAGGCGGTCGGGCCGTACTTGACCAGCTCGTAGATGGCCTGGACCTGCTCCTCGGTCACCGGCTCGTCGGTGAAGGTGTTCGCGGTGCGGGCCTCGCGGAACAGCAGGTCCTGAGCGGCGGCGTCGAGTACCAGGGCGTCGGTGGTCATGCTTGTCTGCACCTCATGCGGGAGGGGGTTCGTCGGATTGACCGGCCGTGGCCGGTCAGACCATCTCAACATGGATGAAGTTTCAACGATTCCCCGGCCTACTGTGAGCCGCGTCACTGCCCGCCCGCGGCCCCGTCCTCCTCGGCGGCCAGCGCCGCGTCCAGCCGGGCCCGGGCGCCGTCCAGCCAGCGCTGGCACACCTTCGCCAGCTGCTCGCCGCGCTCCCACAGCGCCAGCGACTCCTCCAGCGACGTCCCGCCGTTCTCCAGCTGCCGGACCACCTCCAGCAGCGCGTCCCGGGCGTGCTCGTAGCCCAGCGCGTCGTCCGGGGTCGGTGCCGCCGCGTCCTGCTGCTCCTGCTGCTCTGCCATGCGTGCCAGCGTAGGGGCTGGAGCCGACAGAGCCCGCGCAGCACCGACACAACGGCCGTGGCGGGGTGAAAGCGGCAGGGCGAAGGCGGCGGGCGAAGGCAGCGGTGGAGGCAGCGGCGAAATCGGATGCAACCGGCCGGCCGGCGGCGCTACCCTCCGCCGCATGATCACGGTCCGACCCGCCGCCCCGGCCGACGCCTCCGAGCTCGTCCGGCTGCGCAACCTGATGTTCGAGGCGATGCCCAGCATGGCCGGCCTGACCGGGCCGGGGCCCTGGCAGGCCACCGCCGAGCGGATACTGCGCGAGCGCCTCGCCGCCCCGGCCGGGGAACTGACCATGCCGTCCTTCGTGGTGGACGATCCGCGGCGGCCCGGCCGGCTCGCCGCCTGCGCGGTCGGCACGCTGGAGCACCGGCTGCCCGCGCCGGGAAACCCGGACGGCCGGTTCGGCTTCGTCTTCAACATCTGCACCGACCCCGGCCACCGGCTGCGCGGCTACGCCCGGGCCTGCACCGAGGCGCTGCTGGACTGGTTCGACGACCAGCGGGTCGGCCGGATCGACCTGCACGCCAGCAGTGGCGGCGAGGCGCTCTACCGCAGCCTCGGCTTCGGCGAGCACTCCCGCGCACTCTCCCGGCAGCGCTCCTACGAGGCCTGACCGTCGTCCACCGTGACGCCGGGCGTTCCTACGAGCCCTGGCCGTCCGCCACCGCGACGCCGGGCGTTCCTACGAGCCCTGGCCGTCCGCCACCGCGACGTCGAAGGCCCCGCCCGCGACCCGGGCGCGCAGCCCCTCGCCGGCCGTGACCTGCGCCGGGTCGGTCACCACCGTGCCGTCCGTCCGCTGGAGCACCGCGTAGCCGCGCTCCAGGGTGGCCGCCGGGGACAGCGCGACCACCCGGGCGAGGGTGTGCCCGAGGTCGCTCTGCGCGTGGTCCAGCCGGTGCCGCAGGGTGCGCCGGGCCCGCTCCAGCAGCGCGGTGACCTCCTGGCCGCGCCCGTCCAGCATCCGGTGCGGAGCGGCCAGCGCGGGGCGGCTGCGCACGCCGTCCAGCCCGTGCTGCTCGCGCTCGACCCGGCCGAGGACGTGCCGCCGGGCACGGTCCCGCAGCAGGCGGACCTTGGCCAGCTCCTCGCCGACGTCCGGAACCACCCGTTTGGCGGCGTCGGTCGGGGTGGAGGCGCGCAGGTCGGCGACGAAGTCCAGCAGCGGCTGGTCCGGCTCGTGGCCGATCGCGCTGACCACCGGCGTACGGGCGTCCGCGACCAGCCGCACCAGCCCCTCGTCCGAGAACGGCAGCAGGTCCTCGACGCTGCCACCGCCGCGGGCCACGATGATCACGTCCACCTCGGGGTGCTCGTCCAGCTCCCGGACGGCCGCGCTCACCCGCTCCACCGCGCTGACCCCCTGCACCGGGACGTTGCGCACCTCGAAGCGGACGGCCGGCCAGCGCCGCCGGGCGTTCTCCAGCACGTCCCGCTCGGCCGCCGAGCCGCGCCCGGTGACCAGCCCGACGCACTGCGGCAGGAACGGCAGCGGGCGCTTGCGCTCGGCCGCGAACAGGCCCTCCCCGGCGAGCCGCCGCTTCAGCTGCTCCAGCCGGGCCAGCAGCTCGCCCAGCCCGACCGGCCGGATCTCCGAGGCCCGCAGCGACAGCTGCCCGCGCGCCGCGTACCACTCCGGCTTGGCGTGTACGACGACCCGCGCGCCCTCCTGCACCACCTCCGCGACCTGGTCGAACACCGAGCGGAAGCAGGTCACCGTGAGCGACACGTCCGCCTGCGGGTCGCGCAGGGTCAGGAACACCACGCCCGCCCCCGGCCGGCGGCTGAGCTGGGTGATCTGCCCCTCCACCCAGACCGCGCCGAGCCGGTCGATCCAGCCGCCGATCAGCGCGGAGACCTTGCCGACCGGGATCGGGGCTTCGGGGGAGCTGGTGTTGGCCATGCGTACGAGGTTAGGGCCTGTCCGGGGAGCTGGTGTCGGCCGTGTACGCGAGGCTAGCGGCGCCCGCCGACAGGGCCGCCCGGAGCGGGGGAGCCCTGGACGCCCAGCACCACCAGCCCGACCGCCAGCCAGATCAGCCCGACGAGCTGCGCGGTCGTCGAGGCCTCGTAGACCACCGCCGCGATCACCACGATCCCCAGGGCCGGGACGAGCAGGTGCCGCACCCGGTCCCGGGAGCCGTGCCGCACCGTGTACCAGCCGATCACCGAGGCGTGCAGCAGCGCGAAGGCGGTCAGCGCGCCGACGTTGACCACCGAGGTCAGCTGGTCCAGCCCGTCGTCCCGGTCGGCCGCCCAGACCGCCGCGGCCATCGTGATCACCGCGGCCGCCAGCAGCGCCCGGCGCGGCACCGCGGTGGCCGGGTCGACCGTGCCGAGGACGCGCGGCAGCCGCCCCTCCCGGCCCATCGCGTAGACCAGCCGCCCGGCCGCCGCCTGCCCGGCCAGCGCCGCGAAGGCCGCGCCGATCGCCTTGCTGGCCGCCACCAGGACGTGCAGCCAGTGCCCGACCCCGCTCTCCACCGTGTCGTAGAAGGCCGAGCCCTGCGCCGCCGGGTCGGCCGCCAGCTGCTGCGGGCCCAGGGGTTCCAGCAGTGCGGCCAGGTAGGTCTGGGCGACGAACAGCACCCCGGCCAGTGCCAGGCACCAGAGCACGGCCCGGGCCACCGCCGCCGAGGCGCCGACCGCCTCCTCGACGAAGGTGGCGATCGCGTCGAAGCCCAGGTAGGAGAGCACCGCGACGGACACGGCCGAGATCACCGCGGTCAGCGAGAAGGTGCCGACGGCGGTGAACGGGGTGTCCCAGCCGCGCCGGGCGCCGCCCTGGAGCAGCGCCACCACGGCCGCGGCGACGAACACCGCCAGCACCGCGATCTCCAGGGCGAGCACCGCGAAACCGACCACGGCCGCCGTCCGTACGCCGATCAGGTTGAGCGCGGTGGTCAGCACCACCGCGAGCGCCGTCCAGACCCAGCGGGAGACCCCGGGCACCAGCGAGTTCAGCGCGATCCCGGAGAACAGGTAGGCGACCGCCGGGATCAGCAGGTAGTCGAGCATCGCCATCCAGCCGGCGATGAACCCGGGCCCCTCGCCCAGCCCGGCCCGCGCGTAGGCGAAAACCGAGCCGGTCTGCGGCACCGCGCGCACCATCTGGGCGTACGAGAAGGCGGTGAAGCCCATCGCGACGGTCGCGGCCAGGTAGACGGTGGCGACGGCGCCGTGGCTCCTGGCGTCCAGGACGCCGAACACGCCGACCGGCGCCATCGGGGCGATGAACAGCAGGCCGTAGACCATCAGGTCGCGGACGCTCAGGCTGCGGCGCAGGCCGCCCGGTTCCGTTTGCCCGTTCGCAGAGCTCATAGACACCACATTTGAGCACCGGCGACCGGGTCTGTCCGGAAAGCGCCTCCCGTCGGCGCGGCTCGGCGCCGCCCGTACGATGGAGCCATGTCCAACACCGCGCCGCGCCGTGTCCTGCTCGCCGCCCCCCGGGGCTACTGCGCGGGTGTAGACCGCGCCGTGATCGCCGTGGAGAAGGCCCTGGAGCAGTACGGGGCGCCCATCTACGTCCGCAAGCAGATCGTCCACAACAAGTACGTGGTGCAGACCCTGGAGAAGAAGGGCGCGATCTTCGTCGACGAGACGGAGGAGGTGCCCGAGGGCTCGATCGTGGTCTTCTCCGCGCACGGCGTCGCGCCGTCCGTCCACGACGAGGCGAAGGCCGGCCGGCTGGCCACCATCGACGCCACCTGCCCGCTGGTCACCAAGGTGCACAAGGAGGCCGTGCGCTTCGCCGACGAGGGCTTCGACATCCTGCTGGTGGGCCACGAGGGCCACGAGGAGGTCGTCGGGACGATGGGCGAGGCCCCGGACCGGATCCACCTGGTGGACGGTGCCGAGGACGTCGCCAACGTGCGGGTCCGGGACGAGTCCAGGGTCGTCTGGCTGTCCCAGACCACCCTGTCGGTGGACGAGACCATGGCCACCGTCGGCGAGCTGAAGAAGCGCTTCCCGGCGCTGGTCAGCCCGCCCAGCGACGACATCTGCTACGCCACCCAGAACCGCCAGGTCGCGGTCAAGCAGATGGCCCCCGAGACCGACCTGCTGATCGTGGTCGGCTCCAAGAACTCCTCCAACTCCGTCCGCCTGGTCGAGGTCGGCCTGGAGTACGGCGCCAAGGCCGCCCACCTGGTGGACTTCGCCGAGGAGCTCCAGGAGGCCTGGCTGGAGGGCGTCGGCACGGTCGGCCTGACCAGCGGTGCCTCCGTCCCGGAGATCCTGGTCGAGGGCGTGCTGGAGTGGCTGGCCGCGCGCGGCTACGACACGGTCGAGACGGTCAAGACCGCCGAGGAGCACCTGACCTTCTCGCTGCCCAAGGAGCTGCGCCGCGACCTGCGCGCCGAGGCGGCGGGCAAGCTGTAGGGCCGGTCCCGGGACCGCTCCCGGGTCCTTTCGCGCAGAGCCCGGCACCCCCTCGGGGTTGCCGGGTTTTCTGCTGTGCGTCCACCCGTGCCCTCTCGTAGTTTTGTGCACAGGCTGTGGACAAGCGGTCCGCGGCCCCGGCGGAGGGTGGACGTGATGGCGGCGGTATTCGGCGTGGACATCGGCGGTTCGGGCATCAAGGGCGCCCCGGTCGACCTCGCCCGGGGCGTGCTGGCCCAGGAGCGGTACAAGGTGCTCACCCCGCAGCCGTCCGCCCCCGAGGCCGTGGTCGCCGCCGTCCGCGAGGTGGTCCGCCAGTTCGACCACCAGGGCCCGGTCGGGCTCACCTTCCCCGGCGTGGTGGTCGGCGGCCGGACCAGAACCGCCGCCAACGTGGACAAGGGCTGGATCGGCCTGGACGCCGCGGGCCTGTTCCGCGAGGCGCTCGACCTGCCCGCGACCGTGCTCAACGACGCCGACGCGGCCGGGCTCGCCGAGACCGTGCACGGCGCCGGGCGCGACCAGTCGGGCGTGGTGCTGGTGCTCACCTTCGGCACCGGCATCGGCAGCGCGCTCTTCGTGGACGGCGTGCTGGTGCCCAACACCGAGCTGGGCCACCTGGAACTGCGCGGCAAGGACGCCGAGCGCCGGGCCTCCTCGGCCGCCAAGGAACGGCACGGGCTGACCTGGGAGCAGTGGGCCGGGCGGGTCGACGAGTACCTGGACCTGGTCGAGATGCTGTTCTCGCCGCAGCTGGTCGTGATCGGCGGCGGGGTGAGCCGCAAGCACGAGAAGTTCCTGCCGCTGCTGCGGGAGCGGGAGGCGCGGGTGGTGCCGGCCGAGCTGCGCAACGACGCGGGCATCGTCGGCGCCGCCATGGCGGCGGCCCGGGCGGCGGGCTGAGGCCGCCCGCCCGAGGCACCGCTCAGCGGGAGCGCTGGATCCGGCGCTGGGCCACGAACCGGGCGAGCACGATCAGCGCGGCCAGCCCGGTGCCGGAGAACAGCCAGCCGGCCCGCAGCGCCAGCCCGGTCGCCAACGCCACCACCTGGGCGGTGACGCCCGAGGAGGTGACCGGCCCGAGCAGCAGCAGCGCCAGCGCGAAGGCGATCGGCCCGCTGATCGGTGCGGCCAGCAGGTCGACGTAGCGCACCCGGACGGCCAGCTGGAAGCAGACGGCCAGGTAGCCGAGGCCGAACAGCCAGCCGAGGCCGTCGAACAGCAGCCGGTCCAGGCCCGCGACGGCGAGGGTCGCCAGCACGGCGGCCACGCCCGTGCCGATGGCGGTCAGCCGGGTCGGCCGTCCGGTCCGGCGCCGCCCGTACAGCGGGGCCTCGGCGCGTCCGCGCAGCGGCAGCCGCAACCGCAGCCTGGGGGTGGCCGGGCGGGCGGTGGTGGCGGCGGGCGGCCCGGCTACCGGGCGTAGCCGGGCGGCGGGGGCGGCGGCGGGGGCTCCGGCGGTCTCGGGAGCCCGGCCGGGCCCGGGGACGGCGGCCCCGGCCGCGCCGTTCGGCGGTCGGCGTCTGGGCCCTGGCGGCTGGGTACGGATGCTCTGCTCCACCCGCCCAACGTACGGTCCGATCATCGCCACACTGTGTAATGGACCGTTCAGGTCTTGCCCCGTGTCTCCTGGCGGAGGGCTGATGTGATCGTCGTTCAGCGGCCTGACCTGTCCGGCCCAGCCGCCCGGGCGGCCGGCCGGAGTTCCTGGAGCCCCTCCCGGCGGCGACCGGGGCGTGAGGCGCTGCCCGTAGACTTGGGGGTCGGCCCGCACGGGGCCGACCCAACTCCTCCAAGCCCACGGGACTGCGCTTCATGTCGCTCACGATCGGAATCGTCGGCCTGCCGAACGTCGGCAAGTCGACCCTGTTCAACGCCCTGACCAAGAACGACGTGCTGGCGGCCAACTACCCGTTCGCCACCATCGAGCCGAACGTCGGCGTCGTCGGCGTCCCGGACACGCGGCTGGCCAAGCTCGCCGAGATCTTCGGCTCCCAGCGGATCCTCCCGGCCACCGTCGACTTCGTCGACATCGCCGGCATCGTGCGCGGCGCCAGCGAGGGCGAGGGACTGGGCAACAAGTTCCTCGCCAACATCCGCGAGTCGGACGCGATCTGCCAGGTCGTGCGCGCCTTCACCGACCCGGACGTGGTGCACGTGGACGGCAAGGTGTCGCCCAAGGACGACATCGAGACCATCCACACCGAGCTGATCCTGGCCGACCTCCAGACCGTCGAGAAGGTCCTGCCGCGGCTCCAGAAGGAGGCGCGCCTGAAGAAGGAGACCGCCCCCGTGCTGGCCGCCGCCGAGGCCGCGCAGGCGGTCCTGGAGACCGGCAAGACCCTCTTCGAGGCCGGCTTCGACACCACCCCGATCCGCGACCTCCACCTGCTGACCGCGAAGCCCTTCCTCTACGTCTTCAACGTGGACGAGGCCGAGCTGGCCGACGAGGACTTCAAGAACGTCCAGCGCGAGCTGGTCGCCCCGGCCGAGGCGATCTTCCTCAACGCCAAGATCGAGTCCGAGCTGATCGAGCTCGACGACGCCGAGGCCCTGGAGCTGCTCCAGTCGATGGGCCAGGAGGAGCCCGGCCTCGCCACCCTCGCCCGGGTCGGCTTCGACACCCTCGGCCTGCAGACCTACCTCACCGCAGGCCCCAAGGAGACCCGCGCCTGGACCATCAAGAAGGGCGCCACCGCCCCCGAGGCCGCCGGAGTCATCCACACCGACTTCCAGAAGGGCTTCATCAAGGCCGAGGTGATCTCCTTCGCCGACCTGGTCGAGACCGGCTCCATCGCCGAGGCCCGCTCCAAGGGCAAGGCCCGCATCGAGGGCAAGGAATACATCATGCAGGACGGCGACGTGGTGGAGTTCCGCTTCAACGTGTAGCCGTCTGCTTGCCGCGAGTTGACCGGTTGGTCGAATGTGCGGACCGGAAGGGGCCGGGCTCTGTCGAGCCCGGCCCCTTCCGTGTCACCGTGCGGCTGCGCAGCAGGTAGGCGGTCTCCTTGAGGGGCTGGTGGTCCTCCAGTGAGACTGTGACCACCGGTTCGTGTCCGGCGCGAGTGATCACGACCTCCTCGCGGTCGTCCGTGACCGCGTTCAGCACCTCGGCGTAGTGCGCGCGGGAGTCCGAGTAGGTCGTCGTCTTCATGGCTCGACTCCTACGTCTGACTCGTGCGGTGACAAGGGTGACCGGGTCGCCGCCCCGGTCAGGGGCGGACGGTGACGGTCAGGGTGCCGTCCGGTGCGGTGGTCACGGTGACGTCGTCGAGGGTGTCGGCGTGGGCGTCCGGCCGGTGGGCGGCGGCGCGGGGGCCGATGCCGACGACGCGGATGCCGGCGGCGCGGGCGGCCGTGATGCCGGCGTCGGAGTCCTCGAAGGCGAGGCAGTCGGCGGGGGCGAAGCCGAGGGCGGCGGCGCCCTTGAGGAAGCCCTCCGGGTCGGGCTTGCTGGCGCCGACGGACTCGGCGGTCACCAGGACGGGCGGCATCGGCAGGCCGGCGGCGCCCATCCGGACCCGGGCGAGCGGTTCGTCGGCGGAGGTGACCAGGGCGTGCGGCAGGCCGTCCAGGGCGGCGAGGAAGGCGCCGGCGCCGGGGATCGGGACGACGCCGTCGGTGTCGGCGCGCTCGGCGGCGAGCATCCGCCGGTTGTCGGCGAGGTTGAGTTCCACCGGGCGGTCGGGCAGCAGTTCGGCCATCGTCGCGTGGCCCTGGCGGCCGTGGGCGACGGCCAGCACGGCGACGGGGTCGAGTCCGTGCTGCTCGGCCCAGCGGTGCCAGCAGCGCTCCACCACGGCGTCGGAGTTGACCAGGGTGCCGTCCATGTCCAGGAGGAGGGCGCGAGCGGTCAGCTGGAGGGGTGTGGCGGGCATGGGGCTGCTCCTCGGGCAAGGAAGGACGAGCTCTTTGTTCCCTGATGATACAAAAGATCAGCCGAGCAGGTGGGCGTTGACCGCGCGGGCCGCCTCGGCGAGCTCCGGCAGCTCCACCACCTCGACCCCGGCCGCCGCCAGCAGGGCCGTGCCCTGGCAGTCGGTGACGAACAGGTCCGGCTCGCGCCAGGCCACCACCACCCGCGGCACGCCCGCCGCGATCAGCAGCCGGGCGCACGGCGCCGGCCGCGAGGCGCGCTGTCCGCACGGTTCGAGCGAGCTGTAGACGGTCGCCCCGCGCAGCCGCGGGTCGCCGGTCGGCAGCTTGCCGAGGGCCGCCTCCTCGGCGTGGTCGTGCGCGTCGCCCTCCCGGCTGTAGCCCTCCGCCAGCACCTCGCCGTCGGCGCCGACGATCACCGCGCCGACCGAGAAGGCCGTCGCGGACGGCGGGCAGCGGCGGGAGAGTTCGACGGCCCGGCGCAGGTGGTCGAGGTCGGCGGTCACGGGACGGACTCCGGTCACGGGGCGGGCTCCTTCGGGGCGTACCTGAGCAGGACGACGTCGTCCACCGTACGTGCCTCCAGCAGGCGCATCCGCCGGGCCGGGCCGCCCGGGAACGCGGCCGGGCGGACGAACCGCGGCGCCTCGGCCTGGCCGACCAGCAGCGGGGCGACCGCCAGCTGGAGCTCGTCCGCCAGGCCCTGGGCCAGGAACTGGGTGTGCACGCCGCCGCCGCCCTCGACCATCAGCCGGCGCACCCCGCGCGCGCCCAGGTCGTCCAGCACCGCGCCGAGGTCCACCGCGCCGCCGAGCGCGACCACCTCGGCCAGCCCGTCCAGGCGGGGCCGCAGCACGGTCGCGCCGGCGTCCGTGGTGTAGGCGAGCCGGGCGCCGCCGGTGTGCCAGAAGCGCAGGTCGGCGTCGAGCGCGCCGCTCGCGCTGAGCGTCACCTTCAGCGGGTACTCGGCGCGGCCGTCCGCGAGCCGGGCGGCCCGGCGTGCGGGGTCGTTGACCAGCAGGCGCGGATTGTCGGCGCGCAGCGTGTTGCCGCCGACCAGGACGGCGTCGGCGGCCGCGCGTTCGGCGTCGACCCGGTCGAAGTCGGCCCGGTTGGAGAGCAGCAGGCGGTCGGGGGAGGCGTCGTCGAGGTGGCCGTCGAGGGACATCGCGGCGCTCAGCAGGACGAAGGGGCGCTGGCCGGGCATGGGCGGGGGGACCGTTCTCTCGGGTGCGCCCCACGGTACGGCCGCCGGGGGTGGCGCGGTCGCAGGGTGATCGACAGGTGAGACGAATCTTCTCGGAATGCGGAATGTCCACTAGCGTCGAAGGCGTCGCGGAAACCGACCACTCCCCAGGGGACACCATGACCGGACAGCAGCCCGCCACCGTCTACACCCACGGCTACCAGGAGGCCGTGCTGCGCTCGCACCGCTCCCGGACGGCGGCCGACTCGGCCGCCTACCTGCTGCCCGAACTGCGCCCCGGGCAGGCGCTGCTGGACATCGGCTGCGGGCCCGGCACGATCACCGCCGACCTGGCCGAGCTGGTCGGCCCGGGCGGTCGCGTGGTGGCCGTGGACACCTCCGCCGAGGTGCTGGAGCAGGCCGCCGCGTACGTGGCCGGCCGGGGCCTGTCCAACGTCGTGTTCGAGGTCGCCGATGTCCACGAACTGCCCTTTCGAGAGGGCGAGTTCGACGTGGTGCACGCTCACCAGGTGTTGCAGCACGTGGCCGACCCGGTGGCCGCGCTGCGCGAGATGCGCCGGGTCGCGGCGCCGGGCGGTGTGGTCGCGGCCCGGGACGTCGACTACGCGTCGATGACCTGGTTCCCCGAGGCGCCCGCGCTGGACCGCTGGCTGGAGCTGTACGAGCGGATCGCCCGCGCCAACGGCGGTGAGCCGGACGCCGGGCGGCGGCTGCTGTCCTGGGCGCGGGCGGCGGGCTTCACCGACATCGCCGCGACCGCCACCACCTGGACGTACGCGACGCCCGAGCAGCGCGCCTGGTGGGGCGGGATGTGGGCGGACCGGGTGACCGGCTCCGCCATCGGCCGGACGGCGGTGGAGCGGGGCTTCGCGGACCAGGCCGAACTGGCGCGCATCGCGGCCGGCTGGCAGGAGTGGAGCGCCGCCGGGGACGGCTGGTTCTCCATGCTGCACGGCGAGATCCTGGCGCGCGGCTGACCGGGGGCCGGGCCGGCGACGGGCCGAGGGCGAGGCCGGGCGGCGGGATGGGCGGCGGGGCGGGCGAAACGGTCGCGCGGGCGTTCGGAAAGATCGGGTAAAGTCGCGCGTCCGCTCGTACCGGGGCCGTTCGGGCCCGTCCGGCCCGTTGCTGGAGGGGGCGAGCCGACGAGTCGAGCTGCCGAGTCGATGCCCGTACCGGCGGGCCGGGGGAGTCCACGTGTCCAAGCCTGCGTCCGAACCGCCCGCGCCGGGGCCGGAGTCGCCCGCGGCCGATCCCCGCACACCGGCCCACGGGGCCGCGCCGGCGAAGCGGGCCGAGCGGGCGGGGCAGTCGGAGCGGGCGGACCAGCCGGACCAGCCGGAGCAGCAGGCGCAGGCCGGGCAGCCCGAGCCGGTCGCGGTACCCGGACAGCCCGGCCCCGCCGCCCCGTCCGCGCCCGCCCCGCCCGTGCCGCCCCTCCCGCCCGCGCCCGCCAACCCGTGGGCCGCGCCCCTGCCGTCGCAGTCCCCGTCGCAGGCCCCGCCGCAGCCCCCGCCCCCGCCGCTGCCCGCCGGCGGCTGGGCGTCGGTGCCGCCCGCCGCGCAGTCCGGCCTCCAGCCCGGCTTCCCCTACCCCCGGCCCGCCCCCGTCACCAACGGCTTCGCGGTCGCCGCCCTGGTGACCGGCCTGGTCGTGGCGGCGCCGGTGGCCCTGGTGTTCGGCATCATCGCGCTGGTCCAGATCAACCGCCGCAAGGAGCGCGGCTTCGGCATGGCGGTGACCGGGCTGGTGCTCGGCGTGGTCGGCACGGTGCTGCTGTCGCTCGTCGTGGCCGGTTCGACCTTCGAGTCCCCCGATGGCGGCCGGTTCGGCCAGTCCACGAAGGCTCCGGCCGGGTCCGTCCCGTGGGCCGCGCTGAAGTCCGGGGACTGCTACAACACCCCCGACAACGGCAGCCGGGCCGACCCCGACGGCGGCGACGAGACGCTCTACTGGGTCCGCCGGGTGCCGTGCTCGGCCCCGCACCACGGCGAGGTGGCCGGCACCGCCCGGATCCCGGCGGGCGACGGCCCGTCCTACCCGGGCGAGGCGACGGTCCGCCTGCGGGCCGCCGAACTGTGCCGCACGGTGCTCGACGACTACGCCCTCGACCAGTGGGCGATCCCGGACGGCATGGACGACGTCTACCTCTACCCGACCCGGGGCAACTGGAGGTCCGGTGACCGCTACGTCACCTGCGCGTTCGAGGACCGCGACGGCGAGCACCTGGGGACGGTCCGCACCGACCGGGGCAGCCTGAACCCCGCCCAGCTGGCCTACCTGGAGGCCGTCCGGGGCTTCAACGACGCCTACGCGGAGCAGCCGAGCAAGGGCTTCGCGGACGCGTCGTCCGAGTACCGGACCTGGGCCCGGCGGATGTCCACCGCCTCCCACGCGGAGGCCGCGGCGCTGAACAAGGCGTCGGCGGCGTGGCCGGCCGAGGTCAAGCCGGCGGTCCGCAAGCTGGCCGCGGCCCAGGAGGCGGCCGCCACCGCCTGGGACGCGGCGGCCTCCGGCGACGACCTGGAGGGCGACGTCCGGCGGGCCCGGGCGCTGGTGACCAAGTCGGTGCCGCTCAGCATCGAGATCCGGCGCGGGCTCGGCCTGTCCACCGGCGAGCAGGTGCCCGACCTCCAGGTCTGAGCTGCCGACGGGTCCGGGCCGCCGGGCGCGGCCGGGTTACCCGCCGTTAACCGCACCCGTACCTGCCGGTAGCGAGCCGCCCGTAGCGTCGTGGGGGCGGATCCCCGGCCCGACCCCCACGCAGGCCGGGGATACGCTCCCCGCCATGAGCGCCTTTCGGGTGATGCGGCAGGACGACAACGGCAACCGCTTCCTGGTCGCGGCCGGGCTCGACCGCGTCGCGGCGGAGCGGCTGGCGGTCGAGTTCGAGGCCCGCGGCCACAAGCAGCTGTACTGGGTCGAGGCCGAGGCCGCCGCTGCGGACGGCGCGGGGCCGGACAGGACCTAAGGTCGGGCCCATGGACAAGGCGAGCGAGAACCCCGTCGAGCCCCGGATCGTCGTCGGCGGCGCCCTTATCCACGGGGGCCGGGTGCTCGCCGCCCGGCGCAGCGCGCCCGCGGCGGTGGCTGGGCGCTGGGAGTTCCCGGGCGGGAAGGCCGAACCCGGCGAGACCGAGGCGCAGGCGCTGGAGCGGGAGCTGCTGGAGGAGCTGGGCGTCCGGGCGCGGGCGCTGGAGCGGCTGCCGGGCGCGTGGAGCGTCCGGCCGGGTCTGGAGCTGCGCTTCTGGGCGGCCGAGCTGCTGGCCGGCGACCCCCGTCCACTGGAGGACCACGACGAGCTGCGCTGGCTCGGCCCGGCCGAGCTGGACAGCGTCGACTGGATCGAGCACGACCGCGACGTCCTGCCGCACGTCGCCCGGTTGCTCCATGCATAGGGCGGCCTGAGCCGGTGTGCGACGCGCGGGGTACGGGGTAGGTCAATCAGACAAGACGACCCGGCGGCCGGGATAGCCTGGGTTCTGCTGGGTATGTCACTTTTCGGCACTATTCGTCACCATCGGTGAGCCGTCCCAGCCGGCGACGCCGATCCCGACCAGAGCCGGAGGCCCCGTCGGTGTCGAGTACCGGGAACGGCGGCGGAGGAGCACCGCGGACAGGCGCCGCGGGGAGCGCAGCCGCCCGCGCCCGGCTGCGCCGGGGCGCCCGGCCCGCCGCCCCGCAGCCACCGGCCGGCCGCCGTCGGCGGGACGCCGCCGATGCCCCCGAAGCCCCGCGGCCCGACCAGCCGGCGCCGACCCTGGCCGTCCCCGTCTCCGACCCGGGCCCCCAGCCCGGCCTGCGCAGCCGGCCCGCCCGGCCGTTCCCCGGTGGGCCGTCCGACGCCCCGTACGGCCCCGGCGGGCCGGCCGAGGGCAGCCTGCTCGACATGCTGAAGGTCGCCATCGCGATCCTGGACACCGCGGGCCGGGTGGTGCTCTGGAGCCCGGCCGCCGAGGAACTGCTCGGCTGGCCGAACGAGCTGCTGGTCGGCCGCCGGATCGACGAGCTGATCCCCGACCAGGAGCAGGTCGGCCGGATCCGGGCCGCGATCCAGGACACCCTGCGCCACGGCCGCTGGGCCGGCAACGCCGAACTGCGCGACCGCGACGGCGTGCCGATCGCGGTGGACGCCAGGATCTCCCTCCTGGTGGACGGCGACGGCACCCCGTTCCTCCAGGTCAACATGGCCGAGGCGGCCGCCGTCCGGGCCGTCGAGCGCGACCTCGCCGTCCGTGACGCGCTGTTCGAGCAGTCCCCACTGGGCATCGCGATCATGGACACCGAGCTGCGCTACACCGCTGTCAACCAGACCCTGGCCGAGATGAACGGCGTCGCCCTGGCGGACCACGTCGGCCGGACCACCGGCGAGACCCTGCCCGAGCGGGCCGCCGACGAGGTCACCGCGATCCAGCGCCAGGTGCTGGCCACCGGCGAGCCGGTCATCGACGTCACCCTCGCCTCCCCGGTCACCGCCCGCTCCGGCTACCGCTCGATCTCCTACAGCCGGATGACCGACCGCTCCGGCCGGGTGCTCGGCATCTCCGGCACCGTGATGGACGTGACCGAGCGCTACCGAGCCGTCGCCAAGGTCGAGCACGCCCGGCGCCGGCTCTCGCTGCTCAACGAGTTCGGCTCCCGGGTCGGCGACCTGCTCGACGCCGCCCGGATCGCCCAGGAGCTCGCCAGCTCCGTCGTCCCCCGGCTCACCGACCACTCCGCGGTGATCCTGCTGCAGGCCGTCGCGCACGGTGACGACCTGCCCCGGCACGGCCACGACCGCCGCACCTCGCTGCTCCAGCTCGGCACCGCCTCCGTCCAGGACGGCCCCGAGGTCGAGGTGATGCTCCGCCGCGGCGCCCGGATCACCTTCGCCGAGGACTCCGCCTGCGGCCGGGTGCTGCGCACCGGCGTCCCCGAACTGCTCTCCGGCGCGGACCAGCTCGACGACGTGACGTACCCCGGCGACCCGAAGACGCAGGCCGCCCACGACCTGGGCGTGCACTCCATGCTGGTCGTCCCGCTGCGCGCCCGCGGCATCGTGATCGGTCTGCTGCTGGTCAGCCGGGGCGGCTACCGGGAGGGCTTCGACCGGGACGACCTGGCCTTCACCGTCGAGCTGGCCGACCGGGCCGGCAGCTCGCTGGACAACGCCCGGCTGTACGCCCGCGAGCGCACCGCCGCGCTCACCCTCCAGCGCACCCTGCTCCCGCAGCAGGTCCCGCAGCCCACCGGCGTCGAGGTCGCCTACCGGTACGTGCCCGGCAGCAGCGGCGCCGAGGTCGGCGGAGACTGGTTCGACGTCATCCCGCTGCCCGGCGACCGCACCGCGCTGGTGGTCGGCGACGTGATGGGCCACGGCCTGCGGGCCGCCGCCACCATGGGGCGGCTGCGCACCGCCGTCCGGGTGCTGGCCGCCCTCGACCTGCCGCCGGACGTCCTGCTGCGGCACGTCCACGAGCTGGCCGACGACCTGGCCCAGGGCCCGGACGAGGCGCTGCTCGCCACCTGCGTCTACGCGGTGTTCGACCCGGGGACGGCCAGACTGACCGTCGCCAAGGCCGGGCACATCCCGCCCGTCCTGGTGGTGCCGGGCGAGGATGGCGGGGAGCCGACCCGGACCGGCGGCCCGCTGCGCGGCGGCGCCGGCCGGATCCTCGACCTGCCCTCCGGCGCCCCGCTCGGCGTCGGCGGCGTCCCGTTCGAATCCGTCGAGCTGAAGATCCCCGAGGGCAGCCTGCTCGCCCTCTGCACCGACGGCCTGGTCGAGTCCCGGGACAAGGACCTCGACGTCGGCCTCGGTCGGCTGGTCACCGTGCTCCAGGAGCCGCACGCCTCCATCCAGGCCGCCTGCGAGGCCGTGCTCGACACCATGGAGCAGGGCCGCGAGCCGGACGACGTCGCGCTGCTGCTGGCCCGGCTCGGCCACGGCCAGGCCGGTACCCCGACGGCCGGCTGGACCCTGCCCGCCGAGCCCACCGCCGTCTCCCGGGCCCGCCGGCTGGTCCGCTCCACGCTCGCCGAGTGGGGCGTCGAGGAGCTCACCGACACCGCGGAGCTGCTGGTCAGCGAGCTGGTCACGAACGCCGTCCGGTACGCCAGCGCCCCCATCGGCGTGCGGCTGACGCTCGGCGAGACGCTGCTGGTCGAGATCTCCGACCCGCTGCCCGAGCCGCCCCGGGAGCGGCACGCGGCCGAGGCCGACGAGGGCGGCCGGGGCCTGGAACTGGTCCGCCGCCTGGCGCTGCACTGGGGTGCCCGGGCCGAGGGCATCGGCAAGGTGGTCTGGTTCGAGCAGGCGCTGCCGGGTAGTGAGCCCGAGGAGTCATAGGGAGCGCAGCGGGTCGGGGGCGCGAGCCCGAGCGGGGGCGAGGAGGGCGGGACCGCATATGCCAGCAGGTGGCCGGGGGGAGCGCGCAGCCCGGAAGGGGGCGCGGACGTGGCATTGTGGTTGCGCGGGCGGTAGGACAAAAACCTTCGCCCGATCTGATGTTGTGATGTTGAGGGCGTGTGAACGTACCCCTCGATGATGAATACTCGGTCTTCTCGACATCCGGACGGTCGCGGGTTGGAGGGGTCGGTCCGTTGAACAGCACCCCGGCGCGGAACGCGCCGAGCAGCAGCGGTCATGCTGTCGTGCCCGGGCAGGCCGGTTCACCGCACCTGCCCGCGCCGGCGGACCCGCCCGGCGCAGGCCCCGTGGGCCTCGGTCACCACCCCGGGGCCGCGGACCACCCGTGGGGCGCGGGCGGCCCCGGGTCGATCTACGACTACATCCGGGTCGCCACCTTCACCATCGGCCCCGACGGCCGGATCAGCCAGTGGAGCGAGCGCGCCGCCGAGTTCTTCGGCGTCCCCGCCCCCGACGCCGTCGGCGCCGACCCGATCACCACCTTCGTCCCCCGCGAGCTCTGGCAGCGCGGACGCGCCCGGCTGGAACGCGCCCTGGCCGGCGAGGAGTGGGTCGGCACCACCCCCTACCGGGACGCCGTCGGCGGCGAGGGCCTCGCCGAGCTCTACCTGATGCCCGACAGCGCCCTGCCCACCGCCGGCGCCACCTGCCTGGCCGTCGACCTCGGCCGGCTGCGCCGGGTCGAGACCGACCTCGCCGCCTCCGAGGCCGTCTTCGGGCAGACGCCCACCGGCTTCATCCTGTTCGACGACCGGCTGCGCCTCCAGCGGGTCAACGACGCCTTCGCCTCCGGCATGGGCCTGGCCCCCACCGACCTCGAAGGCCTCACCCCGCACGACCTCTTCCCGCCGTCCGAGGCCGACCGCCTCACCGCCGCCCTGCGCAAGGTCCTCGCCACCGGCGAGCCCGTCTTCGACCTGCGTTTCCACGGCGCCGTCCCCACCCGCGAGGGCAACCGGCTCTGGGCCGTCTCGCTGTACCGCCTCAACGGCGCGGCCGGACAGCCGATCGGCGTCGCCGGGCAGGTCTCCGACGTCACCAGCCGGCACGTCGCCGAGCGCGAGGCCGACGGCGTCCGCCGCAACCTCGCCCTGCTCAACGAGGCCAGCGCGCACATCGGCTCCACCCTCGACCTGGAGACCACCGCCAAGGAACTGCTCGACGTCGTCGTCCCGCCGTTCTGCGACCTCGCCACCGTCGACCTGTACACCGCGCTGCTCTCCGGCGAGACCGTGCCCAGCGCCGGCCGGCTCGGCGACACCGTGCTCACCGACGGCAGCGGCGAACTGCGCCGGGTCGCCGTCTCCAGCGTCATCGGCGGCGCCTCCTCGGTGCTCGGCTCGGTCACCGGCCTGCCCATCGCCGAGGCCGGCGGCACCCTCTGTTACCCGCGACGCTCCCCGCACGCCCGGGCGCTGCGCACCGGCCGCAGCGTCGTCCCCGAGCCCGGGCCCGACCCGCTGCTGCGCTCCACCCTGATCGTCCCGCTGGTCGCCCGCGACCAGGTGCTCGGCCTCGTCCAGCTCTCCCGCGCGATCGGCAGCGAGCCCTTCGACGCCCGCGACGTCGCCATCGCCGAGGAACTCGTCGCCCGCGCCGCCGTCTGTATCGACAACGCCCGGCTCTACCGCCGCGAGCACGAGCGCGCCCTGATCCTCCAGCGCAGCCTGCTGCCCCCGGGCAACCCGGCCGCCAGCGGCCTGGAGATCGCCTGCCGCTACCTGCCCAGCAACAACAACACCGAGGTCGGCGGAGACTGGTTCGACGTCATCCCGCTGCCCGGCAACCGCACCGCCCTGGTCATCGGCGACGTGATGGGGCGCGGTCTGCGCGCCGCCGTCGCCATGGGCCAGCTGCGCACCGCCGTCCGCACCCTCGCCATGCTCGACCTGGAGCCCGGCGAGGTGCTCACCGCCCTCGACGAGATCGCCCGCGGCCTCGGCGGCGACACCGTGCCGGCCGGCCCGCCCACCCCGTACGGCCGGCTCACCTCCGCCGCCGACGAGGAGGCCCGCGAGGTCTACCTGGCCACCTGCGTCTACGCGGTCTACGACGCCGTCACCCGGCGCTGCTGGATCGCCAACGCCGGCCACCTGCCGCCCGTCCTGCTCAGCCCCGGCGAGCCCGCCCGGATGCTCGACGTCCCGCCCGGCCTGCCGCTCGGCGTCGGCGGCGAGCCCTTCGAGGAGGTCGAGCTGACCCTCCCGGACGGCGCCATCCTCGGCCTCTACACGGACGGCCTGGTGGAGAGCCGCAAGCACCAGCTGGACGAGGGCCTGCGCGGCTTCCGCACCGCGCTGTCGGCCAAGGGCAAGGGCCTCGAAGAGCTCTGCGAGCACGTTCTCGGCGAGCTCAACCCGCACCACGGCGAGGACGACATCGCCCTGCTGATGGCCAAGGTGCACGCCTTCCCCGAGGACGCCGTCGGCAACTGGTTCCTGCCGCCCGAGCCCACCTCCGTCGCCAAGGCCCGCGAGCTGGCCTGCAGCTGGCTGCTGACCCGCGGCCTGGAGGAGCTCGTGGACACCACCGAGCTGCTGGTCAGCGAACTGGTCACCAACGCGCTCAAGCACGGCCGGGGCGAGATCCGGCTGCGGCTGCTGCGCGATCGCGGCCTGGTCTGCGAGGTCTGGGACGACGGCTACGCCCAGCCCCGGCAGCGGCGCGCCCAGGAGACCGACGAGGGCGGGCGCGGCCTGCAACTGGTCAGCCTGCTGGCCGAGCGCTGGGGCAGCCGGCGGACGCCCAAGGGCAAGATCGTCTGGTTCGAGCTGGGCCTCTAGGCCGGTCGCGGTTCGGCCGTCCGGGTGCAGTCGGCGGGCGGTTCGCCGTGTCGGCCCGGGCCCGGGCGCCCGGACGGCGTTCCATGGCCGCCATGCGCGTCCGCCAGCTCACCTCCGCAGCCGTCGCGCTGCTGCTCGCCGCCGGCCTCGGCGGCTGCTCCGACGGCCCGGATCCGGCCCGTACCCCCGACCCCGCGCCGGCCTCGGCCGACCCCACCTCCGGCACCGGGGATGTCCGGGCCGCGGACCGCACCGCCGTCCGGGGCGGCGGCAGGCTGCGCTGGGCCGTGGACGGCGTCCCGGCCACGCTCAACGTCTACCAGGGTGACGCGACCGCCGACTCGGCACTGCTCGCGCACGCCCTCTACCCCTCGCTGTTCCGGCCCGACGGGCACGGCCGGCTCGTCCCCGACCCGGACTACCTGGCCGGCGCCGAGTCCACCCCGCCCGGGCAGCAGCCGCAGGTCGTCACCTACCGGCTCAACCCGCGCGCGGTCTGGAGCGACGGCACCCCGCTCACGGCCGCCGACCTGACCGCCCAGCGGGCCGCCCTCTCCGGCCTCGACCCGACCTACCAGGGCGGACGCCCGGCCGGGTACGACGCCATCGACGCGATCGCCCAGGGCGCCGACCCGCACGAAGTCCGGGTCACCTTCCGGCGCCCGTACGCCGAATGGCGCTCGCTGTTCGGCCCGCTCTACCCGGCGGCCGAGACGGCCACCCCGGCCGCGTTCAACCGGGCGCTGACCGGCGGAGAGCACCTGAGCGCCGGGCCGTACACCGTCTCCGGGTACGACGCCGCGGGCGGGCAGGTCGTCCTCGCCCGCAACCCGCGGTGGTGGGGGGACCAGCCGAAGACCGACCGGATCGAGTTCATCGCCGCGCCGCCGGAGGGCCGGCTGGACGCGCTCGACCAGAACCGGCTGGACATCGCCCCGCTCACCGCGGCGGTGGACCAGGCGGTGCCCGCCCCCGCCCCGGCCGCCTCCGCCACGCCCACCGCCTCCGCCACACCGACCGCCACCCCGGGCGCCTCCGATACGCCGACCGCCGAGGCGGCGCCCCCGCCCGCCGCACCCGAGGCCGCGGCGCTGGCCCTGCGGCGGGCCGAGGGACTGCACGGCGTCATCGTGCACCGGGCCGTCGGCGCCTCGCTCACCCAGCTCACCCTCAACTCCGCCCACGGCCCGCTCGCCGACCCGGCCCTGCGGCTCGCCCTGACCCGCGCCGTCGACCGGCGGCGGATCGCCGACGCCGCGCTCACCCCGCTCGGCCTGCCCGGCGCCCCGCTGGGCAGCCACCTGCTCGCCGGCGACCAGGACGGCTACCGCGACAACAGTGCGGCCGCCGGCCCGGCCGACGCCGCCCGGCTGTTCGACGAGGCGGGCTGGAAGCGGCCCGACACCGGCGGCACCCGCACCAAGGACGACAAGGAGCTCACCCTCACCCTGCTCGTCCCGGCCGGCTCCGCGACCGCCAAGCGGACCGCCGACGCGCTCACCGCCGACCTCGGCGAGTCCGGTGTCGAGGTGAAGGCCGTGACCGCGTCCGCCGACACCTTCGTCCAGGACCAGCTGGCCGCCGGGGAGTACGACCTCGCCCTGTTCTCCTGGCCCGCCGGCACCAGCCCGGCGAGCGAGCAGCGGCCCGTCTACGCCAAGCCCCGGCCCGACGCCGACGGCACCCTCGACCCCGGCAGCAACTACGCCCGCAGCGGAACCGAGGAGATCGACCGGCTCTTCGACCGCGCCACCGCCGAGCTCGACCCGGCCGCCCGGCTCCGCCTGCTCCAGGAGGCGGACGTGCGGATCTGGCAGCTCGGCCACTCGGTGCCGCTCTACCAGCGGCCCGAGCTGGTCGGCGTCCGGGCGGGCGTCGCGGGCGCCGGGGTCTGGGGGTACGGCTGGCCGCGCTTCCAGGACGTGGGGTGGAGCGCTTGAGCCCGTTCCCCGGGCCCGCCGGAGCCGGTCGGGGAGCGAACAGCGGGTGACGAACGGGTGGCCTGCCTGTGATCTTGATCCCGCCCGACCTGCCCGTTTCTGCTCACCTGGGCGCTTCCCCGTACGATAGGAGGAAGCCGGGGCATGTCCGTTGCCACGGCGGGTGGACCGGTAGTAGCAGGCGGAACGGGCGGCGGCGATCCAGCAGGGATCGCTGGTCGGCGTCTCGCGGCCGGGCGCCGTAACCCACGATTCCAGGAGAATCAGCTAGGCATGCCCACGCGCAACGACATCCGCAACGTCGCTATCGTCGCCCACGTCGACCACGGCAAGACCACTCTGGTCGACGCCATGCTGAAGCAGGCCGGCGCCTTCGCCGCCCACCAGCACCTGGACGACCGGATGATGGACTCCAACGACCTGGAGCGCGAGAAGGGCATCACCATTCTCGCGAAGAACACCGCCGTCAAGTACCACCCGAAGGATGGTGGCGCGCCCATCACCATCAACATCATCGACACCCCGGGCCACGCCGACTTCGGTGGCGAGGTCGAGCGCGGTCTGTCGATGGTGGACGCGGTCGTCCTGCTGGTCGACGCCTCCGAGGGCCCGCTGCCGCAGACGCGCTTCGTGCTCCGCAAGGCGCTCACCGCCCGGCTGCCCGTCATCCTCTGCATCAACAAGACGGACCGCCCGGACTCCCGGATCGACGAGGTCATCAACGAGACCTACGACCTGTTCCTGGACCTGGACGCCGACGAGGACCAGATCGAGTTCCCGATCGTCTATGCCTGTGCCCGTGACGGCGTCGCCTCGCTGACCAAGCCGGAGAACGGCACCGTCCCGGCCGACAGCACCAGCCTGGAGCCGTTCTTCTCCACCCTGCTGGAGCACGTCCCGGCCCCGACGTACGAGGCTGACGCGCCGCTCCAGGCCCACGTCACCAACCTCGACGCCGACAACTTCCTCGGCCGCATCGCGCTGCTGCGCGTCGAGCAGGGCGAGCTGCGCAAGGGCCAGACCGTGGCCTGGATCAAGCGCGACGGCACCATCTCCAGCGTCCGCATCTCCGAGCTGCTGATGACCGAGGCGCTCACCCGCAAGCCGGCCGAGGTGGCGGGCCCGGGTGACATCTGCGCCGTCGCCGGCATCTCCGAGATCATGATCGGCGAGACCCTCGCCGACCCGGAGAACCCGATCGCGCTGCCGCTGATCACGGTGGACGAGCCGGCCATCTCGATGACCATCGGCACCAACACCTCGCCGCTGGTCGGCCGTGGCGGCAGCGGCAAGGGCGCGGACGCGAAGTCCAGCGGCAAGGTGGACCGCAAGGTCACCGCCCGCCAGGTGAAGGACCGCCTGGACCGTGAGCTGATCGGTAACGTCTCGCTGCGCGTCCTGGAGACCGAGCGCCCGGACGCCTGGGAGGTGCAGGGCCGCGGTGAGCTGGCGCTGGCCATCCTGATCGAGACCATGCGCCGCGAGGGCTTCGAGCTGACCGTCGGCAAGCCGCAGGTCGTCACCAAGCAGGTCAACGGCAAGACCCACGAGCCGGTCGAGCGCCTCACGGTGGACGTGCCGGAGGAGCACATGGGCGCGGTCACGCAGCTCATGGGCGTCCGCAAGGGCCGGATGGACAACATGTCCAACCACGGCTCGGGCTGGGTCCGGATGGAGTTCGTCGTCCCGTCCCGCGGTCTGATCGGCTTCCGGACCGAGTTCCTCACCAGCACCCGCGGCACCGGCATCGCGCACTCGATCCACGAGGGCCACGAGCCGTGGTTCGGCACCCTGACCACCCGCAACAACGGTTCGCTGGTCGCCGACCGGTCCGGCGTGGTCACCGCCTTCGCGATGACCAACCTCCAGGAGCGCGGCGTGCTCTTCTGCGAGCCGGGCACCGAGGTGTACGAGGGCATGATCGTCGGCGAGAACTCGCGCGCCGACGACATGGACGTCAACATCACCAAGGAGAAGAAGCTCACCAACATGCGTTCCTCGAACGCAGACGTGGCCGAGTCGATCGTCCCGCCGCGCAAGCTCTCGCTGGAGCAGTCGCTGGAGTTCTGCCGCGAGGACGAGTGCATCGAGGTGACCCCGGAGACGGTTCGCATCCGTAAGGTCGTCCTCGACGCGAAGGACCGAGGCCGCACCGCCTCGCGCGCCAAGAAGGCGTGATCCGGACGGCTTGACCGGCCTTTGGCCGGAATGCTTCGCCCCCCTTTCCCATGGAGAGGGGGGCGAACTTTTTCAACTACTCCAAGTTGTCGACGGGCGTATTAACGGAATAGCGCTCATCACTCCCAGGTGTCCGCTGAGCGAACGTGACAGTTCGTCATTCATGACGACTGTCCGTTTGGTGCCTGTCTGGCTATGTCTCTTATGTCCGGTTTTCGAAACTTACCGACTGTTCATGTGACCTAATTGAGATCGTCACTGGTCACTTTCGTGTCCGTGCGTGACGGATAGTGGGTGCAGTCAGGCTCGGGTCAAGGGTGACGCGCAGGGGTGCGCGCCGAAACCACGAGCGCGGACGGCACAGCGGGCCAGGTAACACCCGTCCGCAGTGCCCTCCTCGTTGCAACGTCGAATTCAGGAGGCACACCGATGCGTGGTGGGAGCCAGGCCAAGTGGGTTGTCGCAGCTGTTGCGGTCGCCCTCGCCGCGACTGCTTGTAGCAGTGGCGGTTCCACCGGTGGGAGCAGCTCCGATGGCGCTGCGGTCAACGCCCAGGGCGTGTTCAGCTACCAGAGCGGCGAGCCGCAGCGTCCGCTGCAGCCGGCCAACGCCATGGAGAACCAGGGCGGCCGCATCGTCAAGCAGCTCTTCCAGGGCCTCGTCGACTACGACCCCGCCACTGGCGCCCTGCGTAACCAGGTGGCCGACAAGATCGAGACCACTGACGCCAAGAACTACACCGTCACGCTGAAGTCCGGTTGGACCTTCCACGACGGCACCCCGGTGACGGCCAAGTCCTTCGTGGACTCCTGGAACTGGTCGGCGAACACCAAGAACAACCAGATCAACTCGGACTGGTTCTCCGACATCGTCGGCTACGACGCCGTTCACCCGGAGAAGGGTGACCCGACCGCCGACACCATGTCCGGTCTGAAGGTCGTCGACGACACGCACTTCACCATCGAGCTGAGCAGCCCGGTCTCGTACTTCACGTACAAGCTCGGCTACTCGGCCTTCTACCCGCTGCCGACCGGGTTCTTCTCCGACCCGGCGGGCTACGGCCAGAAGCCGGTCGGCAACGGCCCGTACAAGTTCGTGTCGTGGGAGCACAACAAGGCCATCACCCTGGCCGCCTTCGACAAGTACGCGGGCACGAACAAGGCCAAGAACGGCGGCATCGTCTTCCGGAACTACACCGCCGGTGAGGCCGCGTACAAGGACCTGATGTCGGACACCCTCGACGTCCTGGACCAGGTCGACTCGACCGACCTGCCCAAGTACAAGGACGACCTGGGCAAGCGCGCGGTCGACCAGCCGCAGGGCGCCATCCAGAACATCTCCTTCGCGCTGTACAACGCCGACTGGAACGCGCCGGAGAAGGCCAAGGTCCGCCAGGGCCTGTCGATGGCCATCGACCGCGACACCATCACCAAGACCGTGCTGAACGGCACGCGTCAGCCCGCCGACGGCTTCGTGGCGCCCGGCGTCATGGGCTACAAGGCCGGCGCCTGCGGCGACGCCTGCAAGTACGACCCGGCCAAGGCCAAGCAGCTGATCGCCGAGGGCAACGGCGTGCCCGGCAACAAGATCACCATCCTCTACAACTCCGATGGTGGTCACAAGGAGTGGGTCGACGCGGTCTGCAACTCGATCCGCCAGGCCACCGGCGTCGAGTGCCTCGGTGACCCGAAGCCGGACTTCAAGACCTCGCGCGACATCGTGACCAAGCGTCAGGTGTCGAGCATGATGCGTACCGGCTGGGTGCAGGACTACCCGCTGAACGCCAACTTCCTGCGCGACGTCTACGGCACCGGTGCGGCGGCGAACGACGCCGGCTACTCCAGCCCGGAGTTCGACAAGCTCTCGAAGGAGGCCGACGCGGCCACCACGGTGGAGAAGACCACCGAGCTCTACCAGCAGGCCGAGGCCGTCCTGGCCAAGGACATGCCGGCCATCCCGCTCTGGTACTACAAGACCAGCTCCGGCTGGTCCAACAACGTCCAGAACGTGAAGTTCGACTCCTTCGGCAACCCGGTCTACACCGACGTCGAGGTCAAGAAGAAGTAATCGGTCGGCACCGCCTGACCCGGTGACAACGGCCGGTGCCCGTCCCATCCCCACAAGGGCGAGGACTGGCACCGGCCGTTGGCACGCCGACTTATCTCTGGCCGGGATGACGGGCCCGGCAGAGTCATACATGGAGGCACGATGGGGCGCTTTGTCGCAAGGCGACTGCTCCAGATGATCCCGGTCTTCCTCGGAACGACCGCGCTCATCTTTTTCATGGTGCACGCGCTGCCGGGTGACCCGGTGGCCGCGATGTGGGGCGACAAGGCGCCGGACCCGGCCCAGCTCGCCGCTCTGAGGCACCAGATGGGCTTCGACAAGCCGCTGGTCCAGCAGTACCTCGACTACATGGGGAAGCTGCTCACCGGTGACTTCGGAACCACCCTGGACCAGCGGCCGGTGCTCGACGTGATCACCGATGCGCTGCCGGTCACCACCCGGCTGGCGCTGTTCGCGTTCGCCATCGAGATCGTGCTCGGCGTCACCATCGGCCTCTTCGCCGGTCTGCGCCGCGGCAAGGCGTTCGACAAGAGCACCCTGGTCCTGACCCTGCTGCTGATCTCGATCCCGGTTCCGGTGCTGGGCTTCATCTTCCAGACGGTCTTCGGGCAGAACCTGAAGTGGGTCACGCCGACCGTCCAGGACAGCAACGACATCACCCAGCTGGTGTTGCCGGCGTTCGTGCTCGGCTCGCTGTCGCTGGCGTACGTGGCGCGTCTCACCCGTACCTCCATAGCCGAGAACATCAAGGCCGACTACGTCCGCACCGCGGTGGCCAAGGGCCTGCCCCGGCGCAAGGTGATCGGCACCCACCTGCTCCGCAACTCGATGATCCCGGTGGTCACCTTCCTCGGCACCGACCTGGGCGCCCTGATGGGTGGCGCGATCGTGACCGAGGGCATCTTCAACGTCAAGGGCATCGGCAACGCGCTCTACGCGGCGATCAACCACAAGGAGGGCCCGACGGTCGCCGGCTTCGTGGCCTTCCTGGTGCTCGTATACCTGGCCGCCGGCCTGATCGTCGACCTGCTTTACGCGGTCCTGGACCCGAGGATCCGTTATGCCTGACCTGACCGAGAAGAAGACGGCCGAGGAGATCCCGGCCCAGCGTGGCGCCGACACCCCGGCGGCCAAGCCCGAGAAGGCCCGCAGCCTCGGCTCCGACGCCTGGCACGACCTGCGCCGCAAGCCGATCTTCGTGATCTCCGCGCTGCTGATCCTGCTGCTGATCGTCATCGCGATCGCCCCCGGGCTGTTCACCTCGGCGGACCCGCGCGCCGGCGACCTGCGCGCGCACTACCTGACGAAGCCGAACTACAGCCACTTCTTCCAGGCGGACTGGTTCGGCTACGACCTCCAGGGCCGCAGTATCTACGCCCGGGTGATCTACGGCGCCCGCGCCTCGGTCGTCGTCGGCATCTGCGTCACGGCGGGTGTGACCATCCTCGGTGGCATCACCGGCATGCTGGCCGGCTACTTCGGTGGCTGGGTCGACACGATCATCTCCCGGGTCACCGACATCTTCTTCGGCATCCCGCTGCTGCTCGGCGCCCTGGTCATCCTCAACGCCTTCACCTCGCGCACCATCTGGAGCGTGGTCTTCGCGCTGGTCTCCCTGGGCTGGACCCAGATGACCCGTGTCATGCGCGGTTCGGTCATCACGGTCAAGCAGGCCGACTTCGTGACGGCCGCCAAGGCGCTCGGCGCAGGCACCAGCCGGATCCTGTGGAAGCACATCCTGCCGAACGCGGTCGCCCCGGTGATCGTCGTCGCCACCATCGCGCTCGGCGGCTACATCGCCACCGAGGCGACGCTGAGCTTCCTCGGCATCGGTCTGCAGGACCCGACCATCTCCTGGGGCATCGACATCAACACCGCCCAGAAGGTGATCCGGACCGCCCCGTTCGCCCTGTTCTTCCCCGCCGGAATGCTGAGCCTCACGGTTCTGGCCTTCATCATGCTCGGCGACGCGGTGCGCGACGCCCTCGACCCGAAGCTCCGCTGAGAGAAGAGGTGACGACCCGATGACCACCGTGATCGAGAACAACAACCAGAAGAGCGGCCGACTCGAAGTTGGCACCCCGCTGCTGGAGGTCAAGAACCTCCACGTGGAGTTCCACACCCGGGACGGCATCGCGAAGGCCGTGAACGGCGTCAACTACTCCGTCGCGGCCGGCGAGACGCTCGCCGTGCTCGGAGAGTCCGGCTCCGGCAAGTCCGTGACCGCCCAGACCATCATGGGCATCCTGGACATGCCGCCCGGCAAGGTGACGCAGGGCGAGATCCTGTACCGCGGCCAGGACATGCTCAAGATGGGCAACGAGGAGCGGCGCAGGATCCGCGGCCAGAAGATCGCGATGATCTTCCAGGACGCGCTGTCCTCGCTCAACCCCGTGCTCAGCGTGGGCTACCAGCTCGGCGAGATGTTCCGGGTGCACCAGGGCGCCTCCAAGAAGGACGCCAAGGAGAAGGCCATCGAGCTGATGGACCGGGTGCGCATCCCGGCCGCCAGGCAGCGCGTCGGCGACTACCCGCACCAGTTCTCCGGCGGCATGCGCCAGCGCATCATGATCGCCATGGCGCTCTCGATGCAGCCCGACCTGATCATCGCGGACGAGCCCACCACCGCCCTGGACGTCACCGTCCAGGCCCAGGTGATGGACCTGCTCGCGGAGCTCCAGGCCGAGTACAACATGGGCCTGATCCTGATCACCCACGACCTCGGCGTGGTCGCCGACGTCGCGGACAAGATCGCCGTGATGTACGCCGGCCGGATCGTCGAGACCGCCCCGGTGCACGACCTGTACGCCAACCCGGCGCACCCGTACACCAAGGGCCTGCTCCGCTCGATCCCGCGCCTGGACCAGAAGGGTCAGGAGCTCTACGCGATCCAGGGCCTGCCCCCGAACCTGCTGAAGGTCCCGGCCGGCTGCGCGTTCAACCCCCGCTGTGACGTCGCCACCGACCTGTGCCGCACGGAGATCCCGGCGCTGCACCAGGTGACCGACAAGGACGGCAAGGAGCTCACCGGCCGCCGCAGCGCGTGCCACCTCTGGAAGGAGACCCTCCATGGCTGAGCCCATCCTGGAGGTCAAGGACCTGGTCAAGCACTACCCGCTGAGCCAGGGCATCCTCTTCAAGAAGCAGGTCGGCGCGGTCAAGGCGGTCGACGGCATCTCCTTCGAGCTGGCGAAGGGCGAGACGCTCGGCATCGTCGGCGAGTCCGGCTGTGGCAAGTCCACGCTGGCCAAGGTGCTGATGAACCTGGAGCGGGCCACCTCCGGCCAGGTGCTGTTCAAGGGCGAGGACATCTCCAAGCTGTCCGGCCAGGCCCTCAAGGCCGTCCGCCGGAACATCCAGATGGTGTTCCAGGACCCGTACACCTCGCTGAACCCGCGCATGACGGTCGGCGACATCATCGGGGAGCCCTTCGAGATCCACCCCGAGGTGGCGCCCAAGGGCGACCGCCGCAAGGCCGTCCAGGACCTGCTGGACGTCGTGGGTCTGAACCCGGAGTACATCAACCGGTACCCGCACCAGTTCTCCGGCGGCCAGCGCCAGCGCATCGGCATCGCCCGCGGTCTCGCGCTCAAGCCCGAGATCATCATCTGCGACGAGCCGGTCTCCGCCCTGGACGTGTCCGTCCAGGCGCAGGTGATCAACCTGCTGGAGAAGCTGCAGGGCGACTTCGGCCTGTCGTACATGTTCATCGCGCACGACCTCTCCATCGTCCGGCACATCTCCGACCGCGTCGGCGTGATGTACCTCGGCAAGATGGTCGAGATCGGCACCGACGAGCAGATCTACGACAACGCCACCCACCCGTACACCCAGGCGCTGCTCTCCGCGGTGCCGGTGCCGGACCCGACGGCGCGCGAGAACCGCGATCGGATCATCCTGACCGGTGACATCCCCTCGCCGGCCAACCCGCCGTCCGGCTGCCGCTTCCGCACCCGCTGCTGGAAGGCGGAGGACCGTTGCGCCGAGGAGATCCCGCTGCTCGCGGTGCCCTCGGTGCTGAAGGGCCCGGCCGCGCACGAGTCGGCCTGTCACTTCGCCGAGGTCCGGGAGCCGGCCGCCGCCTGACTCCCTGTGGCATCCCCGGAAGGGCCCGTGGCTTCGCGCCGCGGGCCCTTCCGTCGTTCCGTCAACTCACGGGGCGTCCGGTGCACCCGTCCGGGTGCACCTGACTCGCGCCGTCGTCCGGGCGCGCTTCTCATGGGGTGTGATGCGACACACACCACGAGGAGGGACTTCCATGCCCGTAGCCGCCCGTGCTCGCTGGGTCCTCGCCGCTGCGACATCCGTGGCCCTGGTGGCCACCGGGTGCAGCAGCGGCGGCGGCGGAAGCAGCAACAGCTCGTCGGACAGCAGCAAGAGCTTCAGCTACCAGAGCAGTGAGCCGCAGAACCCGCTGCAGCCGGCCAACGCGAACGAGGTCGGCGGCGGTCGCATCATCCAGAACCTCTTCAAGGGGCTGGTCGACTACGACCCCGCCACCGCCAAGATCCGGATGCAGGTCGCCGACAAGATCGACACCAGCGACTCCCAGACCTTCGACGTCACGCTGAAGGACGGCTGGAAGTTCCACGACGGCACGCCGGTGCACGCCAAGAACTTCGTGGACTCCTGGAACTGGAGCGCGACCACCAGCAACAACCAGATCAACAGCTCCTGGTTCTCCGACATCGAGGGGTACCAGGACGTCCACCCCGGCAGCGGCCAGCCGACCGCGACCAAGATGTCCGGCCTGACCGTGGTCGACGACCTGCACTTCACCGTCAAGCTCAGCAACAAGGTCTCGTACTTCGAGTACAAGCTCGGCTACATCGCCTTCTCCCCGCTGCCGGACGCCTTCTTCAACGACCCGACCGGGTACGGGCAGAAGCCGGTGGGCAACGGCCCCTACCAGTTCGTCAGCTGGAACCACAACACCGAGGTCGTCACCAAGGCCTTCCCGGACTACCAGGGCGTCGACAAGCCGAAGAACGGCGGCATCGTCTTCAAGATGTACACCACGTCCGAGGCCGCCTACGCCGACCTCCAGTCCAGCAACCTGGACGTGATGGACCAGGTGCCGCCGTCCGCGCTGGCGACGTACAAGAGCGACCTCGGAGACCGGGCGATCGACGCCCCGCAGGGCGCCATCCAGAACATCGGCTTCACCCTCTACCAGGCCGACTGGGCCGCGCCCGACAAGGCCAAGGTGCGCCAGGGCCTGTCCATGGCGATCGACCGCGACACCATCACCAAGACGGTGCTGCAGAACTCCCGCAAGCCGGCCACCGCCTGGGTGGCCGAGGGCGTCGAGGGCTACAAGGACGGCGCCTGCGGCGACTTCTGCAAGTTCGACCCCGCCAAGGCCAAGCAGCTGATCAGCGACGGCGGCGGCGTCCCCGGCAACAAGCTGCTGATCACCTACAACTCCGACGGCGGCCACAAGGAGTGGGTCGACGCGGTCTGCAACTCGATCCGGCAGAGCACCGGCGTCGAGTGCCTCGGCGACCCGAAGCCCGACTTCAAGACCGCGCGCGCCGCGATCACCGGGCACCAGGTCAACGGCGCCTTCCGCACCGGCTGGGTGCAGGACTACCCGCTGAACGCCAACTTCCTGTCCGACGTGTACCGCACCGGCGCCGCGTCCAACGACTTCGGCTACAGCAACCCGCAGTTCGACCAGGCGGCCACCAAGGCCGACGAGGCCGCCAGCGTCGCCGACACGGTGACCGGCTACCAGCAGGCCGAGGCGGTGCTGCCGAGCGGGATGCCGGCTATCCCGCTCTGGTACTACCGCACCAACTCGGGTTACTCGACCAAGGTGCAGAACGTGAAGTTCGACTCCTTCGGAAACCCGGCCTGGACCCAGGTCGAGGTCAAGGGCTGATCCCCCGACCCCTCGCGCCGGCCCCGCCCTTCCCGCACGGAGGGCGGGGCCCGGCCCTCCCGGCCGACCGTCCCCGGCCGGCCGTGCACCCAGGGCACGTCTAGGAAGGAGGCTCGGATGGGCAGTTACGTGCTGCGGCGGGTGCTGCAGATGATCCCGGTGTTCTTTGGCACCACGCTGCTGATCTTCCTGATGGTCTACACGCTGCCGGGCGACCCGGTGTCGGCGCTGTTCGGCGAGAAGGCCGCCGACCCGGCCATCGTGGCCAGCATCAAGCACAAGTACTTCCTGGACCAGCCGGTCTGGAAGCAGTACCTGCACTACATGGGGAACCTCTTCCAGGGGGACTTCGGGACGAGCTTCACCGGCCGCCCCGTCTCCGAGATCATGGCGACCGCCTTCCCGGTCACCATCCGGCTCGCGTTGATGGCCTTCGTCTTCGAAGTGGTCCTCGGCCTCGCCCTGGGTATGGCCTCCGGCCTCCGGCGCGGCAGCGTCCAGGACACCCTGGTGCTGATCCTCACCCTGGTGGTGATCTCGATCCCGGTCTTCGTGCTGGCCTACATCGCGCAGACGATCTTCGCCACCAACCTCGGCTGGGTCACCCCGACGGTGCAGGACTCCACCGACCTCTCCCAGCTGATCCTGCCCGCGATCGTGCTGGGCTCGCTCTCGCTCGCGTACGTCGCCCGGCTCACCCGGACGTCCATCGGCGAGAACCTGCGGGCCGACTACATCCGCACGGCGGTCGCCAAGGGGCTGCCCCGGCGGACCGTCATCTCCCGCCACCTGCTGCGCAACTCGCTGATCCCGGTGGTCACCTTCCTCGGCACCGACCTCGGCGCCCTGATGGGCGGGGCGATCGTCACCGAGGGCATCTTCAACGTGCAGGGCGTCGGCAACGTCCTGTACCGGGCGATCAACCAGAAGGAAGGCCCCACCGTGGTCGGCATCGTGACCGTCCTGGTGATCGTCTACCTGGTCGCCAGCCTGCTCGTCGACCTGCTCTACGCGGTCCTGGACCCGAGGATCCGCTATGCCTGACGTCCACGACGAGAACTCCTACGAGCCGCACCCCAAGCCCGGGGTCTCACACCTCGACTACGCCGGGGAGCAGGGCATGGCGGTCGAGCAGGAGACCCTGGTCGAGCCCGACCCGGCCAAGCGGGAGGAGGCCCGCAGCCTGTGGGGCGACGCCTGGCGGGACCTGCGCCGGCGGCCGATCTTCCTGATCTCCGCGGTGCTGATCCTGCTGCTGGTCGTCATGGCGGTCTTCCCCTGGGCGTTCACCGACGCCGACCCGCGCAAGGCCGACCTGGTGCACGACTACCTCAGGCGGCCGAACTGGACGGACTTCTTCGGCGCCGGCTGGTTCGGCTACGACGGGCAGGGCCGGTCGATCTACGCCCGGGTGGTGTACGGCGCCCGCGCCTCGATCACCGTCGGCATCTGCGTGACCCTGGCGGTCACCGTGCTCGGCGGACTGGCCGGCATGGTCGCCGGCTACTTCGGCGGCGCCGTCGACGCGGTGATCTCCCGGATCACCGACATCTTCTTCGGCCTCCCGCTGCTGCTCGGCGCCCTGGTGCTGCTGAACGCCTTCACCACCCGCACGGTGTGGAGCGTGGTCATCGCGCTGGCCTTCCTCGGCTGGACCCAGATCGCCCGCGTCATGCGCGGCGCCGTGCTGACCGTCAAACAGTCCGACTACGTGGTGGCTGGCCGGGCGCTCGGCGCCGGGACGGGGCGGCTGATGTTCCGGCACATCCTGCCGAACGCCATCGCCCCCGTGATCGTCGTCGCCACCATCGCGCTCGGCGGCTACATCGCCACCGAGGCGACGCTGAGCTTCCTCGGCATCGGTCTGCAGGACCCGACCATCTCCTGGGGCATCGACATCTCCTCCGCCCAGAAGGTGATCCGGACGGCGCCGTACGTGCTGTTCTTCCCGGCCGTGGCGCTCTCCGTCACCGTGCTGGCCTTCATCATGCTGGGCGACGCGGTGCGCGACGCCCTCGACCCGAAGCTTCGCTGAGCGAGGGGAGCGCAACGTGAGTACAGCTGTGGACGCCAGCAGGTCCGAGCGGGCCGCGTCGTACGAGGGGCCGCTGCTCGACGTCCGTGACCTGCACGTCGAGTTCGTCACCCGGGACGGCGTGGCCAAGGCGGTCAACGGGGTCGACTACAGCGTCCGGGCGGGGGAGACGCTCGCGGTGCTCGGCGAGTCCGGTTCGGGCAAGTCGGTGACCGCGCAGGCGATCATGGGCATCCTGGACATGCCGCCGGCCCGGATCCCGCGCGGGGAGATCCGCTTCCGCGGTCGGGACATGCTGAAGATGGGCAACGAGGAGCGGCGCAGGATCCGCGGCCAGAAGATCGCGATGATCTTCCAGGACGCGCTGTCCTCGCTCAACCCGGTGCTGACGGTGGGCTTCCAGCTCGGCGAGATGTTCCGCGCCCACCGGGGGGCGTCCCGCAAGGAGGCCAAGGACAGGGCCGTCGAGCTGATGGACCGGGTGCGGATCCCGGCGGCCAAGCAGCGGGTGAACGACTACCCGCACCAGTTCTCCGGCGGCATGCGCCAGCGCATCATGATCGCCATGGCGCTGGCCCTGGAACCGGACCTGATCATCGCGGACGAGCCCACCACCGCGCTGGACGTCACCGTCCAGGCGCAGGTGATGGACCTGCTCGCGGAGCTCCAGGCGGAGTACAACATGGGCCTGATCCTGATCACCCACGACCTCGGCGTGGTCGCCGACGTCGCCGACAAGATCGCCGTGATGTACGCGGGCCGGATCGTCGAGACCGCCCCGGTGCACGAGCTGTACGCGCGCCCCGCGCACCCGTACACCCGCGGCCTGCTGGACTCCATCCCGCGGCTGGACCAGAAGGGCCAGGAGCTCTACGCCATCAAGGGCCTGCCGCCCAACCTGCTGCGGATCCCCCAGGGCTGCGCCTTCAACCCGCGCTGCCCGCGGGCGCAGGACCGCTGCCGGGCCGAGGTGCCGGAGCTGTACCCGGTCGCCGAGGACGACGGCGCCCCGCTGGCCGGGCGGGGCAGCGCCTGCTTCTTCTGGAAGGAGACCCTCCATGGCCGCTAACGGGTCCACCGCACTGGGCGCCGCGGTGCCGGAGGAGGCCGCCTTCGCCCAGGAAGTGCCGCGCGGCGAGCCGATCCTCGAAGTCCGGGACCTGGTCAAGCACTTCCCGCTGACCAAGGGCGTGCTGTTCAGGAAGCAGGTCGGCGCCGTGAAGGCCGTCGACGGGGTCTCCTTCGACCTGAGGCAGGGCGAGACGCTGGGCGTCGTCGGCGAGTCCGGCTGCGGGAAGTCCACGCTGGCCAAGGTGCTGATGAACCTGGAGCCGGCCACCGGGGGATCGGTCCGCTACAAGGGCGAGGAGATCTCCCGGCTGTCCGGGTCGGCGCTGAAGGCCGTCCGCCGGAACATCCAGATGGTGTTCCAGGACCCGTACACCTCGCTGAACCCGCGCATGACGGTCGGCGACATCATCGGGGAGCCGTTCGAGATCCACCCCGAGGTGGCGCCCAAGGGGGACCGCCGCAAGGCCGTCCAGGACCTGCTGGACGTGGTCGGGCTCAACCCCGAGTACATCAACCGCTATCCGCACCAGTTCTCCGGCGGGCAGCGCCAGCGCATCGGCATCGCAAGGGGGTTGGCGCTCAGGCCGGAGATCATCATCTGTGACGAGCCGGTCTCCGCGCTGGACGTGTCGGTGCAGGCGCAGGTGATCAACCTGCTGGACAAGCTGCAGGGGGAGTTCAACCTCTCGTACATGTTCATCGCGCACGACCTCTCCATCGTCCGGCACATCTCGGACCGGGTCGGCGTGATGTACCTCGGCAAGATGGTCGAGATCGGCAGCGATGCCGAGATCTACGACCACGCCACCCACCCGTACACCCAGGCGCTGCTCTCCGCCGTCCCCGTGCCGGACCCGACGGCCCGGGAGTCGCGGGACCGGATCGTGCTCACCGGGGACGTGCCCTCGCCGGCCAACCCGCCGTCCGGCTGCCGCTTCCGCACCCGCTGCTGGAAGGCGCAGGACCGCTGCGCGGCCGAGATCCCGCTGCTCGCCTCGCCGTCCTGGCTGGGCGGGGCGGCCCGGCACGACTCGGCGTGTCACTTCGCGGCGGAGCGCGAAATCGGGCAGGGCGCGGCGGAGCGCGAGGTCGGGCAGGGCGGTATCGAGCCCGATTAGCGGCTCGCGAGACCCAGGGCGCGCCCCCGCACCGGGGGTGCGCCCTTTCTTGTGATGGAAAAGAGACGTGCCGCGCGATTCCGCAAGTGGGGTCGGGTCGTTGATAGTTGCTCTGCGCGTACAGGTGCTCGCCGCTGCGCTGGGGGAGGGCTGCTCGGATGGACATGGTGGAGGTGATTGGCGGCGGTCGGGAGAACCTGGTGCCCGGGACCCCGCTGCTGGAGGTCGACGACCTGCACGTCGAGTTCCGTACCCGGGACGGCGTGGCCAGGGCCGTCAACGGGGTGAGCTACTCGGTGTCGGCCGGGGAGACGCTGGCGGTGCTGGGTGAGTCCGGTTCGGGCAAGTCGGTGACCGCGCAGGCGATCATGGGCATCCTGGACACGCCGCCCGGGCGGATCACCGGCGGGCGGATCCTCTACCGCGGCGAGGACCTGCTGACCATGGGCTCCAGGGCCCGGCGGTTCGTCCGGGGCCAGAAGATCGCGATGATCTTCCAGGACGCACTGTCCTCGCTCAACCCGGTGCTCAGCGTGGGGTACCAGCTCGGCGAGATGTTCCAGGTGCACCGCGGCGCCAGCCGCAAGGAGGCCAGGGAGAGGGCCGTCGAGCTGATGGACCGGGTGCGGATCCCGGCGGCCAGGCAGCGCGTCGGTGACTACCCGCACCAGTTCTCCGGCGGCATGCGCCAGCGCATCATGATCGCCATGGCGCTCTCCATGGAGCCGGACCTGATCATCGCGGACGAGCCCACCACCGCGCTGGACGTCACCGTGCAGGCCCAGGTGATGGACCTGCTGGCCGAGTTGCAGCACGAGTTCCACATGGGGCTGATCCTGATCACCCACGACCTCGGCGTGGTCGCCGACGTCGCGGACACGATCGCGGTGATGTACGCGGGCCGGATCGTCGAGACGGCCCCGGTGCGCGACCTGTACGCGCGCCCCGCCCACCCGTACACCCGGGGACTGCTCGACTCGATCCCGCGGCTGGACCAGAAGGGGCAGAACCTCCACGCCATCAAGGGCCTGCCGCCCAGCCTCCTGGAGATCCCGCAGGGCTGCGCGTTCAACCCGCGCTGCGACCGGGTGCAGGACCGCTGCCTGAGCGAACTCCCGCCGCTGGTGCCGATGGTGGACGCCGAGGGCGCCGAGCTGCCCGGCCGTCGCAGTGCCTGCCACTTCTGGCGGGAGACCCTGCACGGCTGAGGGCGCCGGGGCGCCGCCGTCTACCGCTCGAAGCCGACGTTCTCCCAGACGATGTCGGACAGCCCCTGGGCGCCGATGTTGGCGAGGTTGGCGCGGGCGCCGTACAGCTGCGGGCGCTGGTAGAGCGGCAGCACGCCGGCCACCTTCCACAGCTCGCCGTCGGCCTGGTTGATCGCCTCGGAGGCGGTGGCCGCGTCGGGTGCGGCGGCGGCCCGGTCGAGGGCGGCGTCCACCGCCGGACTGCCCGTGCCGACGTGGTTGGTGCCGCCGTTCTGGACGAAGTCGGCGCGGTTGCCGCTGGCCGGGAAGGGCGTGCCGAGCAGCGAGTACGCGGTGATGTCGAAGTCGCCGCGGTTGACGTACTTGTCGAAGAACTCGTTGGCGGCGGAGGTGACCGTGGTGACCTTGACGCCGACGTCCTTGAGCGTCCTGGTGGCGCTGTCGGCCTCGCTCTGCGCCTGGGTGACGCCGGCCGGGATGACCATCCGCAGGTTCAGCTCGCGGCCGTTGCGCTTGCGGACGTCGCCGTCGAGCCGCCAGCCGGCCGCGTCCAGCTTGCGGGCGGCCTCGGCGGGGTCGTAGCGGCTGAGGCCGAGGGAGTTGTCCCGGTAGGCGTTCTGGTTGGCGACCAGCAGGTGGTTGTTGAGCGGGGCGGCTGGCCAGTCCAGGCCGTTCAGGTCGGAGCGGATGACGGCGTCCCGGTTGATGGCCTGGAAGACGGCCTGGCGGACGGTCGCGTCGCTGAGCGCCGGGGTGCGGGCGTTGAGGGTGAGCTGGCGGAAGTCGGGCCCGCCGGCCCGGCGGACGGCGGCGCCCTTGGTGCTCTTGATGGTCTGGTAGCCGGCGACGTCCGGGCCGTTGTTGAAGAGGTCGATCTCGCCCTTGGCGAAGGCGGGGGCCATGGCGTTGGGCAGCATGGCGTGGAAGACGATCCGGTCCAGCAGCGGCTTGTCGCCCCACCAGGCGGGGTCGGCGACCAGCGTGATGGTCTGGGCGGCGCGGTCCATCCGTTCGACCTTGAACGGGCCGGCGGTGACCGGGAGCGCGTCCAGGTAGGCGGAGTTGAACAGCTCCGGGGTGGCGAGCCGGCTCGCGGGCAGCAGCGGGGCGTTGGCGGCGCCGTTGAACATCGACTGCCACTCGGAGAACGGCCGGTCGAAGGTCATCACCGCCTGGAAGTCGTCCTTGCCCCGCTCGACCGAGGAGACCTGTTCGAAGCCGGTGTTGCTGGCGGGCCGGTAGGCCGGGTCCTTCCCGTTCAGCGCCCGCCAGTTGGCTTCGAGGTCGCGCCAGGTGATCGGGGTGCCGTCGGACCAGTGGGCCTTCGGGTTGAGCGTCCAGACGACGACCTGCCGGCCGTCCCGCAGCTCCGCGTGGGCGTCTTGCAGGTAGGCCGGGTTGGCGGTCTGGGTGCCGGCCGCGTCGGAGCGGAAGAAGGTCGGCAGCAGCGGCTTGCTGACGCTGATCGTCGAGGACTCGCTGCCGTCGGTCTGGATCGGCGACCACTGGCGGGAGAACTGGGCGATCGCCAGGTGCAGGGTGCCGCCCTGGCGCAGCTGGGAGCGCTCGCGCGGGTTGACGTCGATCGAGGTGAGCTTGGGGGCCCCGGTGGCGGACGGCCCGTCCGCGGCGGCGCCGCCCTGGCCGGAGGCGCACGAACAGAGCGTCAGTGAGAGCGACAGGGCGGTGAGACCGGCGAGCAGAGCCGTCCGGTGCTGGAGGCGGCGGCTCATCGGCGTGCTCCCCGAGGTGGCTGTGGCGGAAGGTGTGGCGTCACATCTTGCTGACCGGGAGGGGGAGTTGTCGAGGGGCGGGCCGGATGCCGGCCCGCCCCCCGATCGGTGCGGTCGCTGCTCAGGCGACGGTGAACTTGAAGGTGCGGTCCTTCTCGCCGGTCTTGTCGAGCAGCGAGGTGACGGCGTCCGCGACGTCCTGCGGGGTGATCGCGGCGCTCTGGCCGTTCTTCTTGACCTTCACCTTGTCGAACACGCTGCCCAGCTGGCCGTTCAGCGCGTCGAGGTCCCACTTGGGCACGATCTTGCCGGAGGCGTCCGGGACGAGCGTGAGCGTCTTGGCGGCGACCTGCTTGCCGAAGATCCACTTCTTGGCGCCGGCCAGGACGTACACGTTGCCGTTGAGCGCGGACTTGCCGAGGCTGTCCGCGGCGGCTTGCAGGGCCTGCGGGGAGACCTTGGGCTGGGCGGCCGTCACGGCGAGCGCGATCGGCTGCTCGGGCTTGCCGGCGGCGCGGTCGCGGTAGGCCTGCTCGACCACGTCGAGGGCGCTCGCCGAGTCGACGGCCTGGCCGGCCCGGCCGGGCACCACGACCGGGTCGCCGTTGTCGGCGAACTTGACGTAGCCCTCCTGAAGGCCCTGGCCCGAGCCGGAGGCCAGGGTGTCCAGGGCGGCCTTGAGCTTGGCCCGGTCCACCTTGACGTCCGGTGCGACCGCCTTGGTGCCGCCCTTCAGCGACTTGATGACGTCGACCGGGCTGTAGCTGTGCTGGGCGAGGCCGTCCACGGTGCCCGTGGTGTCGAAGCTCAGCCCGGCGACGGTCGGGTCGAGGTTCAGCGCCTGGTCGCCGACCTTCAGCTTGAGCGGCTGCTGGCCGGTCTTGCCGACGGTCTCGTCGAGCTGGTGGATCGCCTGGTCGCGGCTGTTGCCGCCGATGTCGGTGCCGAGCACCACGGTGCCCTTGGGGATGTCGGACTGGTTGAGCATCAGGCCGGTGCCGTACGCGGCGGCGCCGAGGAACAGCACGAAGCCGACGCCGTACACGCCCAGCTTGACCAGCTTCTTGCCGGCGCTGGCCTTCGGCTTGGCCTTGCCCTTGGTCTTGGCGGGCGCGGGCGCGGGCGCGGACTCGGTCCTGGCCGGCTGCGGTGCGGGCCGGGGGCCCGGGGCGGGGGTCGGCAGCGGGGTGAACTCGGTGGCCTCCGGGTCCGGTCCGGGCTGCTGCGGGTGCCCGGGGGCGGTACCGGGGGCGCCGGGGAAGAGCCCGCCGGGGGCCGGGTGGGCGAAGGCGTCCTGGCCCGGTGCGGCGGGGCGCTGGGCGGCGAACGGGTCGGCACCGGCCGGGGCCGAGGCGAACAGGCCGGGCTGCGGGCGGACTTCGCCGCCGTGCGCGGCGCCGTTCTGCGGCAGGCCCGGTATGGCGGCGGGCGGCGGGGTGCCCTCGCGGATCGGCTCGAAGCCGTCGACCGAGGTGTCCTCCGGGTCCGTCGCGCCGGCCGCCGGGCCCTGCGGGCGGGCGCCCGGGCGCGGGCCCTGCTGCGGCCGTCCGTCGGACTGCCGGCCGTTGCGCCGGCCGCCGTTCTGCTGGGCGTCCTGCTGCGGGCGGTCGTCGCGCCGGCCGCGGGCTCCGGCCGTGGGCGCCATCGGGGCGAACGGGTCGGCGGTGGGCGGCGCGAAGGGGGAGGCGGCCTCGTACACGCCGGGCTCCTCCGCCGGGGCCTGCGCACCGGGGCCGGCGGGGAACGGCGCACCGTTCGGATTCGGGGCCGGGTTCGGGGCCTGGGCCTGGGCGGGCACCGGTCGGCCGTTCGGACGGGCCGCGCCCTGGGCGGGGCGGGCACCGTTCGGGCGGGCGCCGGGGGCCGGGGCGGCCGTCGGCCGGGGCTCGGCGGCGGCGGGCGCGGCCGGGGCCTCCGGCGCGCCCGGGGTGTTCGGGGCACCGGCCGGTACGGCGGTCGGCGCCGGCTCGGCCTTCTTCTGCCGGGGCCGGAACCAGGCGCCGGTGGACTCGGCCTCGGACGTCGCCGGCGGGATCGGCGGGACCTGCCACTCCGGCGGCAGTTCCGGCGGGGTGGCCGTGCGGGCGCCGCCCTCCATCACCCCGAGGACGGGGGAGGAGGGCGCGGACCGGTGCCGCGGGCCGCCCGGCTCGGGGACGGCCGCCGGGGCCTCCTCGCCCGGGCCGTCCTCGTTCTTGACGGTGCTGCGGACCACGACCGGCGGGATCGGGCGCGACCCGGGGATGTTGATCCGGACCCGGGTCGTCAGGGTGGTCTCGGTCTTCGGGCCGTCGTCCTCGCCGCCCGACGCGGCGCCCTGGGCGGCACCGGCCCGGTCGCCGCCCGGGAGCCCCGGTGTGCCGTAGGGCGGGGTGCCCGACGGGTAGGCGTCCGGACCCGTACGCCGGGGCGTCGGGTGGGCGTTGTCAGATTCGCGGCTGCTCAATGCTGCTCTGCTCCGGGTTCGCGGGCGGGCCGTGCGGCGCGACCGCGGTTCGTGGTCGCCGGGCCTGGGCGGGCGGCGGTCGGGTACGGCGTTCTGCGGGACCACCATACTGGGAAGAACAGAGCGGCGAACGGCTTCGGACAGATCCTGATACGTCCGGTTCCTCCGGTATGAGAGTACGGCCGCGCGCTCCTGACTGCGCGTCGTGCGCGGTGCGTACGTGCCCCGCGGGCGGGTTCAGCGCGGCGGGCCGGGCACGCCCGGGAACCAGCTGCCGCGGGTCGGCAGGGTGGCGCAGATCACGCCCAGGACCGAGCCGCCGAACAGCCAGCCGAGCGAGGTGGCGTTGGACCACAGCACGTTGTCGCCCTCCGGCCGGGGCACGATCACCAGCAGCATCGCCATGAACCAGCCGGCCGCGGGCAGTGCCGCGCCCAGCCGGGTGCCGGTGACCCGTAGGCCGCCGTAGAAGGTGGCGCCGGTCGCCGCGAGCGCCAGCAGGACCCCCACGGGCGGCCACAAGGCCTGCACGAAGGATCCGCAGACCGACACCGCGACACCCAGCAGGAAGAACAGGACGTAGGCCGCGATCCGGGTGGCGCGCGGGGGCTGAGGCTCGGCCAGCCGTTCCCCGCGGGTGCCGAGGACGGCCGCCGGGAACGAGCGGCGCGGCGGCCGGGCGGCGGCGGGCTCGGTCATCGGACGCTCTCCTCGGCGGTGGCGGTGGCGGTGGCGGTGGGCAGCGGGTCGGCGGCGGGCGACAGCCCCGCGAACAGGTCGTCCTCGGGCCGCTCCGGCCCGGCCTGGCCGCGTACCAGCTGGTAGTACTCGGTGGCGACCAGCGGCTGGCCGAGGTCGTTGGAGAGCGCGAAGAAGGCGCCGTCCACGGTGATCTGAGTGGCGTGCGCGGCCATCGCGGCGGCCTTGCGCCCGGCGTACGCGGAGCCGTCCAGCACGGTGGTGACCACCTCGTCGGCCACCACCCCGGGAACGTCGGCGGGCCGGGCCGTCCCGGGGAAGGACGCCCGGGCGGCGGTCTCGGCGAGCCCGGCCTCGATCACCGAGCGGGGCATCCGGTTCCAGTACACCTTGGCGATCCGCCAGGCCGGGCCCAGCTCCGGGCGGTGCGCCGGATCGGCCGCCAGCTCGTACGCGCGCATCGCGACCCGGTGCGCCTGGATGTGGTCCGGGTGCCCGTAGCCGCCGTTCTCGTCGTAGGTGACCAGCACCTGCGGCCGGACCTCGCGGACCACCGCGACCAGGTGGCCGGCCGCCTCGTCGAGGTCGGCCCGCCAGAAGCAGCCGGGCACGTCGTTGTCGGGCAGGCCCATCATCCCGGAGTCGCGGTAGCGGCCAGGGCCGCCGAGGAAGCGGAGGTCGGTGACGCCGAGCGCGCGCATCGCCGCGGTCAGCTCGCCGATCCGGTACGCGCCGAGGGTGCCTTCCCGATCGGCCGTCAGATGGGCCAGCCCGGGCGGGATCACCTCGCCGCCCTCGCCGAGGGTGCAGGTCACCAGGGTGACCTGGGCGCCCTCGGCGGCGTACCGGGCCATGGTGGCGCCGTTGCCGATCGACTCGTCGTCGGGGTGGGCGTGCACCAGGAGCAGGCGGCGGCCGGTAGTCGCGGTCATGGGAGGAAGCCTAACGACCGCCGTGGCGGGGTCAGAGCTTCAGGCCGTTGATCATCCCGGCGAGGTTGCTGGTGACCTGGCTGATCGACGGCGCGATCGAGCTGGACGCCAGGTAGAAGCCGAGCAGCGCGCAGATGATCGCGTGCGCGAGCTTCAGCCCGGAGCGGCGGATCAGTACCACCACGATGACCAGCATCAGCATGGCTGCGGAGACGGACAAAGCCATGTCGGCTCACACCCCTTCTCGGGTGCGCCACCCCCTGGGGAGGGTGACGGTGGGACCGTACGGGACTTGCGGTCGGGCGACCGTGGCCGGGACGGGCCCGACGATCACTCGCCCGACCAGTCATACCCGATGAGTAAGGGGAGCATTACATTCGGTGAGTCTCCACACGCCGGGGTACGGAGGCACTCGTAGGGCGCATGGGCCGGTCGGAGGGGGTATGGGCGCCTTTGGGGCGTACTCGGGAACGATGCTCCGAACGAGTGATCACCGGCGCCCGGCAGCGGGAGTACGGCGTCGTAGGGTCTGGTGCCATGACCTCCCACACCCCTGCGGACACCTTCCCCCGGCAGTACGCGCGGACCCTGCGCTACACCGTCGGCGCGCCCCGCTCCTTCTCCGTCGCACCGGACGGCTCGCGGGTCGTCTTCCTGCGCTCCCGATCGGGCGGCGACCGGGCCAACCTGCTCTGGACCCTCGACACCGCCACCGGCGAGGAGCGGATCGCCGCCGACCCGGCCGTGCTGCTCGGCGGCGGCGAGGAGGACCTCTCGCCCGCCGAGAAGGCCCGCCGCGAGCGCAGCCGCGAAGGCTCGGCCGGCATCGTCGGCTACGCCCTGGACGCGGCCGGCCGGCTGGCCGCCTTCGCCCTCTCCGGCCGGCTGTTCACCGCCGACCTGGCCACCGGCGCCACCGCTGAACTGCCCGCCCAGGGCCCGCTGCTGGACCCGCGGGTCTCCCCGGACGGCAGCCACGTCGCCTACGCCAACACCGCCGGCGAACTGCGCCTCACCCGCGCCGACGGCACCGCCGACCGGGTGCTCGCCGAGCCCGACGGCCCGAACGTCACCTGGGGGCAGGCCGAGTTCATCGCCCAGGAGGAGATGAGCCGCGACCGGGGCTTCTGGTGGTCCCCCGACGGCGACCGGCTGCTGGTCGAGCGCGCCGACGACACCCCGGTGCGCCGCTGGTGGATCGCCGACCCGGCCAACCCGCAGCGCGAGCCCGCCGAGGTCGCCTACCCGGCCGCCGGCACCGCCGACGCCGAGGTCGGCCTCTGGGTGCTCGACCTGGACGGCGGCCGCACCGAGGTGGTCTGGGACCGCACGGCCTTCCCGTACCTCGCCCGGGTGCACTGGTCCGCGGGCGGCGTGCCGCTGCTGCTCGTCCAGGCCCGCGACCAGCGCAGCCAGCTGGTCCTCGGCCTCGACGTGGCCACCGGCGCCACCGAGGTGCTGTTCGAGGAGCGCGACGACGCCTGGCTGGAGCTGTTCCAGGGCGTCCCGGCCTGGACCCCGGACGGCAAGCTGGTCCGGATCTCCGACGAGGGCGGCGTGCGGGCGCTGGTGATCGGCGACCAGGCCGTCACCGGGGCCGACCTGCACCTGCGCTCGGTGGTCGCCGTCACCGACGCCGAGGTGCTGTTCACCGCCTCCGGCGGCGCCGCGGAGACCGACCCCGAGCCCGGCTGGATCGCCGTCGGCCGGATCAGCCACGACGGCAAGCGGCTCGGCTGGGAGTCCGCCAACGGTCGTCCGTTCACCTCCGTCACCAGCGCCGTGCACGCGGGCGGGATCACCGTGCGCGCCACCGCCGAGCCCGACCTGCCCGGCACCCTCGTCCAGGTCGCCCGCGACCTGCCCGAAGGCGTGGTCGTCGACGACGTCGCCACCATCGCCTCCTACGCCGAGACCCCGGTCATCACCGCCCGCCCGGTGTTCCGCTTCGCCGGCGAGCGCCGCATCCCGGCCGCGGTCTTCCTGCCCACCGGCTACGACCGCGAGCGGGACGGCCTGCTGCCCGTCCTGATGGACCCGTACGGCGGCCCGCACGGCCAGCGCGTCGTCCAGGCGCACAACCCGCACCTCAACTCGCAGTGGTTCGCCGACCAGGGCTTCGCCGTGGTCGTCGCCGACGGGCGCGGCACCCCCGGCCGCAGCCCGGCCTGGGAGAAGTCCATCGCCTTCGACTTCGCCGGGGCCACCCTCGACGACCAGGCCGACGCGTTGCAGGCGCTCGCCGAGGAGTTCCCGCTGGACCTCGGCCGGGTCGCCATCCGCGGCTGGTCGTACGGCGGCTACCTCTCCGCGCTCGCCGTGCTGCGCCGCCCCGACGTCTTCCACGCGGCCGTCGCCGGCGCGCCGGTGACCGACTGGGAGCTGTACGACACCCACTACACCGAGCGCTACCTCGGCCACCCGGCCGAGCGGCCCGAGGTGTACGCGGCCAACTCGCTGACCGGCTACGCCGCCGGGCTGGAGCGGCCGCTGATGATCATCCACGGGCTGGCGGACGACAACGTGGTCGCCGCGCACACCCTGCGGCTGTCCTCCGCGCTGCTCGCGGCCGGCCGCCCGCACACCGTGCTGCCGCTGTCCGGTGTCACGCACATGACGCCGCAGGAGGAGGTCGCGGAGAACCTGCTGCTGCTCCAGGTCGACTTCGTGAAGCGCGCGCTGGGCCTCTGACACCCAGCCTGACCTGCGGTCGTGCGGCCGGTACCCCTGACCCGGGTACCGGCCGCAGCCATGACATCCGTCATACCGAAGGCACGACGGCGGACACTGCCGCCGCACCCCGCCCGCACGGGACTCTGAGGTGGTGCGAACGACACCGATCGCGACACCGATCGCGACCACGGGCGCGACACCACCAGGGGAGAAGAACGGGACGATGAGCACCGAAGTGGCCGCCTTCCGCGGCGTCGGCAAGAGCTACGGGCGGGTGCGCGCCGTGGACGACCTCAACCTCGTGCTGCGCCCGGGCGAGACCGTCGCCCTGCTCGGCCCGAACGGCGCCGGCAAGTCCAGCAGCCTTGACCTGCTGCTCGGCCTGCGCCAGCCCGACCAGGGCAGCGTCACGCTGTTCGGCGGCACCCCGCGGGAGGCGATCGCGGCCGGCCGGGTCGGCGCGATGCTGCAGAGCGGCGGGCTGATGGCCGACGTCAAGGTCCGCGAACTGGTCGAGCTCGCCCGCGACGTGCACCCGCGCGGCCGGTCGGTCGAGGAGGTGCTGGCCGACGCCGGGATCACCGAACTGGCCGAGCGCCGGGCGGACAAGCTGTCCGGCGGCCAGGAACAGCGGGTCCGCTTCGCGCTCGCGATCGCGGGAGACAGCGACCTGATCGTGCTGGACGAGCCCACCACCGGCATGGACGTCACCGTCCGGCAGGCGTTCTGGGCGAGCATGCGGGCGCAGGCCGACGCCGGGCGCACGGTGCTGTTCGCCACCCACTACCTGGAGGAGGCGGACTCGATCGCCGACCGCGTCCTCGTCCTGCACCGGGGCCGGCTGATCGCCGACGGCAGCTCCGCCGAGATCAAGGCGCGCGCCGGAGCCCGTCGGGTCGCCTTCGAACTCCACGACGCGGACGGGGAGTTCGACGAAGGCGTGCTGCGCCTGCTGCCGGGCGTGCAGTCCCTGGACGTCACCGCCCGGGTGCCGGGCGTGCGGACCGTCCGGATCCGCACCGCGGACGCCGACGCCAGCGTCGCCGGGCTCTACCGGGCGGGCCTGTACCCGCGCGGGCTGGAAGTCACCGGCCTCGGCCTGGAACAGGCCTTCCTGACCATCACCGGCGCGCAGGACCAGCGCGAGGACGCGAAGGAGACCGTGCGATGACCACCCTGATCCGGCTGGAGATCCTGCGGACCTTCCGCAACCGGCGCTACCTGGTCTTCACCATCGCCTTCCCGGCGCTGATGTACTTCTTCTTCACCCACGCCTACGGCTCCTCCCCACTGGCCGGCGGCCTGTCGGCGAAGACCTACTTCATGGTCTCGATGGCCACCTTCGGCGCGGTCGGCGCGGTGCTCACCGGCAGCGCGCAGCGGATCTCGCTGGAGCGCAAGAGCGGCTGGGTGCGCCAGCTGCGGCTCACCGCGCTGCCCGGCCGGGCGTACACCCTCGGCAAGATCGCCGCGAGCTCGGTGACCACGCTGCCGGCGATCCTGGTGGTCTTCGCGCTCGGCGCGGTCCAGGGCGTGTCGCTCGGTGCGGCGCAGTGGGCCGGTCTGGCGGCGGCGCTGTGGCTGGGCAGCTTCGTGTTCGCGGCGCTCGGGGTCGCGCTCGGGTACGCGGCGGCGCCGGACTCGGTGCAGACCATCGTGATGATCACCTACATGGTGATGGCGCTGTTCGGCGGGACGTGGTTCCCGGTGAGCGGCTCGCTGGAGAAGTTCGCCCGGTTCAACCCGGTGTACCTGTACAACCAGCTGGCCGCGTTCACCCAGCCCGGGCACTCCCTGGACACCGGCGCGGTCGCCGGGCTGGCCGCCTTCCTCGCGGTGTTCGTCGTCGCCGCGGCGGCGCTGTACCGCCGCGACACCCGCCAGGCATGATGACCGGCATGACCGAGCCGCGCCAGACCCGCCGATCCGACGAGCAGCCGGAGGCGGGTCCGGCGCGCACGTCGTTCATGACCGTCCCGGGCTCGCCGATCGAGACCAGGCGGCAGCTGCTGGTCAAGGTCAGCTGGATGCTGCTGTGGACGATCTACCTGGCCTACCCGGTGGGCAACCTGCTGCACGGCGGGCACGGGACGGCCGCCCGGGTGTTCGGCTGGCTCTGCCTGGCGGTCTTCGTCGGCAGCTACGTCCTGCTGGTGATCTTCCGCTCGATGGTCGGGATGCGGCCCCGGGCCTGTCGGCTGATCGTCGCGATGATGGTCGTGCTCGCGAGCGTCTCGGCCTTCGTCCTCGGTGAGGCCTTCCTGACCCTCTTCACCTACGCCTCGGTGTGCGTCGCCGTGATCCTGCCGGTGCGCTACGCGCTGCCCGGTGTCGCCGCCATGGCCGCGCTCACCGCCACCGTCGGCGTGCTGAGCCACGCCGGCGGCGACACCATCCCCACCCTGGCCCTCACCTCCTTCCTCGCCGGCGCCGCGATGACCGGCATGCAGCGGCTGGTCGCCACCATGAAGGAACTGCGCGAGGCCCGCGCCGCCGTCGCCCACCTGGCCGCCTCCGAGGAACGGCTGCGCCTCTCCCGCGACCTGCACGACCTGCTCGGGCACTCGCTGTCGCTGATCACGCTGAAGAGCGAACTGGCCGGGCGGTTCATGGACGCAGGCAAGGACGAGGCGGCGCGGGCGCAGGTCGCCGACATCGAGCAGGTCGCCCGGCAGTCGCTGATCGACGTCCGGGAGGCGGTGACCGGCTTCCGCCGCCCCACCCTGCCGGTCGAACTCGCCGCCGCCCGCACCGCGCTGGCCGCCGCACAGGTCCGGCTGGAGGCCGCGCCGGAACTGGCCGACACCTGGCCGGGGCTCGCCGACGAGGAGGCGGGCGCGCTGGCCTGGGCACTGCGCGAGGCCGTCACCAACATCGTCCGGCACGGCGAGGGCGCCACCGTCTGCACCGTCACGGCCGACGAGAGCTGGGAGGGCGGCGGCGAGCGCTACGCCGTCCTGGAGATCGCCGACAACGGGCGCGGACCGGGCAAGTCCCAGCCGGGCAACGGGCTTTCGGGCCTGGAGGAGCGGCTGGCCCTGGTCGGCGGGCGGCTGGAGGCCGGGCCGGGCGAGCGGGGCCGGGGCTTCCGGCTCCGGGCCTTCGTCCCGCTGCGGACGGTCACCGCGCCGGCCGGCACGGAACCCGGCCGGTCGGGTTGACCGTCCTCCCCGGCATGGCTACCGCACTCATCCTCGGTTTCGACCCGCACACCGTCCCCGGCATGGACGGCGACGGCCTGCGGGCCGTCCTCGACGCCGAACTCGCCCGCTTCGCCGACCACGGCATCGACGCGGAGATGGCCCTGGTCGCGCCCGACGAGACGGCCGGGCCCGCGATCACCGCCGCCCTCGCCGACCGGGACTGGGACGTCGTCGTCATCGGCGGCGGCATCCGCAAGCCCGAACCCGCCCTGCCCTTCTTCGAGCTCGTCGTCAACCTCGTCCGCCGCCACGCCCCGCAGGCCGCCATCGCCTTCAACACCAGTGGCTCCGACAGTGTCGAGGCCGCGCAGCGCTGGCTCTGACCCGCGTCCGGCGCGGGAAGTCGGCCAGGCCGACTTCCCGCGCCGGTTTCCTATGCCGACGGCCGGCCGTCGGTGAGGGCGCGGCCGAACCGGAGCGCGGGGCGGTCGTCGAGGGTGAGTTCGGCGACGACCGCGAAGCCGTTGCGGGTGAGGACGGTCTGGGAGGCGAGGTTGTCGAGGGTGGTGACGGCGGTCAGCGACGTGAGGGCGTAGTCCGCGGCGGCCAGCCGGCAGAGGTGGGCGACGGCGGTGGTGGCGACGCCCCGGCCGGTCGCGTGTTCGCCGACGCGGTAGCCGAGTTCGGCGGTGCCGTCGGTGATGTCGACGAGGTTGACGCGGCCGAGGACGGCGCCGGCCGCGTCGAGGACGACGTGGAACCGGCAGACGCCGGAGTCCTGTTCGGCGAGCAGGGCGGCGTGGCGGGCCGGGAACTCGGCGAAGTAGGCGTCACCGCGGTCCGGAACGGTCCGCGCGAACCAGGCGCGGTTGGCGCGCTCGAAGGCCAGCAGGGCGTCGGCGTGGTCCGGGCGGAGGCGTTCCAGGTTCAGCATGCCGCCAGTCTGGCCCGCAGGCCTTCGGCGAGCCAGGCGAATACCTTCCGCGGCCTCTCCGGCGCCCCTCTAAGGTCGTGGCCATGAGTGACATTCAGAACGGGGCCCTGATCCGCGTGCTGCTCGCCGAGGACCAGGGGATGGTCCGGGAGGCGCTGGCGGCGCTGCTCGGGCTGGAGGGGGACATCGACGTCGTCGCGCAGGTGGGGCGCGGGGACGAGGTGGTGGCGGCGGTGCTGGCGCACGAGGTGCAGGTGGCCGTGCTGGACATCGAGATGCCGGGGATGACGGGCATCGAGGCGGCCGCCGAGCTGCGTCGGAACGCGCCGGGGACGAGGGTGGTGATCGCGACGACCTTCGGCCGGCCGGGGTACCTGCGGCGGGCGATGGAGTCGGGGGCGGACGCGTTCCTGGTGAAGGACGCGCCGGCCTCGGAGCTGGCGGAGGCGATCCGGCGGGTGCTGCGCGGGGAGCGGGTGATCGATCCGGTGCTGGCGGCGGCCGCGCTGGCGGAGGGGGCGAATCCGCTGACGGCGCGCGAGCGGGACGTGCTGGGCGCGGCGGCGGACGGGGCGGTGAACGCGGACATCGCGCGGCGGCTGCACCTGTCGGAGGGGACGGTCCGCAACTACCTGTCGATGGCGATCCAGAAGACCGAGGCCCGCAACCGCACCGAGGCGGTGCGGATCGCCCGGGAGAAGGGCTGGCTCTGAGCGCGCCCCGGCTGACTCCGAGCGCGCCCCCGGCTGGTTCTGGGCGCGCCCCCGACTGGCTCCGAGCGAGTTCCCGGGCGGTCGTCAGTTGAGCCGGTGCCGGGCGGCCCGGGCCTCCTGGCGGACCTTGGCGGCGGTGTCGGGGTCGAAGGTGTCGAGGATCTGCGCGAAGGCGTCCATCTCGGCCGAGCCACCGAGGAAGTCGCCGGTGCGGACGAGGAGTTCGGCGCGTTCGAGGCGGAGCTGGGCGGGGTGGCGGGGCAGCAGGAGGGCGAGTTCGGTGGCCCAGAGCTGGGTGCGGGCGTGTTCGGGGCGGTCGGCGGCCCAGGCGCGGATGTTGCCGAGCACGCGCAGCACGAGGTCGAGCGGCTGGGCGGGGGTGAGCAGGTCGGGGTTGAACTCCTGCCCGGCGCCGCGGACCAGGCGTTCGGCGTCGTCCGGGTCGAGCAGCCGCCCGCCGTGGAAGGGGTCGGCGAGCACGTACTCGTCGCCGCCGCCCGGCCCGCCGACGGCGACGATGACGTGGCCGGGCAGCGCGATGCCGTGGACGGCGAGCCCGGCTCGCCGCCCGACCGCCATCCACACCAGGGACAGCATGATCGGCAGTCCGCGCCGCCGCCGCAGCACGTCGGGCAGCAGCGAGGATTCGAGCCGCCGGTAGTCGGACTGCCGCCCGTGGAAGCGTTCCCGCCCGCCGAGGACGGCGGCGAGCAGGGCGGCGGTCTCCTCCGGGCCGGCGGGGGCGCGTTCGGCGACGGCGAGCCGGACGGCGCTCGCGTGCCGGTCGAGGGCGGCCTCGCAGGCGGCGAGCAGGGCGTCCACGCTGGGCGGTTCCCCGGGGTCGTCCGGGTCGAGGACCGGGCCGTGTTCGGCGGCGGCGAGCAGGCAGAGCAGCACCGGGTCGGGATGCTCGGCGCGGGCGGCGGTCCGGAAGCGGTCTCTGCTCTGCTCGGTCACGGTGACGGCGACGGCTTTCGTACGACGGGCGGGCGAACGGCGGGCGAGGAGCGGCGGGCGGGCGGGGCGGCGGTGCGGGCGGGCGGTGCTACCCCTGGGGGAGAAGGGCGTAGTGGTAAGTGTGACTGGTCGTGAAGCCGAGTCCGTCATAGAGCGCGATCGCCCCGGTGTTGTCCGCCTCGACCTGGAGGTATCCACCGGTCGCCCCCTCCTCGGCGGCCCGGGCGGCGAGCACCGCCATGACGGTCGTGGCCAGCCCGGCCCGCCGGGCGTACGGCGCGACCTCGATCGCGCCGAAGCAGGCCCAGGGCCCGTCGACGACGCAGCGTCCGATCGCCAGCGGCGGCTGTCCGGGGGCGCCCGGCACGGTGGCGAACCAGACCGACGGCCCGCCGTGCAGCACCTGCCGGGCGGCCCGTTCCAGCGCCTCGTCCTCGCCGACCCGGCGGTAGAGCGAGAGCCAGGCCGGGTCGGCGGTCCGGGCGAGCCGGACCCGCTCGGGCCCGGAGCCGGCCCGGGCGAGCCCGGCCAGCGGGGCGGTGCGCACCAGGGTGGGCGCGTAACGGGCTCCCAGCCGGTCGAGCTCGGCCCGCAGCTCGTCCGGCGAGCCCGGGGTGATCACCTCGACGTACGCGGGAAGGCCGCGCGCCGCGTACCAGCGGCGGACGGCGGTGAGCGCGTCGGGCAGCGGCAGTCCGGGGTCACCGAGCGCCTGGACGGAGTTGGCGCGGCGGGTGAACCCGGCCGAGGCGCGCAGCGTCCACGCGCCGAGCGGCTCCTGTTCGACGGCCGGCCAGCCGCGGGCCGCGATCCGCTGGAGTTCGACGGGCGTGGCGGCGGGCAGCGGTGCGCGCCGGGCCGGGAAGAGCGGCACGACCTTGCCCGCGACCAGCAGCTTCTCGGGGAAGGAGACGGGGACGCCGGTCCGCGGAGCGACCGTCAGTCCATGATCGTCCCACGATGTGAGCACGCCGATCGAATCCCGGAACACCGGCCGGTCGTCCACGAACCCCGAGAGGCGCCGGACGGACACGCGTCGTCCCACGTCAGAGCGATCTATCCGGACCTCCGGACGGTCCTGGGCCGGGCCGCCTGCCGTCATCTGGGCACCTCCTGTGCATTTGCGGTCTCCGACCCGCGATACTAGGGGCGGGCATCGACGACGCCGCGCTCACCGCGCACGCGAGCAGAACAGAACGGGCCGCCACGGCCCTTCCGAGGAGGAACGACAGCGTGACCTACGTCATCGCGCAGCCTTGTGTCGACGTGAAGGACAAGGCGTGCATCGAAGAGTGCCCGGTTGACTGCATCTACGAGGGCGAGCGATCGCTCTACATCCACCCGGATGAGTGTGTCGACTGTGGCGCTTGCGAGCCGGTCTGCCCGGTCGAGGCGATCTTCTACGAGGACGACACCCCGGAGGAGTGGAAGGACTACTACAAGGCGAACGTCGAGTTCTTCGACGATCTGGGTTCGCCCGGTGGCGCCTCGAAGCTGGGCCTGATCGAGCGCGACCACCCCTTCATCGCCGCTCTGCCGCCGCAGAACGCCGACCACTGACGATCGGTGGCATCTGAGCTGTGAACACCAACAGCACGCGCGCGCCGTTCCCGGGTCACCCGGGGGCGGCGCGCCGCCCATCTGGCCGAGGAAGGCTGTCCGACCTCCTGCCGGTCTTCCCCTGGGACAAGCTGGAGCCGTACAAGGCGACCGCGCTGGCCCACCCGGGCGGTCTCTGCGACTTCTCGGTGGGCACCCCGGTGGACCCGGTCCCCGAGGTGATCCAGAAGGCGCTGGCCGCCGCCACCGACACGCCGGGCTACCCGACGGTGTGGGGCCCGGTGGAGCTGCGCGAGGCGATCGCCGGCTGGCTGCACCGCCGCTGCGGCGCCGAGATCGGCCCGCAGGCCGTGCTGCCGACCGTCGGCTCCAAGGAGCTGGTGGCCTGGCTGCCGACCCAGCTCGGCCTCGGCCCGGGCGACCAGGTCGCCTACCCGCGGCTGGCCTACCCGACGTACGAGGTGGGCGCGCGGCTGTGCGGCGCGGAGCCGGTCGAGTACGACTCGGTGGACGAGCTGGACGGTTCGCGGGTCCGCCTGCTCTGGGTGAACTCGCCGTCCAACCCGACCGGCCGGGTGCTCGGCGCGGACGAGCTGCGCCGGGCGGTCGCCTGGGCCCGGGAGCACGGGGCGCTGCTGGTCAGCGACGAGTGCTACCTGGAGCTGGGCTGGTCCGCCGAGCCGGTCTCGGTCCTGCACCCGGACGTCTGCGGCGCGGGCCACGAGGGCCTGCTGGCCGTCCACTCGCTCTCCAAGCGCTCCAACCTGGCCGGCTACCGCGCCTCCTTCGTGGCGGGCGACCCGGTGGTGGTCAGGGAGCTGCTGGAGGTGCGCAAGCACGGCGGCATGATCGTGCCGGCGCCGGTCCAGGCGGCGACGATCGCGGCGCTGTCGGACGACGCGCACGTGGCGGAGCAGCGGGAGCGGTACGCGGCCCGGCGCTCGGCGCTGCGGGCGGCGCTGGAGGCGTACGGCTTCCGGGTCGAGCACTCGGAGGCGAGCCTCTACCTGTGGGTGACGCAGGACCGCCCGTGCTGGGAGACCGTGGCCGAGCTGGCCGGACTGGGCATCCTGGTGGCGCCTGGCGACTTCTACGGGCCGGCCGGCGAGCGCTTCGTCCGGGTCGCGTTCACCGCGACCGACGAGCGGGTGGCCGCGGCCGTGGAGCGGCTGAACGCGGCCCGCTGACCGACGCCGAAGGGGCCGGTGTTCCGAGAGCGGAACACCGGCCCCTTCGCCGTACCCGGGGCGGGTTACAGCGGCAGGCCGCTGATGCTGCCGCCGTTCACGCCGCCCAGCAGGCCGCCGATCGGGCCGAGCGCGCCGGTGAGGCCGGACAGCGGGTTGTTCGGGCCGAGGTCGGCGCCGCCGAGGCGGTTGGCCGAGCCGTGCTCGGCCAGGCCCAGGACGTCGGTGCCGGGCAGGGCGGGCAGCGCGCGCGCGACGGAGCCGAGCGGCAGCGCGTCGGTGACGGCGTTGGTGCCGGGGACGGCGCCGGCGAGCTTGTCGGCGCCGGGCAGGCCCTTGGCGATGGCGCCGGTCTGGGCGAGCCCGCCGACCGGGCTGGCCGCGGCGCTGCGGGTGCCGACGCCCTTGCCGGTGACGGCCTCGCCGAGCTTGCCGGCCAGTGCGGAGGCGACCTTCGGGGTGACGGCGGAGAGCTGGCCGGTGGTGGCGGCGGTCTGGTCGACCGGGGCGGTCAGCGAGCTGGCCTTCTCGTTCGCCTCGGGGAGCTGGTGGGCGACGATGTTGCCGGCGGCGTCGGCGGAGGCCGGTACGCCCGCGGCGACGGTGGCGGCGCCGGTGCTGCCGGCGGCCTGGCCCAGCTGGTGGGTGGTGTGCTGGAGGGTGGAACCGGTGTCGGTGTTGGTCAGCTGGCCCAGCGGCGCGGCCAGGTCGCTCTTGGGCAGCAGGGCGTCGCCGCCCAGGGCGGACGCGGAGCCGGCCGCGACCAGCGGGGTCGCGCCGGCCGCCACGAGCAGCGCGGCGCTGGCGATCCGTCGCGTGAGGGGGTGAGACATGGGGCTCCTCGGAGGGTCTGGGTCCGTCACGTCCGCCGGGCGGACTGACGGTGTTACCGCTTGAGAAGCCAGATGGTTTCGGCCTGGACCAGGAAAGTGTCTGACCGACCATCGGATCGTAGGACCGCCGTGACGGCGCCTGGCGGGGTCCGTGCGGCCCCGTGGGCCCGGCGCCGGGCAAGGGGAGTGACGGTTCTCCGGCGGGGCCGCCACGGCGGGCTCCCGGTCCACCGGGGTTGACCGGATTCACCCGTCCGGCGGCCACCCGAACGTCAGTGCGTCAGCCCTTGTCGGACGTGGCGAGGGTGACCTGAACGAGCTTGGTCGACGTCCCGGAGGTCTGCGGCTGCCAGCCGTCCTCCGACTTGGTCTTGCGCCAGATCTTCCCGTCGTAGGCGACCGTCGCGATGCCCAGCTGCTGGGCCTGGGCGACCGCCCAGTGGGCGACCTCCCAGCCGCTCGCCCGCTCGGCGGTGATTCCGTCGTCGGTTCCGTCGGTCGAGGAGGTCAGCGCGGCGGCGGACGGGTCCGGGGTGAGCGAGACCGCGTTCTCGGCGCCCTTGATGGTCGAGGCGTACCCGGTGGCCGGGGTCACGGTGCGGCCGAACTCGCGGCGCACCCGGTCGGACAGCACCTGGGCCCGGTCCGCGGCGGTGGGCTGGACGGCGGCCGGGGAGACGGTGGAGCCCGCCGTGGGGGAGGGCGAGTCGACCGGATCCGGCTTGGCGTAGTCGTGCACCACGCAGGAGAACGAACCGGGCTCCCGGCCGGCCAGCGCCGAGGTGAGCAGCGTCGCCTTGGTCTCGTGCTTGGCGTACGCCTGCGGGTAGCCGCTCTTCTGCACGGCCTGGGCCGCGTCGGTCAGCGGCAGCCGGGTGTAGCCGGGCACCTTGACCAGGCCGTCCAGGAACTTGTTGGTCGCGTAGACCGGGTCCCCGATCTGCTGCGCCGTGCCCCAGCCCATCGAGGGCCGCTGCTGGAACAGGCCGATCGAGTCCCGGTCGCCGCCCGCGAGGTTGCGCAGCTTGGACTCCTGCATCGCGGTGGCCAGCGAGATCGTCGTCGCCCGGTCCGGCAGTCCGCGCGAGCGCGCCACCGCGGCGATCGTCGCGGCGTTGGCCGCCTGCGGGAGCTCCAGCGTGCCGCTGCCGGCCGCGGTCTTCACCGAGCAGCCCTCGGGCTCGCCCTGTTTGAAGCCGAACCACCAGATGCCGACCACGGCCAGTCCCGCGACCAGCGCGAGGCCGAGCAGGCCGACGATCACGAGCAACAGCGCGCGCAGTGGACCGCGGCGGGGGGGCGCCAACTCCTCGCCCAGCTCCTCGCCGCTCTTTCTCCTGGCCACCGTCGCCCCTCTCGCGCCTTGCTTCTTGATCCGACACCGTACCCACTCGGACGGGTGTGCGGCGCCACCCGGTTGCGGTTGCCGGTCCGCTCGCTCCGGGGCGGGCCCGCGCGCGCCGCGTCACGGAAGCGCCACACGGGGTGCACGCCACGCGGACTAGGCTGGCGCCATGAGCAGCCCGAACCCGACGCCCCTGGACCTCACCCTCGACGGCGGCGCGCTGACCGCCCGGCTCGTCGACTTCCCGTCGGTGAGCGGCGACGAGCAGGCGCTCGCCGACGCCGTGGAGACCGCGCTGCGCGGCTACCCGCACCTGACCGTGGACCGGTACGGCAACAACGTGGTCGCCCGCACCACCCTCGGCCGCCCCGAGCGCGTCCTGCTCGCCGGCCACCTGGACACCGTGCCGATCGCCGACAACGTGCCCTCCCACGTCGAGGGGGACCTGCTCTACGGCTGCGGCACCTCGGACATGAAGTCCGGCGTCGCCGTCCAGCTGCGGCTCGCCGCCACCCTGCCCGAGCCCAACCGCGACCTCACCTTCGTGTTCTACGACTGCGAGGAGGTGGAGGCCCACCGCAACGGCCTCGGCCACCTCGCCAGGGAGCGCCCGGACTGGCTGGCCGCCGACTTCGCGGTGCTGATGGAGCCGAGCGGCGCGGTCGTCGAGGGCGGCTGCCAGGGCACCCTGCGGGCGCAGATCCGGCTCACCGGCGTGCGCGCGCACTCGGCCCGCAGCTGGCTCGGCGACAACGCCATCCACCACGCCGCCGAGGTGCTCACCCGGCTCGCGGACTACCGGCCGCGCCGGGTGGAGATCGACGGCCTGGAGTACCGGGAGGGCCTGAACGCCGTCCGGATCGACGGCGGCGTGGCCGGCAACGTCATCCCGGACGAGTGCGTCGTGACGGTCAACTTCCGCTACGCGCCGGACCGCAGCGAGGCGGAGGCGGAGAAGCACGTGCGCGAGGTCTTCGACGGCTTCGAGCTGACCGTCACCGACTTCGCCCCGGGCGCGCTGCCCGGGCTCGCCCAGCCGGCCGCCCAGGCCTTCCTGGAGGCCACCGGCGGCCAGGCCCGCGCCAAGTTCGGCTGGACCGACGTCGCCCGGTTCAGCGCGCTGGGCGTCCCGGCGGTCAACTACGGCCCCGGTGACCCGAACCTCGCGCACAAGCGGGAGGAGCACTGCTCGCTGAGCGCCATCGCGGAGACCGAGGAGCGGCTGCGGGCCTGGCTGACCAGCTGAGGTGCCGTTCCGATGATCGGCCGGTCCGACCGGCCGATCATCGGCTGAGCGCCATCTTCCGGTCGCCCAACCGACCTTCCCCTGTTGCCTGAAAACCGGGATCACCGGACGTAGGGTTTCGTCATGACAGGCACAGGAGACGAGAAGCACTACGGACACGGCCCCGAGCAGGTCGGCGTGCCGCGGAAGAAGAAGGCCTGGCCCGAGAAGCAGAAGGGCCCGGTGCTGGTGCGCCGGGACCAGGTCGGCACGAGCACCACGGACCAGCGGCTGCTGGACACCACCGGCCCGACCGACTGGCTGCACACCGATCCGTGGCGGGTGCTGCGGATCACCTCCGAGTTCGTCGAGGGCTTCGGCGCCCTCGCCGAACTCCCGCCCGCGATCAGCGTCTTCGGCTCCGCCCGGACCCCGGCCGACTCGCCCGAGTACGAGGCCGGCGTGGCCATCGGCCGGGCCCTCGCCGAGGCCGGCTACGCGGTGATCACCGGAGGCGGTCCGGGTGCCATGGAGGCCGCCAACCGCGGCGCCTCCGAGGCCGGCGGCCTCAGCGTCGGCCTCGGCATCGAGCTGCCCTTCGAGCAGGGCCTCAACGAGTTCGTCGACCTCGGGCTGAACTTCCGTTACTTCTTCGTCCGCAAGACGATGTTCGTGAAGTACTCCCAGGGCTTCGTGGTCCTGCCCGGCGGGCTCGGCACGCTGGACGAGCTGTTCGAGGCGCTCACCCTGGTGCAGACGAAGAAGGTCACCCGCTTCCCGGTGATCCTCTTCGGCAGCGCGTACTGGGGCGGCCTCTACGAGTGGCTGAAGAACACCCTGGTCGCGCAGGGCAAGGCGGCCCCGCACGACCTGGAGCTGTTCCACATCACCGACGAGATCGACGAGGTCATGAAGATCCTCGCCGACACCCGCCGGCCGACCAACCAGATCTAGGCCGGACAGGCCTGGGCCCCCGGCCCTCCGGGCCGCCTACGCCAGCCCCCGGCGGGCGACCGCCGGGGGGCGGGTGCCCCGGATCGAGGCGACCATGTCCAGCACCTGGCGGGTCTCCGCGACCTGGTGGACCCGGTAGACCTGCGCGCCCAGCCAGGCCGAGACCGCGGTGGTGGCCAGGGTGCCGAGCAGCCGCTCGTTCACCGGCCGGTCCAGCGTCTCGCCGACGAAGTCCTTGTTGGACAGCGAGACCAGCACCGGGAAGCCGGTCGCGGTCATCTCCGGCAGCCGCCGGGTGGCCTCCAGCGAGTGCCGGGTGTTCTTGCCGAAGTCGTGCCCCGGGTCGATGATCACCGCGTCCCGCCGCACACCCAGCCCCACCGCCCGCTCGGCCAGCCCGACGGTCACCCGCAGGATGTCCGCCATCACGTCCTGGTAGCCGATCCGGTGCGGCCGGGTGCGCGGCTCGGCGCCGCCCGCGTGCGTGCAGACCAGCCCGACGTCGTGGCGCGCGGCCACCTCGGCGAGCTTCGGGTCCACCCCGCCCCAGGCGTCGTTCAGCAGGTCGGCGCCCACCTCGCAGACCGCCTCGCCGACCTCGTGCCGCCAGGTGTCGACGCTGATCACGGCCTCCGGGTGGCGCTTGCGCAGCTCGGCCACGAAGGGCACGGTGCGCCGCAGCTCCTCCTCCACCGTGACCTCGTCACCGGGCCCGGCCTTCACCCCGCCGATGTCCAGGATCGCCGCTCCCTCGGCCATCGCGCGGTCGGCGGCGGCGAACGCGGCCTCGTCCGCGAAGGTCGCCCCCCTGTCGAAGAACGAGTCCGGCGTCCGGTTGACGATCGCCATGATCACCAGCTCGTCGTCACCGAATTCCCGCGGTCCCAGGCGCAGTGCCACCGATGTCTCCTCCACAGCTGCTGCGGGTGCGATGATGGCCCCCGGCCTCACAGGGACCATGCTGTCATGATCAGTTTGGTCGGGGGCACTTCGCAGCAGGCCGGCCGGGAGTTCGGGAGGACAGCTCGTGTTCTGGGTGATCGTGGTCGCCATGGCCGTGGTGGTCGGCGGCGCCGCGCTGGTGGCGCTCGGCGGGGGCGGCTCGATGCCGGAGGCGGTGCAGGACCGCATCGCCGCCCGGCTGCCGCAGGACCGTCCGCTGAGCAAGGCGGACGTGGACGACCTGCGGCTGCCGATGGCCGTCCGCGGCTACCGGATGGACGAGGTCGACGACGTCCTGGACCGCCTCGGCGCCGAACTCGCCTACCGCGACTCGCGGATCGCCGAACTGGAGGCCGCCGGCCACCTGCGCGGCGCGGTCGAGGCGACCGACGGCCCGGACGCCGGCGCCGAACCGCTGCCCGGCCTGGAGGAGTTCGCGAAGGTGGTCGAACCGGCCGTCGCGCTCACCAAGGAGCGGCCCGAGCAGGAGCGGCCCGAGGACGCGAAGCCGGTGAACGACCGGTGACCGCTCTCGCCGAGGGCGCGGTGCTCGGCGCGGACGGCCTGCGCCGCTGCGCCTGGGGCGAGTCGACCGACGACTACCGGGCCTACCACGACACCGAGTGGGGCCGTCCGGTGCACGGCGACGACGCCCTGTTCGAGCGGGTCTGCCTGGAGGCGTTCCAGTCCGGGCTGTCCTGGCTGACCATCCTGCGCCGCCGGGAGGGCTTCCGGTCCGCGTTCGCCGGCTTCGGGATCGCCGCGGTCGCCGAGTTCGGCGAGGCGGACGTGGAGCGGCTGCTCGCCGACACCGGCATCATCCGCAACCGGGCCAAGATCGAGGCCGCCATCGCCAACGCCCGGGTCGCCCGCGACCTGGACGGCGGGCTGGACGCGCTGATCTGGCGGTTCGCCGGAGCCCCGGACCGGCCGGCCCCCCGCACGATGGGGGAGGTGCCGGCCGTCACGCCCGAGTCGACCGCGCTCGCGAAGGCCCTGAAGAAGGAGGGCTTCCGCTTCGTCGGCCCGACCACCGCCTACGCCCTGATGCAGGCCTGCGGCCTGGTCGACGACCACCTGGCGGACTGCCACGTCCGCACCGCGCGCCCGGTGTGATCCGAAGAGGGCCGCTGGGCGCGCCCTAGCGGCCCAGGTAGGTCGGCTTCTCCTTGGCGATGAAGGCGCGGACCGCGATCCGGTGGTCCTCGCTCTCGCCGGCCAGGGTCTGCAGCTCGTCCTCCTTGTCGAGCAGTTCGTCCAGCGAGTGCGAGGCGCCGTACGCCAGCGACTCCTTGATGGCGCCGTAGGCCACCGTGGGGCCCGCGGCCAGCTCCCGGGCGAAGGCCCGCGCGGTGGCGGCGAGCTCCCCGGCCGGCACCACCCTGGTGGCCAGGCCCAGCTCCAGCGCCTCGGCGGCCTTGACCGTCCGGGGCAGCATCAGCAGCTCGGTGGCCCTGGCGTGCCCGACCAGCCGGGGCAGCGTCCAGGAGGCGCCCGAGTCGGCGGTCAGGGCGATCCCGGCGAAGGCGGTGTTGAAGCCGGCCCGGTCGGAGAGGACCCGGAAGTCGCAGGCGAAGGCCAGCGAGGCGCCCGCGCCGGCCGCCACCCCGCCGACCGCGGCGACGGTCGGCTTGCGCATCCCGGCCAGCGCCCGCACCAGCGGGTTGTAGTGCTCGGCGACGGTGCCCAGCGGGCTCTGTCCGGTCTCCTCGGCCCGCTTCAGCGCCGTCAGGTGCTCGTTCAGGTCCTGCCCGACGCAGAACGCGCGCTCGCCGGCCCCGGTCAGCAGCACCGCCCGCACCGCCGGGTCCGCGGCCGCGGCGGCCACGGCGTCCCGCAGCGCGACCTTGGTCGCGACGTCCAGGGCGTTCATCGCCTCCGGGCGGTTGATGGTGATGACGGCCAGGCCGCCGTCCAGCTCGTACAGCACGGAATCGGACATGGGCGAGGGCTCCCTGTGGTCGGCTCGGTGTCGGTCGTGTGCCAGGATGCCGGAGCGGACGGCCGGGTGGGGAGTGTGAGGTATCGCACCTTTCGACGGCCCGCGCGCCGCCGCCACGCCGGGGCTTATGACGGCAATTGCGGCGCTTGGGGGCGGTCCGGCCGATGTTGCACCGAGAGTGATGTTGGTCATCAGCCCGCGGCATGCGGGATAATGGCTTCCGATCAATGCGTTCGATACCGGCGGTGGACGGACTGCCGGTGCGTAGCTGAGCGGTTGCAGGAAGGGGAACGAGCATGGCGGCCATGAAGCCGCGGACGGGTGACGGCCCGCTCGAAGTCACCAAAGAGGGACGGGGCATCATCATGCGCGTTCCGCTCGAAGGCGGCGGACGCCTTGTGGTGGAGCTCACACCTGACGAGGCCGACGCCCTCGGCGAGGCCCTGAAGAAGGCCTGCGGCTGACCGCAGCGGGTGCTCGTCATCTCCTGGAGATGTGCTGCCGGGCCCGGGTACGACGTCATGTCGGCCCGGGCCCCGCGGCGTTTGGGGCCCTGCCCGGCCGCCCGGAGGCCGCGGTCCGGGGCGGCGGGGCCGCTGCCTGACGGTCCGGCTGCCTGACGGCCCTGCCGCTCGACGGTCCTACCGCTTGATGGCGCAGAGCAGCCCGTCCGAGACCGGCAGCAGCGCCGGCAGCAGCGCCTCGCTCTCCCGGACGTCCCGGACCAGGTCGCGCACCGCGCCCGTCTGGGGGTCCTGCAGCTCCGGCTCGGCCAGCCGGCCCTCCTGGAACACCCCCTCGAAGCAGACCATCCCGCCCGGCCGCAGCAGCCGCATCGCCTCCAGCAGGTACTCCCTGGACTCGGCCGGGTCGCCGTCGCAGAACACCAGGTCGTACTGGCCGTCGGCGAGCCGGGGCAGCACCTCCAGCGCCCGGCCCGGTATGAACCGCGAGCGGTTGGCCGCGAATCCGGCCGCGTGGTACGCCTCGCGGGCCAGCTGCTGGCGCACCGGCTCGGAGTCCACCGTGGTGAGCACGCCGTCCGGCCGCATGCCGCGCAGCAGGTAGACCCCGGAGACGCCCGTCCCGGTGCCGATCTCGGCCACCGCCTTGGCGTCCAGTGCCGCGGCCAGCAGCCGCAGGCACGCCCCGCCGCTGGGCCCGATCGCCCGTATCCCGGTGCGCGCGGACTGCGCCCGGGCGTAGGTCAGCACCGCGTCCTCGCCGACGTAGGTGTCGGCGAGGGCCACACGCGCGGGCCCGAACTCGCTGATGGCTGCCTCTTTCGGAGCCCCGGGTTACGGCCCGGTGCCGAGGGAAGTCGATATTTCCTGGCACAGATTACTGGCCGACCGGGAACCGCGTACGGCGGCGGGCCGTTGTCACGAAGGACCGGGTACGGGAGACCTCCCGGGCACTTTTATCCGGGCTTGACGGGTGAGGTGGATATGGTGGTGGCCCTGCTGGGCAGAAGAGCCGACCGAGGAGGTGTGGCCGAGGGCGACGTCCCCGTGCGGCGGCACTCCCGCGGCACCGCGTCGGCCCGTACGCCGAAGCCCGTGATGAACCAGCCTGCGCACTCCGACCTGGACCAGCCCGCCGCCGCGACGCCGGCCGCCGGTACCACCGAGGCCCCCGCCCTCGCGACCTTCACCGAGGGCCCCGACGCGCAGACCTGGACTCCGCCCTCCTGGGAGGAGATCGTCGAGGCGCACAGCGCCCGGGTCTACCGCCTCGCGTACCGCCTGACGGGCAACCAGCACGACGCCGAGGACCTCACCCAGGAGGTCTTCGTCCGGGTGTTCCGTTCGCTGTCCACCTACACCCCCGGCACGTTCGAGGGCTGGCTGCACCGGATCACCACCAACCTGTTCCTGGACATGGTCCGCCGCCGCCAGCGCATCCGCTTCGACGCGCTCGGCGAGGACGCGGCCGAGCGGCTCGCCTCCCGCGAGCCCAGCCCGGCCCAGCACTTCAGCGACACCCACTTCGACGCCGACGTGCAGCACGCCCTGGACACCCTCGCCCCGGAGTTCCGCGCCGCCGTGGTGCTCTGCGACATCGAGGGACTGTCCTACGAGGAGATCGCCGCCACGCTGGGCGTCAAGCTCGGCACCGTCCGCAGCCGCATCCACCGCGGCCGCTCGCACCTGCGCGCCGCGCTCAAGCACCGTGCCCCCGGCTCGGCCCCCGGGCGCGAGCGCCGCGGCGGCTCGGAGGAGCCGGTGCCGGTCGGCGCCGCCGTCGAGGGCGCGCTCGCGCCGGGTGCGCGCGGACGGAGGCGATCGTGAGCGGAACCGGCCGGTCCGGGCCGGGCCAGCCGGACCCGTCCGGCCGGTCCGCGGCCAGGCGGGGCTGGGCCCTGCCCGGCCGCCGCGGCGGCGACGAACCGGGCGAGCCCGTCCTGCCCGCGCTGCCGCTGCCGGGCGAGACGGCGCTGCGCGCGGTGCCGGTGCGCCCCGCCGAGCCGGCCGCCGAGGAGCACCACCTCGGTGAGCGCCTCTCCGCGTTCCTGGACGGCGAACTCGGCCACGACTCGCGCGATCGCGTCCAGGCCCACCTGGCGACCTGCCCACAGTGCCTCGCCGAGGTCGACGCGGGCCGGGCCGTCAAGCACCTGCTGACCCGCACCGGCACCCCCGGCCCCTCCTCCGGCCTGATGGCCCGGCTGATGGCCGTCGGCGGCCTGCCCGAGGACGATCCGGCGGACGCCGACTGGCCCGTCCGCCGCGGCAGCCGCGGTGACGACGACGACCTGCCCGGCGGCGGGGTCGCGGCCGGCGGCACGCTCGGCGGCAGCCGGCTCACCGGCGGCTCCTTCGGCCGCGGCGCAGGCGCCTCCTTCGGCGCGGGCGCGCTCGGCGCCGACACCCCGGTGCCCGGGGTCGACCCGCGGGCGTTCGGGCGCGGCGGCGCGGTGCTGCGGCCCCTGATGGGCCGGCGCAACGGCCGCCCCGAGGCCGCGGCCCGCCCCGAGAGCACCGTCCGGCCCCGCCCGGCCGCCGCCGTACGCTCCGCCGCGCCGCGCGGGCGCCGCTTCGTCTTCGCCGCCGCGGGCGCCTTCTCGGTCGCCGCGGTCACGCTCGGCGGGGTCGGCGGCCTCAGCGCGCAGAGCGAGGACCAGCACGGCAACCCGGTCAGCACGGTCGGCAACAGCGGCGGCACGGGCCGCAGCGGGGGCCTGGTCCCGATGACCGCGCAAATCCCGGTGGACTTCCCGGCCCACCCCGTCGCCGCGACCCGCGACGCGACGCCGCCGGCGGCCTCGGAGCGCAACTCGGGCGGCCTGCCCGCACTGCGCCAGCAGACCCGCTAGGCCCTGTCCGCACCTAGAGCGCCGCTCGCGCCCCGGTCGCGACGATCTCGGCCATCGGCAGGTCTTTACCACGGCTTCATCGCAGCGTGGACCATGGACCCGCCGATGGCCATTACCCTGTAGGGACCGTCGTCCGACGAGCTAGGGAGCTTAGGTGTTCAGCGATGTAGGCGGGCTGGAGATCCTGACCCTGGCCGTGATGGCGATCATCATCTTCGGCCCCGACAAGCTGCCGAAGCTGATCCAGGACACCATGGGCTTCATCCGGAAGGTCCGTTCCTTCGCCGACAACGCGAAGGAGGACATCCGCAGCGAGCTGGGCCCCGAGTTCAAGGACTTCGAGTTCGAGGACCTGAACCCCAAGACCTTCGTCCGCAAGCAGCTCATGGGCGGCGAAGAGGACCCGCTGGGCCTCAAGGAGATGAAGGACTCGCTCGACATCCGCTCGGTCCTGGACGACAAGCCGGCGGCGCCGGTGAACGGCCGCAGCGGCAGCGTCAGCTTCGAGAAGGCCGCCGCCCCGGTGGCGGCCTCCACCGGGGCGCCGTTGCAGCCCGGCGAGCGGCCCCCGTTCGACCCCGACGCGACCTGACCGGCCCCCGGTCACACCCCGTACGACCACGCCACCGCCCCGCCCGGCCGCCCGGCTGAGCGGGGCGGCGGCGTGTGCGCCGCTATTGTGCTGATTGTTCCCGCTGAGCCGTCCGTCACATTCCGCGCTGTCGCGGACCAGGAACGGCTCCCGGGAACGCCGCGGTACGCCACGATGGGAGCGCGCCACGGCAGGCAAACGTGTGTTTGAGGAGGCCCGGGGATGGACGCGACGAGTCAGGCGGTGGGGACGACGGCCACGGCCGGCGGCCCGGTGGTCGGCGGGCAGGCCGGCCCGGCGGACCCGCTGGTGCCCTACCTGTCCGCCGACTTCCCCTGGTACGGCCTGGACGACGGCTGGACCGGCCGCCGCTACCTGATGCAGGCCGGCGCCGGAGGCCCCCGGGCCGGGGCGCCCGGCAGCGTCGACTACGGCAGCCTCGGCCACGGCGAGGAGCCGGCCAGGCAGTACGAGCCGCGCGACATGCGCAGGTTCGCGGTCGTGGTCACGGTGGCCCGCCGGGACAGCCGCCGCAGCGCCGACAACACCGGCACCCTGGAGGCGACCTCCGCCTCCTCCGCCGCCTGGCTGGCCGGCTCGGGCCTGCTCGCCTCGACCTGGCCCGGCCAGCTCGACCGCGCGCTGCGCCAGGACTGGCTGGACCAGCAGAGCACCCTCGCGTGGGACCTCGCCGACGACCTGGCCGGCCCCGGCTGGTCCACCCTCAGCCTCCCGGTGAACGGCCTGCCGCAGCCCTTCCGCTACCGCGAGTCCGAGTACGGCTGGGTGCTCGCCGGCGAGGCCCCGGGCGTCCTGCTCGGCGCCTACGGCCGCGGCGTCAGCGCCTACGGAGCCGGCTTCGCCACCGCCCCCGACCTGACCGCCTACACCCGCCCGTAGGGCGCGACGACGCCGAGTACGCCGAAGGGGCCGGGTGGTCGAACCACCCGGCCCCTTCGGCGACGCGTCATCAGAACTTGTTCTTCGGGGTCAGCCCGAGGGAGAGCCCGGAGAGGCCGCGCTGGCGGCCGCCGAGCTTGCCGGCGACGGCGCGCAGGGCGGCGCCGGCCGGGGAGTCGGGGGCGGCGAGCACGACCGGGCGGCCGTCGTCGCCGCCCTCGCGCAGGCGCACGTCGATCGGGATCGAGCCGAGCACCGGGACGGTCGCGCCGACGGTGCGGGTGAGCGCGTCCGCGACGGTCTGGCCGCCGCCGGTGCCGAAGACGTCGATCATCTCGTCGCAGTGCGGGCACGGCATGCCGGACATGTTCTCGATCACGCCGACGATCTTCTGGTGGGTCTGCACCGCGATGGTGCCGGCCCGCTCGGCCACCTCGGCGGCGGCCATCTGCGGGGTGGTGACGATCAGGATCTCCGCGTTGGGGACCAGCTGGGCCACCGAGATCGCGATGTCGCCGGTGCCGGGCGGCAGGTCCAGCAGCAGGACGTCCAGGTCGCCCCAGTAGACGTCGGCGAGGAACTGCTGGAGCGCGCGGTGCAGCATCGGGCCGCGCCAGACCACCGGGGCGTTGCCCGGGGTGAACATGCCGATCGAGATGACCTTCACGCCGTGCGACTGCGGCGGCATGATCATGTCCTGGACCTGGGTGGGCCGGCCCTCGACGCCGAGCATGCGGGGCACGCTGTGGCCGTAGATGTCGGCGTCCACGACGGCGACCTTCAGGCCGTCGGCGGCCATCGCGGCGGCCAGGTTGACCGTGACCGAGGACTTGCCGACGCCGCCCTTGCCGGAGGCGACGGCGTAGACCCGGGTCAGCGTGCCCGGCTTGGCGAACGGGATCTCCCGCTCGGGGGCGCCGCCGCGCAGCAGCTGGGAGAGCTCCTTGCGCTGCTCGTCGCTCATCACGTCGAGCTCGACCTCGACACCGGTCACACCGGGCACGCGGCCGACCGCTTCGCGGACCCGGGTGACGATGGTGTCGCGCATCGGGCAGCCGGAGACGGTCAGGTAGACCGCGACGCGCACCACGCCGCCCTCGGCGATCTCGACCGATTTCACCATGCCGATCTCGGTGATCGGGCGGTTGATCTCCGGGTCGTTGACGGTCGCCAGCGCCTGGCGTACGGACTCCTCCGTGACGCCGGCCGCGACCTCTGTCTCGTTGGCCATGCCTTGATGGTACGGCGCTCGGGGGATCCCCTAACCCGACGGTGGCGTGCCGCCGGTCACAGCGTCTCGGAGGGCTCCCGGCGCTCCTCGATCTCCTTGAGCAGGGACTGGAGTTCGGAGCGGATGAAGTCCCGGGTGGCGACCTCGCCGAGCCCGTGCCGCAGTGCCGCGACCTCGCGGGTCAGGTACTCGGTGTCCGCGATGTTGCGGTCGCTGCGGGCCCGGTCCTGCTCCATGTTGACCCGGTCCCGGTTGTCCTGGCGGTTCTGCGCGAGCAGGATCAGCGGGGCCGCGTAGGAGGCCTGGAGCGACAGCACCAGGGTGAGGAAGATGAAGGGGTAGCTGTCGAAGCGCACGTTCTCCGGCAGCAGGGTGTTCCAGGCCACCCAGATGATGATCACCACCGTCATCCAGACGATGAAGCGGCCGGTGCCCAGGAAGCGCGCGATCCGTTCGGAGAGCTTGCCGAACGCCTCCGGGTCGTAGGCGGGCAGCGAGATCAGCCCGGGCCGGGCGGTGCGGGGCTGGTCGAGCCGGGTGCGGGCCGGGCCGGCCACGGAGATCTCGGCGCGCCGCTCCCGGCCGCCCTCCCGGCCGCGCAGTTCGCGCAGCTGGCGCAGTTCCCGCAGTTCGCTCTGGAGGCGTTGGCGGGGGGACTCGTCCCGCCGCCCCTTGCGGTCAGCGTCCACCGTGCACCTCTTCCCTCGTGCCGTCCGTGTCGTCGTGGCCGTGCAGGACGGACTCGCGCCAGTCCTCCGGCAGCAGGTGGTCGAGCACGTCGTCGACGGTCACCGCGCCGAGCAGGTGGTCGGCCTCGTCGACGACCGGCGCGGACACCAGGTTGTAGGTCGCCAGGTAGCTGGTGATCAGTGACAGCGGGGTGTCCGGCGGCAGCGGGTCCAGGTCGTCGTCGACCAGCGAGCCGACCAGCACGTACGGCGGCTCGCGCAGCAGCCGCTGGAAGTGCACGGTGCCCAGGTACTTGCCGGTCGGGGTCTCGTTCGGCGGCCGGCAGACGTACACCTGCGCGGCGAGCGCGGGCTTGTGGTCGGAGACCCGGATGCGGGCGAGTGCCTCGGCCACGGTCGCGTCCGGCTCCAGCACGACCGGCTCGGTGGTCATCAGACCGCCGGCGGTGTTCTCCTCGTACGACAGCAGGCGGCGGACGGGCTCGGCCTCGTCCGGCTCCATCAGCTGGAGCAGCCGCTCGGCCTCGTCGGCGGGCAGTTCGGAGAGCAGGTCGGCGGCGTCGTCCGGGTCCATCGCCTCCAGGACGTCGGCGGCGCGTTCGTCCTTGAGCTTGCCGATGATCTCGACCTGGTCGTCCTCGGGCAGCTCCTCCAGGACGTCGGCGAGCCGCTCGTCGTCGAGCGCGGCGGCCACCTCGGCACGGCGCTTGGCGGACAGGTGGTGCATGACGCTGGCGAGGTCGGCGGCGCGCAGCTGGTCGAAGGTGGCGAGCAGGTTGGCGGCGCCCTGGTCCTGCTCGGGCAGCGTGAAGCCGGTGACGTCCTGCCAGTCCAGGGTGAGCCGCTCGCCCTTGCCCTTGCGCAGCCGGCCGGCCCGGCCGATCTGGACGAAGACTTTGCTGATCTCCCACTCGCGCATCCGGGTCTGCACCATCCCGACGTCCAGCACGGTGACGTTCTCACCGGTCTTGGACCAGGTGACGGTGCGGTCCAGCAGTTCGGCGAGCACCAGGGTCTCGGACGGGCGCTGCTCGAAGCGCCGCAGGTTGATCACGCCGGTGGCGAGCACCTGGCCGGACTCCAGGCTGGTCACCCGGGTCATCGGCAGGAAGATCCGGCGCCGGCCGACCACCTCGACCACCAGGCCCAGGACCCGCGGCGGGCGGCCGCTCAGCCGCAGCGAGACGACGACGTCACGGACCCGGCCGACCTGGTCGCCGTTCGGGTCGAAGACGGCGAGGGCGGAGAGGTGGGAGATGAAGACCCGGGTGCCTGGCCCTGCCATGAACTCCCTCGACTCGTTCGATGCCGTGCCGGGTACGCCGGGGCGCACCTGCGGGCAAGGCTACCCGCGTGTCGCGAGCCCGGCCCGACGAGGCACGGTACACAGCCGAGGAGTCCCGGGCGTGAATCTTTAGCGGCGCTTGAACAGCAGTTTGGGCAGGCCGGCCGGGACGGGGCGGCGGGTGGTGGCCGCGGTGGGCATCGGCTGGGCGGCGTGCGAGACGTCCGGCATCGCGCCCGGACGCTCGGTCAGCGCACCGGCGGGCTCCAGGCGCAGCACCCGGCACTCGCGGGCCCAGCGGTCGGTGATGGTGTCGGTGTCGGGCGCGTTCAGCCGCTTGCCCTTGAGCTCCTCGACGGCGCCCAGCCAGGCCTCGCCGCCGGGGGCCAGCTCCGAGACCCGGGCGCTCCAGCCGGTCAGCCGGCCGCCCTTGTCCTTGCTGCGGACGGTCACCACCGCGCCGGATCCGGCGGTCAGGCCGTGCAGCGGCTGCTCGCCGCCCTCGCCGACCACCACCACGGCGCCGTCGTGCCAGGCGTGCCAGAGCGGACGGGCCTGCTCCTGGCCGTCCGCGCGGACCCAGAGGAGGCCGGACTTCTTCGCGGCCTCCTCCAGCAGGGCCTGGTCGAGGAAGTCGTCGGCGGTCGCGGCGGCGGGCGTACGGTCCATGGCGCCCAGCGTACGACCTCCGCCGTCCACGAGTTGTCTCAGCCGTCGGGCGACAGTTCCATCGGCTTGCCACGGGCCTTACCGTAGGAACGCCCGGCCCCGGCCCGGTTCAGCCCGGTCCCCGCCTCGCCCCAGCCCACGTGACCAGCAGAGGAGCGCCGTGCCCGCCGCCCGGCCCGCGACCGCCCCCGCACCAGCCGCCACCGCCACCGAGCCGGTGCACCCGCTCCCCACCGCCGACCTGCTGCTGCTCGCCGTCTCCATCGCCGGCATCTCGCTGTCCGGCCCGCTGATCAGCGCCACCGCCGCGCCCGCGCTGGCGATCGCGTTCTGGCGCAACGTCATGTCGGTCGGCGTCCTCGGCCCGTACGCGCTGCTGCGCCACCGCGCCGAACTGCGCGGGATCGGCCGGCGGGCGCTGCTGCTCGCGATCGCGGCGGGCGCACTGCTCGCCGTGCACTTCGCGCTCTGGATGCCCAGCCTGCGGATGACCTCGGTGGCCTCGGCGACCGCCCTGGTCACCACCACCCCGCTGTGGACCATCCTGCTGATGCGCCTGCTCGGCGTCCGCGCCCCCCGGATGGTCTGGCTCGGCACGGGCGTGGCCTTCGCCGGCGTGCTGGTGCTGACCGGCGTCGACCTCTCGCTCTCCCCGCGCGCGCTGTTCGGCGACGCGCTCGCCCTCGGCGCGGGCCTGGCCGCCGCCGGGTACATGCTGCTGGGCGCGGAGGTCCGCAGGACCGTCAGCACCACCGCGTACACGCTGGTCTGCTACGCCACCACGGCGGCGGGCCTGCTGGCGATCTGCCTGGTCGCCGGGACGCCGCTGGCCGGCTGGCCGGCCGGGGTGTGGTGGCAGATCGTGCTGCTGATGGTCGCCGCCCAGCTGCTCGGCCACTCGCTGAGCAACCGCGTGGTGCGCACCCTCGGCCCGTCGATCACCTCCACGGCGATCCTGCTGGAGACCCCGGGCGCGGCCCTGATCGCCGCCCTCTGGCTCGGCCAGTGGCCCCCGGTGGCGGCGTATCCGGCGGTGGTGCTGATCCTGGTGGGCCTGGTCCTGGTCGCCCGTGGCGGCCGGCGGTAGCGGCCGGCGGGCGCCGCGGGCGGCTACAGCCAGCCGTTGCGGCGGAAGCCCCGGTACATCCCGACGCAGATCAGGATGATGGCGGTGAGCACCATCGGATAGCCGTACTTGTGGTGCAGCTCGGGCATGTACTCGAAGTTCATCCCGTACACGCCGGTGATCATGGTGGGCACGGCGAAGATCGCCGCCCAGGCGGTGATCTTGCGCATGTCCTCGTTCTGCGCCACCGAGACCTGCGCCAGATTGGCCTGGAGCAGCGAGTTCAGCAGTTCGTCGAAGCCGTGCACCTGCTCGGTGACCCGGGCCAGGTGGTCGGCGACGTCCCGGAAGTACTTCTGGATGTCCGGGTCGACGAGGCGCTGCAGCGGTTCGGACAGCTGCTGCATCGGGCGCAGCAGCGGCACCACGGCTCGCTTGAACTCCAGTACCTCGCGCTTGAGTTGGTACACCCGGCCGACGTCGGCGCTGCGCCCGCCCTTGGCCGAGAAGACGCCGTACTCGATCTCGTCCACGTCGTTCTGCAGCCGCTCGGAGACCAGCAGGTAGTTGTCCACGACGTGGTCGGCGATCGCGTGCAGCACCGCGGACGGGCCCTTGGCGAGCAGCCCGGACTCGTCCGCGTCGGCCTCCAGCCGGTGTCGCAGCTCCTGCAGCGAGCCGTGGCCGCCGTGCCGGACGGTGATCACGAAGTCCCGCCCGGCGAAGACCATCAACTCGCCGGTCTCCACCACCTCGCTGGTCGGGGTGAGCTGGTCGTGCTCGACGTAGCGGATGGTCTTGAAGACGGCGAACAGCACGTCGTCGTAGCGCTCGACCTTGGGCCGCTGGTGCGCGTGCACCGCGTCCTCGACCGCGAGCGGGTGCAGGCCGAAGCGCTGGGCGATGCCCTCGAACTCGGCCTCGGTCGGTTCGTGCAGCCCGATCCAGCTGAACGAGCCGTCCCCGTCCGGGAGTTGGTGCGCGGCCTTGATCCGGCGGGCGGCCTCGCGGGGGCTGCAGGTCTCGCCGTGGCGCTTGCCGTGCTGGTACACCGCGCAGTCGACGACCGCCGAGCCGGCGCCCGCCGGGACGGCGTCGTACGCGCCGACCGCGGAACGGCGGCGGTTGGTGCGGACGGCGGCGCGCAGGCTGTTGATCATCGACATGGCAGGCTCCCTGGAACAGGAGCCGCCGCACAGCGGCGTCGGGGTCCCCCGCCGGAAGGCGGGGGAGGAGCGGGCGGCCGTGGTGCGACGGCGAAGAACACCGGTGAAGGGGGGTGAGGGTGCTCTCCCGGCCGGTTCGTCCGCGTCCGGCCTGCCCGGGCTACCTCGGCTGGATCAGCCGGTTCAGCCTGCGTGGCGAGGGGTGCGGGGAAGTCGGGGCCGGGTAGAGCTGCCGGTACTGCATGGTCGGCCGGTATCCACCGCAACCACCTCCTTCGTGCCGCCGCCCCGGGAACCTGAGGATTCCCGGTGGCCAGTCGCTCAGCCTAACATCTGACCGACCATCGGCGCCCCGGGCTTTCCCGAGGCTTTGCCCGGGCCGCCCGCACACGGCCGGCCCGCCCCCGGGGGTTACGCTCACCGGCATGGCGCACGACTTCCCGCTCTTCGGCGAACCCCACGGCGGCAGCTCCCCGGCGCTCTCCCGGGAGGCGGTGCTGGCCGCCGTCGAGGCCCGGCTGATCACGACCTTCGGCGAGCCGAGCGGCCGCGCCGCGGTCACCTTCCTCGGCACCGACCGGATCGAGGTGCTGCGCTTCGGCCCGGACGCCGACGGCCTGGTCCGGTACGCGACGCTCGGCATGTCCGCCGCGCCGATGGCCGACCCGACCGCACCGGTGGCCGACCAACTGCGCGGCCCACGCGCCGAACTGGTGCTGACCGTCCGCGGCGGGCGCGACAGCGTGCTGCGCAGCCTGGCCACCCTGGCCGCGACCCCGCAGGTCGAGGGCCTGGTGGTGGCCCCCGGCGGCTCGCTGGACCTCGGCGCCCCGCTGTGGGACGGCGCGCCGTTCACCTCGGTGCTGGCCGCCGAGCCGGGCGGCCTGGTGCCGGACCTGGAGCTGGACGAGCCGGCCGACCCGGTCCGTTTCCTGCCGCTGCTGCCGATGACGCCCAACGAGGCCGGCTGGAAGCGGGTGCACGGCGCGGCCGCGCTCCAGGAGCGCTGGCTGGAGCAGGGCGCCGACCTGCGCGACCCGGACCGCCGCGGCGTCCGGCTGGACTGACCGGGGCTCAGGTCACGAGTCTCCCGTCCTGGCCCCGCGCTCCCGCCGCGCCCCCGCACCCCGGCGCGCGGCCCTCAGCCGCCGATCGGCTTCGCGCCGGTGGCCTGCGCCAGCAGCGCCTCGTACACCGCGGGGTCGGTGGTGTGCTCGCCGAGCCGGACGGTCTTGCGGCTGCCGTGGTAGTCGCTGGAGCCGGTGACCAGCAGCCCCAGCTCGTCGGCCAGGCCGCGCAGCCGCACCCTGGTCTCCTCGTCGTGGTCGGTGTGGTCGACCTCCAGCGCCGCCAGCCCGGCCGCCGCGAGGTCGGCGATCACCTGGTCCGGGACGGTCCGCCCGCGCTTGACCGCGCCGGGGTGGGCGAACACCGGCACCCCGCCGGCCGCCCGGACCAGCCGGACCGCCTCGATCGGGTCGGTCTCGTGCTTGCGCACGTCCGCCCGGGCGCCGTTGGCCAGCCACTCGGCGGTGAAGGCGTCCGACACGGTGGCCACGACGCCCGCCTCGACCAGCGCGCTGGCGATGTGCGGGCGACCGACCGAGCCGGTCCCGGCGATCCGCTGCACCTGCTCCCAGCTGATGTCCGCGCCGAGTTCGCGGCAGCGCTCGACGATCGCCCGCCCGCGCCGGAACCGGTCGGTGCGCACCAGCTCCCGCTCGCGCGCGAACTCCGGCTCGTCCGGGTCGAACAGGTACGCCAGCAGGTGCATGCTGACGCCGCCCACCACGCAGGACAGCTCGGCGCCCGGGACGACGGTCAGCCGGCTGCCGTCCGGCAGCGCGCGCACCGCCTCGGCGGCCTCGGCGTGGCCCGCGACGGTGTCGTGGTCGGTGAGCGCCACGACGTCGAGGCCCGCGGCCACGGCCGCCGCGACCAGCTCGGTCGGGCTGTCGGTGCCGTCGGAGGCGTTGCTGTGGGCGTGCAGGTCGATGCGCACGGGGCGGACTCCTGAGGGCTCGGGGTGCCGCCCAGGATAGGACAGGGCGCCGGGCCCCGGCCGGACAGCACCTATCCCAGCAGGCGGGGGGAGAGGGCCCCGCAGGGGAGCAGGTCCAGTTCGGCGCCGGCCTCGCGCAGGTCGGTGAGGACGAGTTCGTCGTACATCACCAGGGCGGACTGCTCGGGCCAGGCGACGGCCCAGAGCCAGAGGCCGCGGGCCTCGCCGACGAACACCGCGCGGTCGACCGGGGCGTCCGGGACGTGGAACATCGGGGTGGGCCGCCCGGCGGCCAGCAGTTTGGCGTCGGCGGGCTTGTAGAGGCCGACGGAGTCGCCCGGGTCGGGCCCGGGCATCCCGGCGTAGCGGGCGCCGAGGCCGACCCCCAGTTCCTCGGCGACGAGCACCAGCTCGCCGAAGCCGCCGAGCGGGGCCGGTCCTGAGCAGGCGACGGCGGTGGCCCGGGCGCCGGAGACGTCGTCGCCGACGTGGGCGATGCCGGTGTAGAGCCAGCCGACCGGGAGCGGCCAGGGCAGCCAGACGGGGACCTGCGAGCGGGCGACGGCGACGCCCAGGGCTTCGACGCTCGGTGGCAGCACGGGCTGCATCGGGTGCACGGCTCCGTGCCGGTCGCACTGCCAGGTGTCTGAGAACAGACCGGGGGCGCGGACCCGACCGGCGCACCTCGGGCAGCTTGGCTCGCCCCTCATAGGCGACAACGCTCCTCCCTCCGGACCGCCGCGTCAAGGACGATCACCCGTACGGAGGGCTCGGCGGCACCTGTCGGTGGCGGGGCCCGTTCGGCGCGGGTGGGGCGGCGCGGCACGGGCGGTTCCCGTTGGGGGATGTCCCGTGGCGGGCGGCGGCAAACGTCTACGGGCCCAGGGCCCGGACGCACTGACGCCCTGTCATCGGCGATCGCGGTGACAGGGCGTCAGTCGGGTATCGGAACGTCCGGATCGGACGCTCCCGGCTCGTCGGCGGCGGGTGAGGGCTCCCGGTCGGAGGCGCCGCGCGTGGTCAGACGGTCGGGCACGGGCGGATGAGCAGGCGCTCACCGGTGCGGGCGGCGGCCTGGACGAACTCGCGGACGGTCTCGGCGTCGGCTATCAGGCGGTCGGCGGCGGAGCCGTTGGCGTCGTCCAGTCGGACGATCTCGAAGCGCATGGTCTTCGTCATGGGCGTCTCCTCTTCTTGCCCCGTCGGTCGGGGCGATTGCGGCTGAGTGGGTACCAGCCCTTTCGGGGTCCTGCGGGTCCGGCGGTGCGGCCGGATCGTTCGGTTCGTACGTGCGGCGGTCTGCTGCGGCAAGGGCTCCCCCTGCTTGCCTGGTGCCTCGTGAACCACGGTGACGTGGTGATGCTTCCGGGTCGTTGCCCGACCGTGAAGTCCAGGTTTCGGCTGATTCGCGCCGACGCGGAGGCCGGCGATGATTCCCGGACAGAATCAAAGATTACCGTAACTAACGACTTTTGTCCTGTGTTGAGGACGGTCGAACTTCGAGAAGTGGTTCAGACCACTCTCCGGGACCGGTGCGGCTCAGGCCCAGAACGCGGCCAGCGCCTCGGCCGTGGCGGCCGGGCGTTCGGCGTTGGGGGAGTGGCCGGCGTCCTCGACGACCACCCGGCGGGCCCCCAGGCGCTCCGCCATCCCGGTCTGCTCCGGCACCGGCCAGGCGTAGTCCCGCACCCCGGACAGCACCAGCACCGGCAGGCCGGCGGTGGCGGCGGCCAGCTCCGCCACCCGGTCCGGCGCGGCGACCAGATGGCCACCGGTGACGCTCAGCGACAGCGGTACGTTGGCCAGCCAGCGGCGGTGCAGGAACTCCGCGACGGCCGGCTCCGGGCGCTGCTTCTGGTCCCCGCTGCCCTCCTCCATCTGCCGCATGACCTGCCAGATCTCCTCCAGGCTCATGACCGGCAGCACGTCCAGCAGCAGCTGGGTACGGGCCGCCTCGGCCGGGTCGATCGCGCCCGGGCCGGTGGACATCAGGGTCAGCGAGCGCCACGGCGACGGGCCGTCCGCGGCCGCGGCCAGCACTGCCTCCCGGACCACCTGGCCGCCGAAGGAGTGCCCCAGCAGGTGCGGCGGCCCGCCGTCGGCGGCCACGGCCTCGGTGAGCGCCCGGACGTCCGCGCCCAGCGCCTCGACGGCGTACGCGGCCGGGTCGTCCGGGCCGCCGGTCTCGTACTGGCCGCGCTGGTCGACGGCGGTCACCCGGTAGCCGGCCGCCGCCAGCGGCTCCAGCAGGGCGATGAAGTCCTCCTTGCTGCCGGTGAAGCCCGGCACCAGCAGCGCCGAGCCGCGCACCGGCCCGTCCGGCTCGGCCCGCAGCGCGGCGAACCCGCCGCGGCTTGTGGACAGCCGCAGCGCGCGGGCGCAGCGGGGAAGGGTGAGGAACGGCGGCGTGCTCATGGGCTGCTCTCCTGCAGGCGACTGGCCGGTGACCCCGACCCTATCCAGCCTGTGCCGGAACGCCGGAACGCCGGAACGCCGGAACGCCGGAGGGGGCGGGCCGGACCGCGAGGGGCCCGGCCCGCCCCCTCCGGGACGGGGTGCGTCAGCTCTCCGGGGTGGCCTCCGGCGCGGCGGCGGCCTTGCGGGCCCGGGTGCGCTTGCGCGGGGCCGGGACCTCGGTCGCGGCGTCGGCGGCCGCAGCCTCCGGAGCCGCCGGGGCGGTCGCGGCCTCGGCCTTGGGCTTGCGGGTGCGCGTCCGGGTGGCCGGCTTCTCCGCGACGGCGGCCTCGGTGGCCGGGGCCTCGACGACGGCCTCGACGGCCTCCGCCTTCGGCTTGCGGGTGCGCGTCCGGGTGGCCGGCTTCTTCGCGACGACGGCCTCAGCGGCCTCGACGGCTTCGACGGCCGGAGCCTCGGCCGGGGCCTCGACGGCCTCGGCCTTGGGCTTGCGGGCGGCGCGCGTCCGGGTGCGGGCGGCCGGCTTCTCCGCGACGGCGGCCTCGACGACGGCCTCGGCGGCGGCCACGACGGCCACCGCGGCCGGAGCCTCGGCGACCGGAGCCGCCACGGCCGCCTCGGTCACCGCGACGGCCTCGGCCACCACGGCGGCCTCGCCGGCGGCGGCGCCGCGCGAACGGCGGCGACGGCGGCGCGGGGCCGACTCGCCCTCGGTGCCCTCGACGGCCGGGGCCGCGGGGGCCTCGACGACGGTCCCGGCCTCGCCCTCGGCGACCGCGGAGCCGCCCCGGGTGCGGCGGCGCTCACGGGTGCGGCGCGGCTTCTCCTCGGTCGCCACGGCGGCCTCGGGGGCGCCGGTGCGGCCGGAGCCGCTGCGCGGGCCCTTGGCCCGGGCGGTGCGCGCACCGCGCCCGCCGGTCTCGCCGAGGTCCTCGACCTCCTCCGCGCCGAGCCCGGCCCGGGTCCGCTCCGAACGCGGCAGCACACCCTTGGTGCCCGGCGCGATCTTCAGCAGCTCGTACAGGTGCGGCGAGGTGGAGTAGGTCTCCTCCGGGTCGTTGAAGGTCAGCTCCAGCGCCTTGTTGATCAGCTGCCAGCGCGGGATGTCGTCCCAGTCGACCAGGGTGACGGCGGTGCCCGAGGCGCCGGCCCGGCCGGTGCGGCCGATCCGGTGCAGGTAGGTCTTCTCGTCCTCGGGGCACTGGTAGTTGACCACGTGCGTGACGCCCTCGACGTCGATGCCGCGGGCGGCGACGTCGGTGCAGACCAGCACGTCGACCTTGCCGTTGCGGAACGCGCGCAGCGCCTGCTCGCGGGCGCCCTGGCCGAGGTCGCCGTGGACGGCGCCGGCCGCGAAGCCGCGCTGGGTCAGCTGGTCGGCGACGTCGGCGGCGGTGCGCTTGGTCCGGCAGAAGATCATCGCCAGCCCGCGGCCGTCGGCCTGGAGGATGCGCGAGACGAGCTCGACCTTGTCCAGCGAGTGCGCGCGGAAGATGTGCTGCTCGATGTTGGCGACGGTGGTGCCGGTGTCGTCCGGGGCGGCGGCCCGGATGTGGGTGGGCTGGCTCATGTACCGGCGGGCGAGGCTGATGACCTGACCCGGCATGGTGGCCGAGAACAGCAGGGTCTGCCGCTTGGCCGGCAGCATGGTGATGATCTTCTCGACGTCCGGCAGGAAGCCGAGGTCGAGCATCTCGTCGGCCTCGTCCAGGACCAGCGAGCGGACCTTGGACAGGTTCAGCTTCTTCTGCCCGGCCAGGTCCAGCAGGCGGCCCGGGGTGCCGACCACGATGTCGACGCCCTTGGCGAGCGCCTCGACCTGCGGCTCGTACGCGCGGCCGCCGTAGACGGCCAGGACGCGCACGTCGCGGACCTTGCCGGCGGTCTGCAGGTCGTTGGTGACCTGGGTGCAGAGCTCACGCGTCGGGACGACGATGAGCGCCTGCGGGCCGTCGGAGAGCTGCTCCTCGGTCGCCCGGCCGGCGTCCACGTCGGCGCGCACGACGCACCGCTCGATCAGCGGGAGGCCGAAGCCGAGGGTCTTGCCGGTGCCGGTCTTGGCCTGGCCGATGACGTCGTGGCCGGTCAGCGCGACCGGGAGGGTCATCTCCTGGATGGGGAAGGGGTGGACGATGCCGACGGACTCGAGCGCCTCGGCGGTCTCCGGGAGGATTCCCAGATCCCGGAACGTCGTCTTGATGGGTTCAGCGGTGGTGGACAGGGTGCTGCCTCTTCCGTGTGAAAGGGGCCGAGAGCGAGCGGCGGGCGGGCAGCCGCACGGCTGCGTACGGGCCTGGCGGCCCTGATGCAGCTGAGCGGACGCACAACCGCGCCGGTCCCTGCGGCCGGCCGGTGCGCGCTGCCCTGTGCGGGGCGCGTCGCCGGCGGCGTCGGGGAGGATTCCCATGAGGGACCTGCGCGGGACCTTCGCCAGGGGGCGTGGTCTCGGCGGCCCTCGCTCGGCCACTGATGCGGTGCCAAGGCTTGAAGTCCAAGCCATGGTCGGAGCCGATCGGCTCTCCGACCGGGCATCCGCGTACGTGAGTACCCGTGGCTCCGGTGCGGACACGTCCGGATGGACGGTGCCGCTTCGGAGCGGGCTTGCGCGGGACACCGAGACGGCGGTGACACCGTGCGAACACGACGGGGCTCCGTACCACCATACAGTCAGGCGACGACTCGAACACGTGACGCGTCTGACATTGCCCCTCCCGACCCGGGCCGGAAGGGGTGTTCCGGCCGGTCACCCGGGCGACCGGCCGACGGCCGGCCAGGGTGGGTCCCCCGGGCCGGCGGGACTAAGGTGGCGGGTCATGGAGACCCATGGTGAGACGCAGGACGCCGCGGCCGGCTCGATCGGGGACTGGGCCGCGTGCTCGGCCGACCCCGGCTACCGGGCGGCGGTGCTGGACCTGCTCGGCGCACTCGCCTACGGCGAGCTGAGCGCCTTCGAGCGGCTCGCCGAGGACGCCAAGCTGGCGCCGGACCTCGCCGACAAGGCGGCCCTGGCCCGGATGGCCTCCGCCGAGTTCCAGCACTACCAGCGCCTGCACGACCGGCTCGCCGAGATCGGCGCCGACCCGCAGGAGGCGATGCGCCCGTTCGTCGAGCCGCTGGAGCTGTTCCACCGGATGACCGCGCCCTCGGACTGGCTGGAGGGCCTGGTCAAGGCCTACGTCGGCGACGCCATCGCGACCGACTTCTACCGCGAGGTCGCCGTCCGGCTCGACGACGACACCCGCGACCTGGTGCTCGGCGTCATGTCCGACACCGGGCACGCCCAGTTCGCGGTGGACAAGGTGCGCCAGGCCATCGAGGCCGACCCGCGCTCCGGCGGCCGGCTCGCGCTGTGGGGCCGGCGGCTGATGGGCGAGGCGCTCAGCCAGGCCCAGCGGGTGGTCGCCGAGCGGGACGCGCTGTCCAACCTGCTGGTCGGCGGCGTCCAGGTGCAGGGCTTCGACCTGGTCGAGGTCGGCAAGATGTTCAACCGGATCACCGAGGCGCACACCCGGCGGATGGCCGCCCTGGGCCTGGCCAGCTAGGGCCTGTCCGGCCCGGGCGTCAGGCCGGCCGGTGGCGCCGTGTGCGGTGGACACCGGCCCGGTGCGGGTGGTGCCGGTGCGCCGGGGCCCGCCCGGCGGCGAGGTCCGGCCGGGCCAGCGTCGTGGTCAGCACCGCCGAGGCCAGCGCCGCGGCCGCGATCGACGCCGCCGGGTAGCGCCCGTCCAGGCAGAAGTGCGCCACCGTCCCGCCGAGCAGCGCCGCCGCCAGGGCGGTGCCCAGGGTCAGGGTGCGAGCCGCCCGGAAGTACGCGGGCCGCGCCAGCAGTGCGGCCAGGCCCGCGGCCAGGCCGACGAGGGCGAAGGCGATCGACTCGACCAGCAAAACTGCCTCCCGGGGACGGGCGCGCGGCGCCGACGGCCGCACTGTCGCCGTACCCCGGCCGACCCGGCCGTACACGCAACGGTGCCCCGCTCCCTGGGGGAGCGGGGCACCGGGTGAGCAGCTCGGACGACGCCTCAGGCGGTGCCGAAGCCGACCTTGCGGGCGGCCTGCTCGCCGATCTCCACGTACGCCAGGCGCTCGGCCGGGACGATGACGCGGCGGCCGTGCTCGTCGGTCAGCGCGAAGAGCTTCTCCGAACCCTCCAGCGCCTTGGCGATCGCGCTCTGGATCTCATCGGCACTCTGCGTGCTCTCGATCACGATCTCGCGCGGCGTGTTCTGCACGCCGATCTTGACCTCCACGGCTTCCGTCCCTCCGGGGTTGCAGCCTCCACGCGCGGACACCCCGACCGCCTGGGACAAGCGTTCGCGACGACCGCGCCGTACGGCTTCACCATAGAGCACGGGATCACCGCGGCGGCGAAGGTCGGTGGATCACCCCTGCTAGAGGGCCTCTCCGCCCTCCGAGGTGGGGTGCATCGGGAAGCCCTTCAGCCCGCGCCAGGCCAGGCTGGCGACCAGTCGCGCCGCCTCGTCGCGCGGGATGTCCAGGCCCTGCGACAGCCAGTACCGGGCGGTGATCTGGGCCAGGCCGCAGACCCCGGCGGCGAGCAGCTTGGACTCCGCCTCGGGCAGGTCGGTGTCCTCCTGGATCACCTTGCTGACCAGCGTCGCGCTCGCCTCGGAGGCCCGCTCGACCCGCTCGCGCACGGCCGGCTCGTTGGTCAGGTCCGACTCGAAGACCAGGCGGAACGCGCCGGACTCGCTGGAGACGTAGTTGAAGTACGCCTCCATCGTCGCGGCCACCCGGAGCTTGTTGTCGGTGGTCGTCGACAGTGCGTCGCGGGTCGACTCGACCAGGGCGTCGCAGTGCTTGTCCAGCAGCGCCAGGTACAGCTCCAGCTTCCCGGGGAAGTGCTGGTACAGCACCGGCTTGCTGACCCCGGCGCGGTCGGCGATGTCGTCCATGGCGGCCGCGTGGTAACCCTGCGCGACGAACACCTCCTGGGCGGCACCGAGCAGTTGTTCACGGCGGGCGCTTCGCGGCAGGCGGGCACCGCGCGGGCGCTCCTGCGCCTCCTGGATGGCCGTCACGGCGCTCCTCACTTCGGTTGTTCGGGGCTGGCAAGAGGGCCGATTCTACTTTTCGGTAACCGCTTCCGCGTTCGGCGGGAGTGAGAAAAGGACCTCGGCCTCCTTGTCAGGAGCCCACAATACGGCGCTGACCTCGGCGTCGGCAGGGGTGTGACAGGGGCCGGAACGGCCGTCCGGGCCGTCGGAATCCGAACCTCGTGACGCACCGCACCGGCGGCGTCACCGAGCGCGGAGCGCGGGCCGGCATCGTGGACCCGGGGCCCCTCGCGGCGGCGAACAAGGCCACTCCCATCGTCCGCCATGAGCGGGGAGGCCGGCGACCGGCGCCCGGCCGCCGGCGCCGCCCGGTAACGGCCCGGTTCGGGGCGAGGTCACGCCCGTTCACTCGTTCAGGTGGCAACCAGGCATGTGACCGATGGATTGCCCGGGCCCGGTCCTACCTTTCTGCTGTCGGACCGAACAGGTGTGGGGGAGGCCGCGGACGCCGGGGAAATCCGGAGGGCGGCCGCACCCAGGGGGCCCGGCGGGTCGGGCCCGGCCCGCCGGAACGGGCGTGCGCCCGGGGGAACGGATCGCGGGAGGGGCGCGGCCGGACCGTCGGGCCGGACGGCCGCACCACCGCTCGGTGGTGCCCCGCCCCGGGGGAGCGTCGCGGTGTCGTACCCGGCCGACCGGACTCCTCGCCCCCGGACCGTCCCCGCCGCCGTGCGGGGCCGCCCCGGTGGCCACTCAAGCCGCTCAAGCCATCCGTCGATCCGCCCGCCCGTGATCCGCCCGCCCGTGATCCGCTCTGCCCTGGAGGTCTCCCGTGCGCATCGCCCTGCTCACCGAGGGTGCCGGCCCACATTCCCGGCGCGGCGCCGGAGGCTGGTGCGACCGGCTGGCCGCGGGCCTGCCGGAGCACGAGTTCGGGCTGTACCTGCTGACCGGCCAGGGTGGCCAGGGCACCGCCGAGCGGCTGTCGCCCGCCTGGCGCGGGGCGCGCGAGCTGGCGCTGTGGGGGCGCCGGCCGGGCGGCCGGGTGCCCGGCACGCTGCGCGGACGCCAGTACGCCCGGGCGTACGAGGACCTGGTCAGAGCCCTGGTGCTGCCGGGGGAGCGGGCCGGCTTCGGGGCCGGGCTGTACCGGCTGGCCGTCCTCGCCCGGGAGGACGGCACGCTGCCCGCCTTCCTCGCCTCCGCGCACGCCCGGCGCACCCTGGAGCGGGTCTGGCGGCTGCCGGGCGCGGAGACCTCGGCCGGGCAGCCGCTGGTCCGCGACGTGCTGGTCGCGGCGGACCTGCTGGAGCAGTGCCTGCGGCCGTTGTCCGCGCCCTGGTACGGCACCGGGCCCGACGGCCTCGGCGGCGCCGACCTGTGCCACGTGGTCGGCGGCGGCCCCGCGGCGCTGCCCGCGCTGGTCGCCCGGTACCTGCACGGGGTGCCGTTCGTGGTCACCGAGCACGGCCTGCACCTGCGCGAGCAGTACCTCGGCCACCGCGAGGCGCCGTACCGGTGGCCGGTCCGGGCGCTGCTGCTGGCGTACTTCCGGGCGCTGACCGAGGAGACCTACCGGCAGGCGGCCGTCCTGACCCCCGGCAGCGCCCACGACCAGCAGTGGCAGCGCCGCTGCGGGGCCGACCCGGCGCGCACCCGGGTGGTCTACGAGGGGACGCCCGCGGTGGTCCGCCCGGCGGCCGGGCCCGAGCCCGCCGTGCCGACCCTGGTGTGGGCGGGCGCGCTGGAGCCGGGGCGGGACACCGAGCTGATGCTGCACGCCTTCGCGCGGGTGCGCGCCGACCTGCCGAGGGCCCGGCTGGTGATCCACGGCGAGGAGGCCGAGCCCGGCTACCGGGCGCACTGCGCGGCGCTCGCCGAGCGGCTCGGACTGGCCGCGGCGGTGGACTTCGCCGGGCGGCCCGGCTCGCTCGCCGAGGTCTGGGAGGGCGGCACGCTGGCCGTGTTCTCCGCGCTGTCCCAGCGCAGCCCCCGGCTGCTCGCGGACGCGATGCTCAGCGGCCGGGCCGTGGTGTCCACCGACGTCGGGGTGGCCCGCGAGGTGGTCGGGCCGACCGGGCTGCTGGTGCCCGCCCGGGACCCGCGCGCGCTGGCCGGCGCCTGCCTGGCGCTGCTGCGCGATGAGGAGCGGCGCGCCCGGCTCGGGCTGGCCGGGCGGCTGCGGGCGCAGGAACGCTTCGCCGTGGAGCCGGTGATCGGCGCCTTCCGGGAGATCTACCTGGAGCTGGTCTCGCAGTACCCGGCCTTCCCCGGCGGCGGGGCCGGCGGCGCGGCCGGGGAGTCGCCGCGCCCGTTCGCCCGGCCCGCCGAGTACTGGCTCGCCGACGGCCGCCGCGCGCCGGACGGCCCGGGCGGCCAGGGTGCCCCGGACGCGGCGGACGGCCCCGGCGGACGCCACGGCGCCGGGCCGGCCGGGTCCGAGCGGCCGGAGGACGGGGGCGGTGACGCCGGCGCGCAAGAGCGCCCCGGCGCCCTCGCGGAGGCCGTCTGATGGCGGGCGGCGCGGCGCCGGGCGGCCCCGGGAGCCCGGTGGGGGACCCGGTGCGCGAGGTGATGGCCGAGCACCGGGCGCTGTGCGAGCGGGCCGTCGACCCGCTGGAGATCGCCGCCGGACTGGAGGAGGCCGGGCTCGGCCCGCAGGCCGCCGCGCGCTGCCGGCACGCCGACCTGTTCTCGCTCGCCGAGGAGCTGTACGCGCGGGTGCCCCGCCGCCCACCCGTGCCGGAGCCGCCGCGCGGCCGGGAGTGCGCCGCCGCCACCCGGGCGACGCTGACCGCCGCCGCGCTGGCCGCGCTGCCCTGCGCGGCCGTGGTCGCGCTCGGCGCCCGCTGGCCGGTGCTGCTGCCGGCCGCCGTCCCGCTGGTGCTGGTGCCCGCCCTGGCCGCGGACCCCGCCGCCGAGCCCGGCCCGCCGGACACCCGCCCCTGCGGCGCGGCGGACGGGCTGGGTCCGGCGCGGGCGCCGCGGCGGGCCGGCTCCCGGTGGCACCCGGCGGCGCTGGGGCACGGGCTGGGCCTGGCCGCGCTGCTGCTGCTCCCGCTGGCCGCGGCGGACGGGGACCGGCGGCTGACCGCCGCGCTGGTGCTGGCCGGGGCGGTGTCGGCCGGGTCGGCCGAGCGGGCGGCCCGCTGGTACCGGCAGGTCGGCCGCGGCCATCTCGGCGCGGCGGCCACGCTGGCAGAGTTCCGGTCCCGGATGCGGCCGGTGCTCCCGGTGGCGGTCGCCCTGCACCTGGCGGTGCTCGCGGTGCTGACCTTCGCCGCGCTGGCGGTGCTGACCGTCCTCGCGCCGCGCCCCGGGCCGGGCCACGGCGGGGGCCTGCTGCACCTGGCGGCCGAACGGGCCGGCGCCGCGCAGTGGGCGGCGCAGGGCGTGCTGGGCCTGCTGCTGGTGCTGCCCGCGCTGCTGGCCCGCTGCGGCCGGACGGCGGCCGCCGCGGCGGGGGCGCTGGCCGGGCCCGCCGTGGCGCTCGGGCTGCTCGCCCTGGGCCGTTCCGGGCCGACGGCCGGGGTGCTCGGCGGCGGCGCGGTCGCCGCGGTGCTGCTGGCGTACGCCTGGGCCGTGCTCGGCCGGGCCGGTTCGCACCGCTGAGCCCCGCCCGCCGGTGCGGCCCCGGGTGCCGCCCCCTTCTCTCTGCTCTCACTCAGTCCGCTCTTGATTTTCAGTCCGCCAGGTCGTCCCCGACCTCGCTTCGTGGAAGGACGCCCCCGATGAGGGTGCTGCTGCTGGGCGCCGACGGTTTCATCGGCCGCCGGGTCACCGATCGTCTGCTCATGGACCAGGAGTTGCAGGTGACGGTGCTCGGCCGGCGCGACTCGGCCGACATCCGCTTCGACCTGACCACCGGAAGCCCGGGCGCGCTGGCCCGGTTCCTGGACGCGGTCGTGCCGCAGGTGGTGATCAACTGCGCGGGCGCCACCTACGGCAGCTCGCGCACCCTGATCCGGTCGAACACGCTGGCCGTCGCCACCGTCTGCGAGGCGATCCGGCGCAGCCGGGAGCCGGCCCGGCTGGTGCACGTCGGCTCGGCCGCCGAGTACGGCCCGGTGCCGGGCGGGGTGCCGGTGTCGGAGCAGGCCGAGCCGCGGCCGGTCGGCCCGTACGGGGTGTCCAAGCTGGCCGGGACGGAGCTGGTGCTGGCGTCGGGCCTGGACGCGGCGGTGCTGCGGGTGTTCGACGTGGTGGGCCCGGGGGCGCCGACCGCCTCGCTGTTCGGGCGGCTCGCGGAGGGGCTGCGGCGGGCCCTGGAGCGGGACGAAACCCAGGTGCGGATGCCGGACCTGTCCGGATACCGGGATTTCGTGGACGTGCGGGACGTCGCGCGGGCGATTCAGGCGGCGGCGGTGTCGGCCGCCACCGGGGTGGTCAACATCGGCAGCGGGCACGCCGTCCGGGCCCGGGACGCGGCCCAGCTGCTGGTCCGGGCGTCCGGCTTCGAGGGGGCGATCGTCGAGGAGAACCGCCAGGTCCTGCTGCCCGCGCAGGCCGGCGGCCCGGTCGGCGACCACCTGCCCGGCCACCACCTGCCGGGCCACCGGCCGGAGGGCCGGGTCGCGGCGGGGGAGCCGGTGCCGTGGCGGCAGGCGGACGTGCGCACCGCCCGGGACCGTCTCGGCTGGCGGACACAGGTGCCGCTGGAGGAGTCGCTCGGGGACGTCTGGCTGGAGACGGCCTGCCGGGTCTGAGCGGCCACCGGGAGCGCCCCGGGCCTGTCGGCACAGGCCGGGGGCGCTTTTCCGGGCTCCGGCGGGCGGTCCCACGATCCGACGCCGGCCGTCTCGCCCATCGGACGAGCTGTCTCGGAATACCGGAGGGGCGTGACACTGTTGGCCTAGGAGCCACCCGCGTGGCGGCGCAGCAACCACCATGAGGCTGGCCCAGGCCACCTGAACCAGACACCCATCGGAGTCCCCGTGTCGTTGCCACCCCTGGTCGAGCCGGCCGACGAGCTCACCGTTGACGAGGTCCGCAGGTACTCCCGCCACCTGATCATCCCCGACGTGGGCATGGCCGGGCAGAAGCGGCTGAAGAACGCCAAGGTGCTGTGCGTCGGCGCCGGCGGCCTGGGCTCGCCCGCGCTGATGTACCTGGCCGCGGCCGGTGTCGGCACGCTGGGCATCGTCGAGTTCGACGTGGTCGACGAGTCGAACCTCCAGCGCCAGATCATCCACGGCCAGTCGGACGTGGGCCGCTCCAAGGCGGAGTCGGCGCGGGACTCGGTCAAGGAGATCAACCCCTACGTCGACGTGATCCTCCACGAGGAGCGCCTCGACAACTCCAACGTCATGGAGATCTTCTCCGGCTACGACCTGATCGTGGACGGCACCGACAACTTCGCCACCCGCTACCTGGTGAACGACGCCGCGGTGCTGCTCGGCAAGCCGTACGTGTGGGGCTCGATCTACCGCTTCGACGGCCAGGCCAGCGTGTTCTGGGCCGAGCACGGCCCCTGCTACCGCTGCCTCTACCCGGAGGCCCCGCCGGCGGGCATGGTCCCCTCCTGCGCCGAGGGCGGCGTGCTGGGCGTGCTGTGCGCGTCCATCGGCTCGATCCAGGTCACCGAGGCGATCAAGCTGCTGGCCGGCGTGGGTGACCCGCTGGTCGGCCGGCTGATGATCTACGACGCCCTGGAGATGAACTACCGCCAGGTGAAGGTCCGCAAGGACCCGGACTGCGCCGTCTGCTCCGAGCACCCGACGGTCACCGAGCTGATCGACTACGAGGCCTTCTGCGGCGTCGTGTCGGAGGAGGCGCAGGCCGCCGCCGCCGGCTCGACCGTCACCTCGGCGCAGCTCAAGCAGTGGCAGGACGACAAGGAGGACATCTTCCTGATCGACGTCCGCGAGCCCGGCGAGTACGAGATCGTCAACATCCCCGGCGCGGTGCTGATCCCGAAGAACGAGTTCCTCATGGGCGACGCCCTGGAGAAGCTGCCGCAGGACCGCAAGATCGTGCTGCACTGCAAGTCGGGCGTGCGCTCGGCCGAGGTGCTGGCCGTGGTCAAGGCGGCCGGCTTCGCCAACGCCGTCCACCTGGGCGGCGGCGTGCTCGGCTGGGTCAACCAGATCGAGCCGCACAAGCCGGTCTACTAGAACGCCGGAACGCACCGGAAGGGCCCGCCTCGGCGGGCCCTTCCGCGTATCCGGTGGACGTCAGAGCGCGCCGCGGCGCTGCAGCACGTTGTAGGAGATCCAGCCCGGCAGCACCGGCAGCCAGAAGGTGAGCGCCCGGTAGAGGAAGACCGCCGGGGTGGCGACCGCCGGCGACACGTCCGCGACCGTCAGGGCGCCGATCAGGGCGACCTCGACCGGGCCGATGCCTCCCGGGGTGGGGATCGCCGAGCCGGCCGCGTTGGCGGTCAGGAAGACCACCGCGACCGCCGAGAAGCTGACGTCGCCGCCGAAGGCCTGAACCGAGGCGTCCAGGCAGGCGGTGAAGGACAGGGTCAGCAGCAGGATGCCGCCGAAGCCGGTGACCAGCTTGCTGGGCGTCTGCATCAGGTCGAGCATCCGCGGCACCACGCCGAAGAACAGCGAACGCAGCCGGCCCAGCACGAACCGGCGCAGCGGCGCGACCGCCGCCACCACCAGGGCGAGCACGGCGGCGGTCAGCACGCCGATGATCACCGCGCGGGAGGCGGACAGGTCGCCGTTGGTCTGGCTGCCGGTGATCAGGCCGAAGCTGAACAGCAGCAGCAGGTGCCCGGCCAGGCCGGCCAGCTGGGAGGCGCCGACCGAGGCCACCGCCTGGCCGGAGCGGATCCCGGCCTTCTGCAGGTAGCGGGTGTTGAGCGCGATGCCGCCGATCGCGGCGGGCGCGACCAGCTTGACGAAGGAGCCGGCCAGCTGGGCCGCGACGGTGCGCCGGAACGGCAGCTTCTCCGGGACGAATCCGGTCAGGCTCATCGCGGCGGCGACGTAGCTGAACGCGGCCGCCAGCAGGGCCGCCGCCGCCCAGACCCAGTCCATCTGGGAGAGCTTGAGCTGGGCCGGCTTGATGGTGGTCAGCGCCAGGTAGGCGGCGAAGGTGAGCGCGATCACCATGATCAGGCTCTTCGGCTTCAGCCGCTCCAGCTTGGCCGGCTCCATCGGCGCCTCGGGGGCGATCTGGAGGATCTGGCCGCGGATGCGGCTCAGCAGGTCCTCGCCGGCCACCGCGATGTCCTCCTCGGCCTGCTGCTGGGTGCGCTCGCCGGCCGCGACCTGCTCCAGCGCCCTGGCCCGGGCGACGGTCTTGCGCTCCTTGGTGAGCCGCGCGAGGTCGACCCTGGTGGAGCGGCTCATCCCGACCGGCTGGAGCAGCGGCAGCGCCTGGGCGACCCGGTCGGCGCCGAGCACCGCGTTGGCGGTGGCGACGGCCCGCTCCGGGCCGATCCGCAGCGCGAAGGTGGTGACCAGCTGGGCGACGTCGATGCGCAGCGTCAGGTCGGTGGCGGCGATGTCGCCGCCGGAGAGGTTGACCAGGCAGGCCGTCTTCTCGTCCACCACCAGCAGCGACTCGCCGGTCAGCCGGCGGTGGGCGATCCGGCGCTCGTGCAGGGCCGCCACCGACTCCCAGAGCGAGGCCATCACCTGGTCGGTGACCTCCTCGTCGGAGAGCTCGTCCAGGATGCGGCCCTCGACCTTGCCGTAGACCAGGATCGCGGCGTCCGGACCCAGCTCGGAGGTGGCGACCAGCTGCGGCGCGCGGGCGCCCGACGCGGCCGCCGCGTAGGCGATCAGGGCCTCCTGCTCCAGCGCCTGGCGCAGCGACTGCGGGCTGCGGCGCACCGCCACCGAGCGCAGCCGCAGCCGCCGCCAGGCCCGGTAGAAGAAGCCGGAGGCCTGCTGCTCGCGGTCGATGATGTGGACGTCCAGCGGCGGGCCGCTCTGCTGGGTGACGTAGTAGCGGCGGGTGCCGCCGGGCGCGTCCGGGGCGCGGTGGGCGCTCTCCGGGGTGAAGCCGACCTTGCGCAGGCCGATCATCAGGTGCTGGCCGGTGGGCCGGATGTTCGGGGAGCCGATCGCGTACAGCGTGCCGTACGCGACGGACCAGCCGATCAGGACGGTGAGCAGCAGCGACAGCGGGGTGGTGTAGCCGCCGAGCAGTTCGGTGATCCCGCTGAAGACCACCACCACCCACAGGGCGACCCGCCACCGGGGGCGGCTCGACATGCCGACCGCGGTCATGTAGGCGATCACCGGGGCGAGGTAGCCGTGCACCGGGTCGGTGAGGGTGCCGTTGCTGTCCATCGGCAGCCTGGTCAGCGCGTCCCGGATGTGGTCGGAGGCGCCTTCGGCCACCCACCAGTCGATGCCCAGCGAGACGCCGTAGGCGAGCACCGAGGCGAGCACGCCGTCGGCGACCCGCAGGCCGTCGCGTTTGATCAGCCGCTCGACCGCGAAGGCCAGCGGCACGGCGAGCACCGCGACGCTGGAGAGCAGGCCGGTGATCGTGGAGAGCACCGCGGAGAAGTGCGGCGCGTTGGTGGCGATGTCCTGTTCGATGCCGGTGGTGGTCGAGGTGGCGATGCCCGCCAGCACGAAGACGGCGACTATGCCGAAGACGCCGGCCAGGAAGCGGATCAGGTCGGACGGGCGGTGCGCCCGGGCGGCGAGCAGTGGCTCGTCGACGTCCAGGTGCGGGGTGCCGTCCAGCGGGTCGTGGTAGTCGGGCAGCGGGCGCCGGGCCGGCGGTTCGGCAGCCGCCGGTCCGGGGACGGCCGGTTCCCCGGGGGCCTCGGCGGGTTCGGCGGCTTCGGCGGGTTCTTCGGAGGCCTCGGCGGGCGCGGGGGTCTTGATCGTCAGGTCCTTGATCAGGGAGACTTCCGGCGTCGGCCCGGTCGCGGGCCCACCACCGGGAGCCGAGGGCACGGCGGCGGCGGACTCGTCGGAGTCCTCGTCCACACCCACGTCAGCCGTCCCGGTCATCTGGTCTTGTCCTCGTATCACCACTCACCGCCCCGAAGATGGTGGCATGCCTCGGCGCCCCGTGCTGGACAGGGGCCGGATCGGGCGCGGCGGATCGTTCGTACGGGGCCGCGGGTGCGCCCCCGTGAGGAAGAATGCCGCAGGTGACGGACGTAACAGACGACGGCCTCCCGGACACCCTGCCGCCCTTCGCCGAACTGGTGCTCGACCTGACCGAGCGGATTCCACCCGGCAGGGTGATGACCTACGGGGACGTTGCCGAGTACCTCGGCCAGGGCGGCCCCCGGCAGGTCGGCCGGGTGATGGCCCTGTACGGCGGCTCGGTCCCCTGGTGGCGGGTCATCCGCGCCGACGGCCGCTTCCTGCCCGGGCACGAGCACCGCGCCCTCGCCCACTACGGCGAGGAAGGCACCCCGCTGCGCGAACTCGCCGACCCGCCCCGGGTCGACCTGCGCCGGGCCCGCTGGGACGGACGGGAGCCGGGCACCGCGCGATGAGGCCGCCGCGGAACGCGCGACGAGGCCGCCGCGGACCGGGTCGCCGCGGACCGGGGATGCCGCGAAACCGCCGCGCCGACGGGAATGACGGGGCAGGATCGTAGGCTCGATACGGGCGGGCCCCGGCGGGCCCGCCCGGCCACGCCTCCAGCACAACCCCAGGATCCGCCTCCGTGAGTTCCCCGTACCGGCTCGTGCGCAGCCCGCTCGTCCAGCCCGCCCCACCCGTGCTGGACGAGTACCAGCGCGCCGTGGTCGAGCACGGCGGCGGGCCGCTGCTGGTGCTCGCCGGCCCTGGGACGGGCAAGACCACCACCCTGGTCGAGGCCGTCGCCCGGCGGATCGAGGACGGCACCGACCCCGAGCGCATCCTCGTCCTCACCTTCAGCCGCAAGGCCGCGACGGAACTGCGCGACCGGATGTCCGCCCGGCTCGGCTCCTCCTCGGCCGCCCCCCAGGCCACCACCTTCCACTCCTTCAGCTACGCCCTGCTGCGTGCCCACCAGGACCCGCAGGACTACGCCGAACCGCTGCGGCTGCTCTCCGGCCCCGAGCAGGACGTCATGGTCCGCGAACTGCTGGCCGGCGGGGCCGAGGACGCGAAACTCGGCAGCTCCCGGATCCACTGGCCGCTCGACCTGCGGGCCTGCCTGACCACCCGCGGCTTCGCCGACGAGGTCCGTGCCGTCCTCGCCCGCAGCCGCGAGCTGGGCCTCGGCGAAGCCGAACTGGAGCGCTTCGCCCAGGGCGTCCAGCGCCCCGACTGGGCCGCCGCCGCGCACTTCCTCGCCGACTACCTCGACGTGCTCGACCTGCGCGGCGTCCTCGACTACGCCGAACTCGTCCACCGGGCCGTCCTGCTCGCCGAACGCCCCGAGGTCGCCGAGCAACTGCGGCGGCGCTACGAGGTGGTGTTCGTCGACGAGTACCAGGACACCGACCCCTCCCAGGTCCGGCTGCTGCGCCAGCTGGCCGGCGGCGGTCGCGAACTCGTCGCGGTCGGCGACCCCGACCAGTCGATCTACGCCTTCCGCGGCGCCGACATCAACGGCATCCTCGACTTCCCGCAGACCTTCCGCCGGGCCGACGGCGAACCCGCCGACGTCAAGGTGCTGCGCGTCTCCCGCCGCTCCGGCGCCGTCCTGCTCGCCGCCTCCCGGGAACTCGCCCGGCGGATGCCGATGGGCCGGCTGCCCGCCGACAAGCTCGCCCAGCACCGCGCGCTGCTGCCCTCCCGCGAGGGCGGCCGGGCCGAGGTCTACACCTACCCCACCCCCGGCGCCGAACTCGACTCGATCGCCGACCTGCTGCGCCGCGCCCACCTGGAGGACGGCGTGCCCTGGGGCGAGATGGCCGTCCTGGTCCGGGCCGGCGCCCGCTCCATCCCCGGCGTACGGCGGGCGCTCAGCGCGGCCGGCGTCCCGCTGGAGATCGACGGCGACGACCTGCCGCTGCGCGAGGAGCCGGCCGTCGCCCACCTGCTGCTCGCCCTGCGGGTCTGCGCCGAGCAGGCCGCCCGCGACCGGCACGGCGACCCCGACACACCCGACCCGCTCACCACCGACCTGGCCCACGCCCTGCTCACCGGCCCGCTCGGCGGCCTCGACGGCTCCGACCTGCGCCGCCTCGGCCGCGCCCTGCGGGAGGAGGAACGCGCCGCCCTGCGCGCCGACGGGGACCCGGCCGCCCCGCGCCCGGCCGGCGACCTGCTGCGCGAGGCCCTCGCCGAACCCGAGCGGCTGATCGCCCTCGACCCCGCCCACGCCCGCCGGGCCCGCGACCTCGGCACCCTGCTGCGCAAGGTCCGCGAACGCCTCGCCGGCGGCTGCACCGCCGAGGAGGCGCTCTGGGAGCTGTGGGACGGCAGCCGCCGCTGGCGCGAACGTCTGGAACGGGCCGCCCTGCGCGGCGGCGCCGCCGGCCGCAACGCCGACCGCGACCTCGACGCGCTGTGCGCCCTGTTCGAGACCGCCGCCCGCGCCGAGGAACAGGTCACCGGCCACCGCGGCGCCCTCGACCTGCTCGCCGAGCTCGACGCCCAGGACATCGCCGCCGACACCCTCACCGTCCGGGCCGTGCGCCCCGAGGCCGTCCGGCTGATGACCGCCCACCGCTCCAAGGGCCTGGAGTGGCGCCTGGTCGTCGTCGCCGGCGTCCAGGACGGCCTCTGGCCCGACCTGCGCCGCCGCGGCTCCCTGCTGGAGGCCGACCGGATCGGCCGCGACGGCCTCGCCGAACCGCTCTCCCCGGGCGCCCTGCTCGGCGAGGAGCGCCGGCTCTTCTACGTCGCCGCGACCCGCGCCCGGGAGCGGCTGATCGTCACCGCCGTCAAGGCCCCCGCCGACGACGGCGACGAGCCCTCCCGCTTCCTGCGCGAGCTCTACCGCGAGGACGTCGACCCGCGCACCGGAAGGGTCGTGCGCCGCACCCCGCCGGTCGTCGTCGAGGACGTCACCCACCGTCCGCGCCGCCCGCTGTCCGTCGCCGCACTGGTCGCCGAACTGCGGGCCGTCACCGTCGACCCGGCCCGCTCGCCCGAACTGCGCCGGGCTGCCGCCGAACGGCTCGCCCTGCTCGCCGCCGCCACCGACGACGAGGGCCTGCCACTGGTGCCCGCCGCCCGCCCCGACCGCTGGTGGGGCCTGGCCGACGCCACCGCCGCCCCCGACCCGCTGCGCAGCGCCGACCTGCCGGTGCGGCTGTCCGGCAGCGGCCTGGAGCAACTGGAGAACTGCTCGCTGCAGTGGTTCCTGGACAAGGAGGTCAAGGCCCGCGCAGCCGGCTCCGCCGCCCAGGGCTTCGGCAACGTCGTGCACGCGCTCGCCGACGAGGTCGGCTCCGGGCGCACCCCCGCCGACCTCGCCGTCCTGATGGAACGCCTGGACACCGTCTGGGACGCGCTGGCCTTCGACGCGCCCTGGAAGTCCCAGCAGGAGAAGACCCAGGCCCGTGCCGCCCTGGAGCGCTTCCTCAACTGGCACGTGCTGGAACGCGGCCGCGACCTCGTCGCCACCGAGCACGGCTTCGACGTCACCCTCGACGCCGGCGGCGTCTCGGTGCGCATCCGCGGCTCGATGGACCGGGTCGAGAAGGACGCGGCCGGGCGCGCCTACGTCGTCGACTTCAAGACCGGCAAGCAGATCCCCACCGACAGGTCGCTGCCCGAGCACAAGCAGCTCGCCGTCTACCAGCTCGCCGTCCGCGCAGGGGCCCTCAACGAGCTGCCCGGCTTCGCCGACCGCCCCCCGGCCACCGGCGGCGCCGAACTCGTCCACCTGCGCGAGCCCGCCGCCAAGGCCGCCCAGGACGCCCCCAAGGTGCAGCGGCAGGACCCGCCGGAGGGCGAGCCGTGGATCGAGAACCTGCTCGCCGACGCGGCCGGCCGAGTCCTCGCCGAGCGCTTCGTCCCGCAGACCGGCTCCGGCTGCGACCGCTGCACCTTCCGCCGCAGCTGCTCCGCCCAGCGGGACGGGGCGCAACTCGTCGAGTGAAGGTTGTCCGCCGCTCCGGTTAACGTTGCGGGGTGACCGCCGTGCTCAGCCATCCCGACCAGCTCAAGGAGCTGCTGGGCATCCCGTTCAACCGGGAGCAGATGGCGGCCATCGGCGCCCCCCTGGAACCGGCCGTGATCGTGGCCGGCGCCGGGTCCGGCAAGACCACGGTGATGGCCGCCCGGGTGGTCTGGCTGGTCGGCTCCGGCGCCGTCCGGCCCGAGGAGGTGCTCGGCCTCACCTTCACCAACAAGGCCGCCGGCGAACTCGCCGAACGCGTGCGCACCGCCCTGCTGCGGGCCGGTGTCACCGGGGAGGACGGCGCGGAGCCGCTCGGCGAACCGGAGATCTCCACCTACCACGCCTTCGCCGGCCGACTGCTCAAGGAGCACGGCCTGCGGATCGGCATCGAACCCGACGTGCGGCTGCTCGCCGACGCCACCCGCTTCCAGCTCGCCGCCAAGGTGCTGCGCACCGCCCGCGGCCCGTTCCCCGCGCTCACCGGCACCTTCGCCAACCTGGTCGCCGACCTGATCGCCCTGGACGGCGAACTCGCCGAGCACCTGGTCGAGCCGGACACCCTGCGCGCCCACGACGAGGACCTGCTGGACACCCTCGCCACCGTCAAGCTCACCAACGACGACCTGCGGGCCGTCCCCGCCACCGCCCGGGCCCGGCTGGAGCTGCTGCGCCTGGTCGAGGACTACCGGCGCCGCAAGCACGCCGCCGGGCTGATGGACTTCGGCGACCAGATAGCCGCCGCCGCCCGGCTCGCCCAGCAGCGGCCCGAGGTCGGCGCGCTGCTCCGCGGCCAGTTCCGGGTCGTGCTGCTCGACGAGTACCAGGACACCTCGGTCGCCCAGCGGCTGATGCTGGCCGGCCTGTTCGGCGCCGGCCCAGGGGGACCGGGCGGTGCCCACCCCGTCAGCGGCCACCCCGTCACCGCCGTCGGCGACCCCTGCCAGGCGATCTACGGCTGGCGCGGCGCCTCCGTCGCCAACCTCGACGAGTTCCCCCGGCACTTCCCGAAGGCCGACGGCCGCCCCGCCGCCCGCTACGCGCTCAGCGAGAACCGCCGCAGCGGCGGGCGGCTGCTCGCCTTCGCCAACGAACTCGCCGCGCCGCTGCGGGCCATGCACGAGGGCGTCGAGGCGCTGCGCCCGGCCCCCGGCGCCGAGCAGGACGGCTACGCGCGGGCGGCGCTGCTGCCCACCCACGCCGAGGAGGTCGACTGGCTCGCCGACTCGATCGCCCACCTGGTGCGCACCGGCACCGCGCCCGGCCGGATCGCCGTGCTGTGCCGCGGCGGCGCGGCCTTCCCGGACATCCACGCGGCCCTGGTCGCCCGCGAGGTGCCGGTCGAGGTGGTGGGCCTGGGCGGGCTGCTGCAACTGCCCGAGGTGGCGGACCTGGTGGCGGTCTGCGAGGTGCTCCAGGACCCGACCGCCAACGCCGCGCTGGTGCGCCTGCTGATCGGCCCGCGCTGGCGGATCGGCCCGCGCGACCTCGCCCTGCTCGGTCGCCGGGCCGCCGACCTGGTGCGCACCGACCGGCCCGAGGGCGTGGAGGCGCTGACGGCGGCCGTCGCCGAGGCCGACCCCACCGAGGTGGTCTCGCTCGCCGACGCGGTGGAGACCTTCCTCGACGCGGAGCAGCCCGACGAACTGCCCTTCTCCGCCGAGGCCAGGGTCCGCCTGGCCCGCCTCGGCCAGGAGCTGCGCGACCTGCGCCGCTCGCTCGCCGACCCGCTGATGGACGTGCTGCACCGGGTGCTGGCCGTCACCGGTCTGGAGGTCGAACTCGCCGCCTCCCCGCAGGCGCTGGCCGCCCGGCGGCGCGAGACCCTGCACGCCTTCCTGGACGTCGCCGCCTCCTTCGCCGACCTCGACGGCGACCCCGGCCTGGCCGCCTTCCTCGGTTTCCTGCGCGCCGCCCAGGAGTACGAGCGCGGCCTGGACAGCAGCCTGCCCGGCGGCGAGGACACCGTGAAGGTGCTCACCGCACACAAGTCCAAGGGCCTGGAGTGGGACGTCGTCGCCGTCCCCGGCCTGGTCAAGGGCTCGTTCCCGTCCACCACCTCGCGCGAGCGCTGGACCAGCAGCAAGCGGGTGCTCCCGCACGCCCTGCGCGGCGACGCGGACACCCTGCCCGACGTGCGCGGCGGGTGGGACGGCAAGGCCATGACCGCGTTCAAACGGCAGCTGGCCGAGCACTCCGGCACCGAGGAACTGCGCCTGGGCTATGTCGCGTTCACCCGCCCGCGCACGCTGCTGCTGGCCTCCGGGCACTGGTGGGGGCCCAGCCAGAAGACCGTCCGCGGCCCGTCCGCCTTCCTGGAGCAGCTGCGCGAGCACTGCGAGCGGCCCGGCGCCGGGGAGGTCGAGCACTGGGCCGAGCAGCCGGAGAAGGGCGCCGAGAACCCGGCGCTGGCCGCCCCCGTCGAGCACCCCTGGCCGCTGCCGCTGGACCCGGCCGCCCAGCTGGCCCGCCGCCGGGTCGCCGAGGTGGTGCACGCCCGGCTGGCCGGCGCGCCCGCCCCCGAGCCCGAGCCGATGGCCGCCGAGGACCAGCGCCAGGCGGCCTCCTGGGACCGCGACCTCACCGCGCTGCTGGGCGAGTTGGAGCGCTCCCGGCGCACCGCCCGCGACGTGCCGCTGCCCGCCGCGCTGTCCGCCACCCAACTGCTGCGCCTGGCCGCCGACCCGGACGGCTTCGCGCGCGACCTGGCCAGGCCGATGCCGCGCCCGCCGCAGCCGGCCGCCCGGCGGGGCACCCGCTTCCACGCCTGGGTGCAGTCCCGGATCGAACCGCTGCTGCTGATCGAGCCGGGCGCGCTGCCCGGCGCGGACGACGACGGCATCGAGGACGAGCAGGACCTGGAGCAGCTCAAGGAGGCGTTCCTGCGCACCCCGTACGCCCAGCGCCGGCCGCACCGGGTGGAGGCGCCGTTCCAGCTGGTGCTCGGGGGGCGGGTGGTGCGCGGCCGGATCGACGCGGTCTACCGGGACGGTGACGTGACGTCAGTAACCGGTGGCGCGTCACGCTACGAAGTGGTGGACTGGAAGACCCACCGCGAGGAGACTGCCGACCCGTTGCAGCTCGCGGTCTACCGGATCGCCTGGGCCGAGCAGGCGGGCGTTCCGCCGGAGCAGGTCACGGCTTCCTTCCTGTACGTCCGCAGCGGGCGGATCGTCCGTCCGGCAGGACTTCCCGACCGAAAAGAGTTGGAACGGCTCCTGATCGGGAACAGTGAAGAATGAGTCACGCAGAGCATTCAAGTCATCACGGCAGCGCCCGAAACCTGTGCGTCATGCACGTTTCGTGCCTATTGTGGGGTCGGTAACCGGTCAACCCCCGTGCTCCGGCCGCCAGCGAGGCCCGCATTCCCTAACCCTCAGTCATCACCGCAGGTGCCCCAGGGCATCGGCGTCTTCTGCTGGAGTAACCGACGTTGAGCGCGACCGGATGGATCAGAGAGCGGTTCACCGGGCCGACCCCGGGACCCGCTCCGGGCACGACCGGCACCTGGCCGAGGACGGCGCTCGCGCTGCCCTTCATCGGCATGGCGCTGATCGTCGCCCTCGACTTCGTCAGCAACACCGAGGTGACGGTCGAACCGGCCCTCACCGCCGTCCCCGCGCTGGCCGCCGTGGTCAGCCACCGAACCTGGTACCCGCTCGCCATCGGCCTCTTCACCGAGGCGGTGGCCTTCCTGATGGCCTTCCGCAGCGACGCGCTCGACCAGTCCGTGCACGCCGCCAGCGTCTTCGCGATCCTGCTGGTCGCGCTGATCGGCTGGGTCAGCGCCACCCTGCGGCTGCGCCAGGAGCGGGCGCTGGCCGACGCCCAGCTCGTCGCCTCGATCGCCCGCCGGGTGCTGCTGAGGCCCGTCCCCGAGCGGGTCGGCACCGTCCAGGCGGCCGTCCACTACGAGGCCGCCGCCGCGCACGCCAGGATCGGCGGCGACCTGTACGAGGTGGTCAACACCCGGCACGGGGTGCGGGCCGTGGTCGGCGACGTCCGCGGCAAGGGCCTCGGTGCGGTCGAGACCGCCGCCGCTGTCCTCGGCGCCTTCCGCGAGGCCGCGCACCAGGAGCCCGCACTGGACCGGGTCGCCGGCTGGCTGGCCGTCAGCCTCGACCGGGCCCTGCACGAGAACGACCACCCGGGCGTGGAGGAGGAGTTCGTCACCCTGGTGCTGATCGGTGTCGGGGCGGACGGCACCGCGGAGCTGGTCAACTGCGGCCACCCCTCGCCGCTGCTGCTGCGCGGCGGGGATGTCCGGCCGCTCGAACTCGCCGAGACCGTCCCGCCGCTGGGCGTCCTGGACCCGGCCGACGTCCGGCCGCCGGTGCACCGGGTGGCACTGCGGCCCGGCGACCGGGTCCTGCTGTTCACCGACGGGGTGATCGAGGCCCGCGACCGCTCCGGCGCCTTCTACCCGCTCGCCGAGCGCCTCCCGCGCTGCGCCGACGGCCGCCCGGCGGACGTCCTGCAGCGCCTGCACGAGGACGTGGTGCGCCACGTCGGCCGCCAACTCGGCGACGACGCGGCCATGCTGCTCCTCCAGTACGCGCCGGCCCCCGCCGCCGGCACCCAACTACCGCACCAGCACGGCGTCCTGACCCGGCACTAGTCCCGTGCTGGGCCCGTACTAGAGCGAGACCTCCACCAGCAGCGGCCGGTGGTCCGACACCGCCGCGCGCGGCGCCGCCGCCGGGCCGACCGCGGCGCGCGGCACGCCGACCGCCAGCACGTGGTCGAACTGCACCGCCGGGCGGTGCGAGGGGTACGTCGGGGTGCGGGCCAGGTCGTACCAGCCCTGCAGGCGGGGGCGGGGCTCGCGCACCCGGCGCCGGCGCGGCTCGGCCAGGGCCGGCCGGGCCCGCCGGGCCGCCCGCAGCTCCCGGACCCGCGCCCGGGGCGCGGTGCGCTCCAGCGCGGTCGCCCCGCCGAGGACGGTGCGCGGCACCGCGCCGACCAGGTTGAAGTCGCCCAGCACCAGGTACGGCTGCGGCAGGTCCGCGATCCACCGCCGGATGCCGGCCAGCTGCGCCATGTTCCATCCGGGGACGAAGGACAGGTGCGCCGCCACCACGGTGAACGGGCCGTGGTCGCCCTCCAGCACGGCCGCCAGCGCCGCCCGCGGCTCGTCCGGCACCGGGGTGAGCCCGCGCCGGCCGGCCACCCGCAGTGGCAGTCCGAACGGGGCCGGGGCGAACCGGCGGGCCCGCCAGTGCCGCACCGGCAGCCGGGTCAGCAGCGCGGTGCCGTACGAGGGCGGGGCGCCGTCGCCGACGTCGCCGGGCCCGTACACCCGCAGGCCGCCGGGCACGGAGGGCTCCGGCACCCAGCCCGCGACCGGCGCCGGGCGCCCGTGCAGGGCGGCGGCGAACCGCCAGTCGGCGGCCCCCATGGCCTTGGCGGCCACCGCGGCCTGGTCGGTGCCGCCCGAGCGGGACTGGTGGCGGTCCACCTCCTGGAGGGCCAGTACGTCGGCGTCCAGCGCGGCCACCGCCTCCGCCAGCGGCCCGCCGGCGTCGGCGGGGTAGGGCCGCGGGGCGCCGTCCGGGGCGAGCGGCTGACCGTGCAGCAGGTTGAAGGTGGCGATGCGCAACTGGCTCACACCGCACGACGGTACCCGCTCGCCGGGGGAGGGGGCGCGGCTTGAGCCTGTGGGGCATACCGGGTATACATACTGAGTATGTCCATCCGACACGGCCTGCTCGCCCTGCTCGACCAGGGCCCGCGCTACGGCTACCAACTGCGCACCGAGTTCGAGGCGCGCACCGGCGCCACCTGGCCGCTCAACGTCGGGCAGGTCTACACGACGCTGTCCCGACTGGAGCGGGACGGCCTGGTCGAGCCCGCCGGAGAGGACGACGAGGGCCACCAGTTCTACGCCGTCACCGAAGAGGGACGCACCGAGCTGCGGGCCTGGTTCGACACCCCGGTGCCCCGGACCAACCCCCCGCGCGACGAACTGGCCATCAAGCTCGCCATGGCCGTCACCGTCCCCGGGGTGGACGTCTCCGCCGTCGTCCAGGGCCAGCGCCGCCACAGCATCAAGGCGCTCCAGGACTACACCCGGCTCAAGGGCCGCGCGCTGGCGGGGGAGTCACGGCCCGGCATCGCGCCCTCCGCGAGCAACGACCTGGCCTGGCTGCTCGTCCTCGACCAGCTGATCTTCCAGACCGAGGCCGAGATCCGCTGGCTCGACCACTGCGAGACCCGGCTCCACCAGCACGCGGAGACCGAACAGGCCCGCGCCGCCGAAGCCGCCCGCGACGGCGGCGCCACGGCCGCCCGGCCCGCCCGCCGCCGCTCGCGCACCTGACCCCGCCCGCCGTCGCTCGCGCACCTGCCCCCGCGACGGCCGCCGCTCGCGCACCTGACCGCGACGGCCCGCCCGAACCACCGGCCCGGACCCGACGCCGAGCCCACCACCAGCACAAGGGGGGAACCATGTCCCACACCGACCCGGCCCGGCAGACGCCGGTACTGCACCTGGAGAACGTCACCCGAGTCCACGGCCAAGGCGCCGCGGAGGTCCAAGCCTTGCGCGGCATCGACCTCAAGGTCCACCCCGGCGAGTTCGTCGCCGTCATGGGCCCGTCCGGCTCCGGCAAGTCGACGCTCCTCACCCTCGCCGGCGGACTGGACACCCCGACCACCGGCCAGGTCCTCGTCGAGGGCGTCGCCCTCGGCGGGCTCAACCGCAAGCGGCTCGCCCAGGTCCGCCGCCGCTCCATCGGCTACGTCTTCCAGGACTACAACCTGATACCGGCCCTCACCGCCGGCGAGAACATCTCGCTGCCGCGCGAACTCGACGGCCTCTCCGCCCGCGCCGCCCGCCGCGAGGCGCTCGCCGCCCTGGAGGAGCTCGGCATCCCCGAGCTCGCCGACCGCTTCCCCGACGACATGTCCGGCGGCCAGCAGCAGCGCGTCGCCATCGCCCGCGCCCTCATCGGCGACCGCCGCCTCGTCCTCGCCGACGAGCCCACCGGCGCCCTCGACTCCACCACCGGCGAGGCCGTCCTCGCCGTCCTGCGCGCCCGCTGCGACGCCGGCGCCGCCGCCATGATGGTCACCCACGAGGCCCGGCACGCCGCCTGGGCCGACCGCGTGGTCTTCCTGCGCGACGGCCGCATGGTCGACGAGAGCGTCAGCCAGGACGCCGCCAGCCTGCTCGTCAGCGCCGCCACCAACAGCATGAAGGTGGACGAGTGAAGCTCAGCGCCTGGCGGGTCGCCCTGCGCATCGCCCGCCGCGACGCCCTGCGCGCCAAGGGCCGCAGCGCCCTGGTGGTCGCCATGGTCGCACTGCCCGTCCTCGGCGTCACCGGTGCCGACGTGGTCTTCCGCAGCGCCGACCTCGAACCCGCCGAACACGTCGTGCGCGTCATGGGCCAGGCCGACGGCGAACTGCAGATGCTCGAACGCGGCGCCATCGTCCTCCAGGCGCCCGACCCCGACAAGGGAATGTCCACCAGGAGCGCCAAGGACGAGGCGAAGAACGGCGCCGCCCCCCAGTACACCCCCGCCCAGCGGCGCAGCCTCGACACCGAACCCGTCGAACTGGCGAAGCAGCTGCTCCCGCCCGGCACCGTCCTCGTGCCCGAGCGGCAGGGCCCCTACACCGCCGCCGGCAGCTCCCAGGGCCTGCTCAGCACCCGGACCACCGAGCTGGACCTCACCGACCCGGTCTGGAAGGGCCGGGTCGACCTGGTCAAGGGCCGCGCCCCCGCCACCGACGGCGAAGCCGCCGTCACCCGGGACTTCCTCACCCGCTCCGGCCTCAAGATCGGCGACCAGACCGCCGTCCGCGGCCTGGAGGACACCCCCTTCACCATCACCGGCGTCGTCGAGTACCCCGGTGAACTGACGGCCACCGAGATCATCGCCCGGCCCGGCACCCTGATCGGCAAGATCGCCAAGCTCCCCGGCGCCGACCGCAGCCGCAACGCCGGCACCGACGCGCCCACCCGCTGGCTCGTCAAGCTCCCCGCCGGCAGCCTGGACTGGCCCAAGGTCACCGAACTGGGCGGCTACGGCTTCACCCTCGCCTCCCGCGCCGTCCTGCTCGACCCGCCGGCCCGCGCCGACGTCCCCTACTACGTCGAGGCCGACAAGCACGGCGGCCCCACCCCGGGGTACCTCGACCGCACCTCCGTCGTCATCCTCGCCACCGTCGTCGGCATGGCCCTGCTGGAGATCGTCCTCCTCGCGGGCCCCGCCTTCGCCGTCGGGGCCAGGCGCTCCCGGCGGCAGCTCGGACTGCTCGCCGCCGGCGGCGGTGAGCGCGCCAACATCCGCGCCGTCGTCCTCGGCGGCGGCATCGTCCTCGGCATCACCGGCGCCGTCGTCGGCCTCGGACTCGGCATCGGCCTGGTCGCCCTGCTGCGCACCCGGGCCGAGGAGTACGCCGGCCAGCGCTTCGGCCACTTCAACCTCCAGCCGCTCGACCTGCTCGGCGTGCTCCTGGTCGGCCTGGTCACCGGCCTGCTCGCCGCCGTCGTGCCCGCCGTCCAGGCCTCCCGCCAGGACGTCGTCGCCGCGCTCACCGGCCGCGACTCGCTCAAGCCCCCGAGCCGCAAGCTCGCCCTGCTCGGCCTGCTGATGCTCGGCGGCGGCTCCGCGCTCGCCCTGCTCGGCGCCACCAGCGGCTTCGCCAACCGCAGCCTGTCCGTCCTCGGTGGCTCGGCCGTCGCCGAACTCGGCATGGTCGCCCTGACGCCCTACCTGGTCGGCCTGTTCGGCCGGCTCGGCCGCTGGCTCTCGCTCGGCCCCCGGCTCGCCCTGCGCGACTCGGTGCGCCACCGCGGCCGCACCGCGCCCGCCGTCGCCGCCGTGATGGCCGCCGTCGCCGGCACCGTCGCGGTCAGCGTCTACCTCGCCAGCTACGACGAGGGGAACCGCCGCGAGTACACCGCCGCCGCCCCCTCCGGCGCCGTCATGCTCGGCAGCGGATGGCTGCCCGCCTCCGAGGGCAAGCTGCTGCCGCAGATGCGCGACGCGGTGGAACGCAACATCCCCGCCCTCGGATCGCGCGCCGACATCCAGCGCGTCGACTACAAGGGCGACTGCGCCGACGGCGGCAGCGGCTGCGGCTACATCCAGGTCGAACTGCCCAAGGAACTGCGCTGCCCCGCCCTCGACGACACCGAGCGCAGCACCGACGAGACGGAACGCATCCTCGGCACCGACCCGCGCTGCCAGGGCATCGGCCACCGCGGCAACCACTTCAGCAACCTCTCCGCGGGCGACGCCACCCTGCTGCGCAACCTCTACGGCGTCACCGACCCGGCCGCCGGGCAGGCCCTCGCCGCCGGCAAGGCCGTGGTCTTCGACGCGAAGTACCTCAAGGACGGCAAGGTCGCGGTCGGGTTGAACGATCCGATGGAGGAGACCGACGGGCCGTCCCCCCGGAAGCGCGGCCACACCGAGATCTCCGTCGACGCCGTCCTCGCGTCCGCGGTGGTGCCGGCCAGCGGCCAGGCCGTGATCAGCCCCGACACCGCCACCCGGCTCGGCCTCACCACCTCCCCGGCCGGCTCGGTCTGGCTGCCCGACAGCTCGCCCTCCGACGGCGCCCAGCAGAAGGCCAACGGGGCGCTGGCCAAGCTCACCGACCAGGACGTCCTCTCGATCGAGCGCGGCTACCAGTCCAGGTCCGACCTGATCGGCCTCGGCCTGTCGATCTTCGCCGGCATCGTCGCCCTCGGCGCGGCCGGCATCGCCACCGGACTCGCCGCCGCCGACTCCCAGCGCGACCTGACCACCCTCGCGGCGGTCGGCGCCGAGCCCCGGATCCGGCGCACGCTCTCCGGCTTCCAGTGCGGGGTGATCGCCGCCATGGGCACCCTCCTCGGCACCGTCTGCGGGATCGTGCCGGCGGTGGCCCTGCGCAAGGTCCAGGGCGTGGCGACCTCCGTCCCCGGGATGAGCGCCGAGACGATCGCCAACAACTCGGTCGTGGTCCTCCCGTGGCTCACCATCGCGGTCACCGTGGTGGCGCTGCCGGTGCTCGCGGCGGGCCTGGCCGCGCTGCTCACCCGCTCGCGGATCTCCCTGCTGCGCCGCTCCGGCTGAGGTTCGCGCCCCCTCCCGTCACCCCCGTCCGCGCCCCCTCCACTCCGGGGGCGCGGGCGGGGGTGACGGAGGTTACAGCCCCGACGGCGCCCGGCAGCCGGACGGCCGGGGCGGGCACCCGCACGGGCGAACTAAAGTCGTCCGTATGACGAGAACTCCGGACAGCGTCGTCCGCTCCTTCATCGACCAGCACCAGGCCGGCTTCCTCGCCGACCTCTCCGAGTGGCTGGCCATTCCCTCGGTCTCCGCCGACCCGGCCCGCGCCGGCGACGTGCGGCGCTCCGCCGAGTGGCTGGCCGCCAAGCTGCGCGACTCCGGCTTCCCGGTGGCCGAGGTGTGGGAGACCGACGGCCTGCCGGCGGTGTTCGCCGAGTGGCCCTCCGGGGACTCGTCCGCGCCGACCGTCCTGGTCTACGGGCACCACGACGTGCAGCCCGCTGCCAAGGAGGACGGCTGGGACACGGAGCCGTTCACCCCGACCGTGGTCGGCGGACGGCTGTTCGCCCGCGGCGCGGCCGACGACAAGGGCCAGGTGTTCTTCCACACCCTGGGCGTGCGCGCCCACCTGGCCGCGACCGGCCGCACCGCGCCGGCCGTCAACCTCAAGCTGCTGATCGAGGGCGAGGAGGAGTCCGGCTCGCCGCACTTCGCCGACCTGGTCCGGCGCGAGGCCGGGCGGCTGGCCGCCGACGTGGTGGTCATCTCGGACACCGGCATGTGGTCCGAGACCACGCCGACCGTCTGCACCGGCATGCGGGGCCTGGCCGACGCCCAGATCGACCTGTACGGCCCGGACACCGACATCCACTCCGGCTCCTTCGGCGGCGCCGTCCCCAACCCGGCGCAGGTCGCCGCCGAGCTGGCGGCCGGCCTGCACGACGCCGACCGCCGGGTGGACATCCCGGGCTTCTACGACGGCGTGATCGAGCTGACCGACCGCGAGCGCCAGCTGTTCGCCGAACTGCCCTTCGACGAGGCGCAGTGGCTCAGGGTCGCCAAGTCGTACGGCACCCGGGGCGAGGCCGGCTACTCCACCCTGGAGCGGGTCTGGGCCCGCCCGACCGCCGAGGTCAACGGCCTCTGGGGCGGCTACACCGGCCCCGGCGGCAAGACCATCGTGCCGTCCTCGGCGCACCTCAAGCTGTCCTTCCGGCTGGTCGCCGGGCAGGAGGTGGAGAAGGTGCGCGAGGCCGTCCGGGAGTGGGTGGCCGCGCGGGTGCCCGAGGGCGTCCGCCACGAGCTGACCTTCCCGGGCGCGACCCGGCCCTGCCTGACCCCGCTGGACCACCCGGCGCTGCAGTCCACCGTCCGCGCCATGGGCCGGGCCTTCGGGCAGAAGATCCTCTTCACCCGCGAGGGCGGCTCCGGCCCGGCCGCCGACCTCCAGGACGTGCTCGGCGCGCCGGTGCTGTTCCTCGGCATCTCGGTGCCCTCGGACGGCTGGCACTCGGTCAACGAGAAGGTCGAACTGGACCTGCTGGCCAAGGGCGTGGAGACGGCCGCGTACCTGTGGGGGGACCTGGCCGAGAACTTCCGGCCCGGCGCGTGACCCCGCGCGGGCACACCATGGCAGTCAGATCACTCATCCGGATGATTCATCACGTGGGGATGGAACGAAGTGAGCACCGTGCCTGAGACCGAACGCCCACTGAACCTGGCACTGGCCCGGGCCGGGGTGGACCGGGCGGCCGAGCACCGGCTCGACGAGCCCTGGCTGGCCGCCGCCTGGAGCCACCCGGCCACCCGGGTGCTGCCGATCGCCGGCGGCGAGGCGTTCGTCGTCGACACCGCGCAGGGCACCGAACTCGTGCTGATGCCCTCCTTCGAGGCGCCGCAGACCGGGGACCGGTACTTCCTCGGCACCGACGAGGACGGCGTCTCGTACTTCGCGCTGGCCGGTGAGAGCCTGCCCGGGCGGCTGGACGGCGACGCCCGCCCGGCCGGACTGCGCGAGGTCGGCGCGCTGCTGTCGGACCGGGACGCCGGACTGCTGGTGCACGCCGTGGCGCTGGAGCACTGGCACCGGCTGCACAGCTTCTGCTCGCGCTGCGGGCACCCGACCGAGAAGGCCGGCGCCGGGCACGTGCGGCGCTGCACCTCCTGTGCGGCCGAGCACTACCCGCGCACCGACCCGGCGGTGATCATGGTGATCACCGACGAGCAGGACCGCTGCCTGCTCGGCCGCCAGGCGCTGTGGCCGGAGGGCCGCTGGTCCACCCTGGCCGGCTTCGTCGAGCCGGGGGAGTCGATCGAGCAGGCGGTGGTGCGCGAGGTGCACGAGGAGGCCGGCGTGCAGGTCGGCGAGGTGCGCTACGTCGCCAGCCAGCCCTGGCCCTTCCCGTCGAGCCTGATGCTCGGCTTCACGGGCCGGGCGCTGCCGGGCGGCACGGCGATCACCGTGGACGGCGAGGAACTGGCCGAGGCGCGCTGGTTCTCCCGCGAGGAGCTGCGGGCCGGGATGGAGGCGGGGGAGATCCTGCCGCCCTCCGGGATCTCGATCGCGCGCCACCTGGTCGAGCTCTGGTACGGCGGACCGCTGCCGTCGGCGGCGCGCTGGTAATCCCCGACGAATGGGGGGCGTGCGGGTTATCCCGCGCGCCCCCGTTTTTCTTTTCCCTTCCTTTCCGAATCCGCCACGATCGGATGTTCGTGGCCGGACGGGCCAGTTCTGCTACCACCGCCCGCCGTCCCGAAGCCGTCGTCAACCCGCGCGGACGACATTGCCGGAAACGGCTGAAACCCCGCCATCGCGCTCGCTACATTCACTCGGGTGACAATCCCCCGGGGCACCGCCCAATCCCCCAAATACCAGCGTCTCGCCGCCGACCTGCGCCGCCGGATCGCCGAGGGCGAGTTCACCGCCGACGCCGCACTTCCGGTCGAGAGCGAACTGGAACGCCAGTACGGAGTCGCCCGCAACACCGTCCGGCTCGCCGTCGACGTCCTGGTCAACGAAGGCCGCCTGGTCCGCCTCCAGGGCAAGGGCACCTACCTGCGGGAACATCCCGTCCTGGACCACCGCGCCTACGGCCCCACCCTGGCCCCCGCCCCCCGGGACTGCCTGGCCGTGCCCTCCGCCGTCTACCTCGGCGAGGCCGCCGAGGCCGGCCGCGAACTCACCACCGACTTCGAGATGATGATCGTCCGGGCCCGGGTCGACATCGCCGAACGGCTCGGACTGCGCCCCGGTGAGGCCATCGTGGTCCGCCGCCAACTGCGCCTGCTCGACCGCGAGCCGTACTCCATCGAGGAGAGCCACTACCGGGCCGGACTCGCCGCCGGCACCCCGCTGATGGAACCCGACCCGGTCGAGGGCGGCGACGAGGCCGTCCTCAACGAACTCGGCCGCACCGAGATCGGCGCCGTCGACCACCTGGTCGCCCGGATGCCCGGCCCCGAGGAGGCCCAGTGGTTCCAGGGCGGCCCCGGCGTGCCGCTGATGGTCCAGACCCGCGTCACCTACGACCGGCGCGGGCCCGTCCGGGTCATCGAGACCCGCTACTCGGCCGACCGCAGCCGGCTCGTCTACGGCATCGGCGACCTCGGCGCGCGCGCCACCCTGCCCGCGCCCGCCGCACCCGTCGACCCCGCCAGGGCCGACGCGCAGTGACGCGCGCCGGCCCGGACCCCGGGCCGGCCCGGCCGTTCAAGCCCGCTCGGGCAGCACGGACCATGCGGGCCGCTCGGGTCGCGCGGACCGCTCAGGCCGTTCGGACCACTCAGACCCCGAGGGCCTTCTTCACCTGGAGCAGGCTCGGGTTGGTCATCACGACCCGCTCGCCGCCGGCGTTCGGCGTCACCAGCACCGTCGGCACGGTCTGGTTGCCGCCGTTGACCGACTCGACGAACGACGCCGACGCCGGGTCCTCCTCGATGTTGACCTCCGTGTAGCCGATCCCCTCCCGGTCCAGCTGGCTCTTGAGTCGGTTGCAGTACCCGCACCAGGTCGTGCTGTACATCGTCACGCTGCCGGACATCGAGGAGGCTCCTTCAGGAAGAGGGCGTACGGTCTCAGGGCAGGAACGCCCACCGCGCGACGGTCATTCCGCACGGCCACGCTCCGTCGCACCACGACGGCGCCCGAACGGCCCCGCGCGCCCCGGTGCGCAGCGATCATCCTGCGATCACACCGTGCCTGTGGACAACCCCGCCCCCGTTGTCCCAGCGGGCTGAGAGGATGGAAAGCATGCAGGAAGACCTCTTGAGCGGCAGCCCGTCCGACGGCCCCCACGGCTCCCTCTGGGCCGACCCCACCGCCGCCACGGGCCCCGACGCCGTGCTCGCCGGGCTCGACCCCGAACAGCGCGCCGTCGCCACCGCCCTGCACGGGCCCGTCTGCGTCCTCGCCGGCGCCGGCACCGGCAAGACCCGCGCCATCACCCACCGGATCGCCTACGGCGTGCGCAGCGGCGTGTACCAGCCCCAGCAGGTCCTCGCCGTCACCTTCACCGCCCGCGCCGCCGGCGAGATGCGCGGCCGGCTGCGCCAACTCGGCGCCGACGGCGTCCAGGCCCGCACCTTCCACGCCGCCGCCCTGCGCCAGCTCCAGTACTTCTGGCCGCGCGCCGTCGGCGGCCCCGTGCCCCAGCTGCTCGAACGCAAGGTCCAGCTCGTCGCCGAATCCGCCGGCCGCTGCGGCCTGCGCGTCCAGCGCACCGAACTGCGCGACCTCACCGCCGAGATCGAGTGGGCCAAGGTCACCCAGCTCGGCCCCGACGACTACCCCGCCGCCGTCCAGAAGTCCGGCCGCGACGCCCCCCGCGACCCGGCCGAGACCGCCCAGGTCTACCGCGTCTACGAGGAGACCAAGAGCCGCCGCGGCGTCATCGACTTCGAGGACGTCCTGCTGCTCACCGCCGCCATCCTGGAGGACCGCCCCGACATCGCGGACCAGGTCCGCTCCCAGTACCGGCACTTCACCGTCGACGAGTACCAGGACGTCTCCCCGCTCCAGCAGCGGCTGCTCGACCAGTGGACCGGCCCCGGCGGCGGGGCCAGCCTCTGCGTCGTCGGCGACGCCAGCCAGACCATCTACTCCTTCACCGGCGCCACCCCCGACTACCTGCTCAACTTCCGCACCCGCCACCCCGAGGCCACGGTCGTCAAGCTGGTCCGCGACTACCGCTCCACCCCGCAGGTCGTCCACCTCGCCAACGGACTGCTCAGCCAGGCCCGCGGCGAGGCCGCCCGCCACCGCCTCGAACTCGTCTCCCAGCGCGAGGCCGGCCCCGAACCCGTCTACACCGAGTACGAGGACGAACCCACCGAGGCCGAGACCACCGCCCGCCGGATCAAGGACCTGCTCGCCACCGGCGTGCGCGCCAGCGAGGTCGCCGTCCTGTTCCGCACCAACGGCCAGTCCGAGGTCTACGAGCAGGCCCTCGCCGACCTCGGCGTCCCCTACCAGCTCAAGGGCGCCGAGCGGTTCTTCGAACGCCCCGAGGTCCGCGACGCCGGCGTCCTGCTGCGCGGCGCCGCCCGGGCCGGCGCCGACCCGCTCACCGCCGACGCCCCCGACCTCGCCGGCCAGGTCCGCGCCGTCCTCGCCGCCCGCGGCTTCACCGCCGAACCGCCCGCCGGCTCCGGCGCCGTGCGCGACCGCTGGGAGTCCCTCGCCGCCCTCGTCCGGCTCGCCGAGGAGTTCGAGCGCACCCGCACCGCCGCCGGCCACAGCGCCGACCTCGCCGCCTACGTCGCCGAACTCGACGCCCGCGCCGCCGCCCAGCACGCCCCCGCCGTCGAAGGCGTCACCCTCGCCTCGCTGCACGCCGCCAAGGGCCTCGAATGGGACGCCGTCTTCCTCGTCGGCCTCACCGAGGGCACCCTGCCGATCATCTACGCCAAGACCGACGAGCAGATCGAGGAGGAGCGCCGACTCCTCTACGTCGGCGTCACCCGGGCCCGCAAGCACCTCTCCCTCTCCTGGGCGCTCAGCCGCTCCCCGGGCGGCCGGGCCAGCCGCAAGCCCAGCCGCTTCCTGGACGGGCTGCGCCCCGGTTCCAGCGCCCCCGGCGCACGCACCGGCGGGCGGGGCGGGCGCGGGGGCGTGGAGCCCGGCGAGCGCTCCGCCGGACGGCGGGTCCGCGGCCCGGTCAAGTGCCGGGTCTGCGAGAAGGTGCTCACCGAGGCGGTCGAGCGCAAGCTGCGCCGCTGCGAGAGCTGCCCGTCCACCATGGACGAGGCGCTGTACGAGCGGCTGCGCGAGTGGCGGGCCCGCCAGGCCAAGAAGCAGGGGGCGCCGGCCTACGTGGTGTTCACCGACGCCACGCTGATGGCCATCGCCGAGGACGTGCCGGCCAGCCGCCAGGAGCTGGCCGTGATCTCCGGGGTCGGCGCGATGAAGCTGGACAAGTACGGGGCGGCCGTGCTCTCGTTGTGTGCGGGGGAGGAGCCCGAGGAGGATCCGGACGGCGTCGAGGACGGCGAGCCGGTCGATCCGGCGTGAGCCGGTCCGGGCGCGGTCCAGGGGAGTCTCCCGGGGGCCGCTCGGGGGACATCCGAACCCGCCGTGAAAAATAGTTTGCGCGGCATACCGGGAGCGCAATAGCCTGCCGGAGCGGTCAAGGGGACGAGATCGCACGGGGTGACACCTGTGCCGAATCCCCTGCACCCAACAGCTTCACCGAGACAGACATCCGAACATTCGGAACCGGGGCGACCTGGCTCCGCGAGACGCCGAGAGGAGGCGATGACAGTGGGAAACATCATGATCACCAAAATGACTGGCCAGACCGTTGTTGCTGCCTCCCTGCGTGCCGCCCGTCTGCGGGCGCTCGCCGAGCTCGGTGGAACCGGTCTGGGTCTCGACACCACCGGTGTCTCCGTCGTCCCCGCTGTCAGTGGCCTTGGACACACTGATGTCTGCGCCGCGGGCGGCAGGAACGTCGAAGGCACCTCCGTCGAGGCCGGTCTGTCCGGCGACTGGGCGTCGTTCGGTACGTCGCGCTCCCTGCGTGATGAGCGACCGACCCAGGCACCGAAGGCAGTCGTAGCAGCCGCCATGCATGGCGACTATGCGCAGGTCGTCGGTGCCGGAAGCACCCAGAAGCAGAACGAGCAGCAGATTAACCAGGCCATGGCCGCCTTTGCGGGCGCCACGGCCGTCCGGATGCGGGCCTTCCGCGGGCCTGAACCCTGGAGAGAACGAACCTGAGTAAGCCTCAGGTCGGCACCTCCAGGGCCGCGGAACCCGTCACACCGGGATCCGCGGCCCTTCTGTTTTGTCCGGTACGCAAGACCACCCAGGCCCCCCGGGGCCTCCGGCCCAGACCCACCAGCCATCTGGGCCGGAACCACTGAGAAGACGAGGAAGACGCCACAGTGTCCACGGTCATCACGCCGCCCATCCCGTCCGTACCGCCGACAAGCCAGATCACCAAGGCCGACCAGGCCGACCCCCCGGAGGTTCCTTCCATGCAGATCAGCTCCATCGAGCAGGCCGAGGCGCTCGGGCTCCCCATCCCCTGCCGCGCCTTCGACCCCGAGGTCTTCTTCGCCGAGACGCCCGCCGACGTCGAGTACGCGAAGTCCCTCTGCGGCACCTGCCCGGTCAAGGACGCCTGTCTGACCGGTGCGCTGGAGCGGCGCGAGCCGTGGGGCGTCTGGGGTGGCGAGCTCTTCGTCCAGGGCGTCGTCGTGGCCCGCAAGCGGCCGCGTGGCCGTCCGCGCAAGACCGAGGTCATGGCGTGAACCCCGCCCACGGCGCCAGGGCCGTCCGCCGGGGAGAGCAGCCCCTGCTGGACAGCTCCCTCCGCCGTTCCGTCCGGATCGCCGCCGCCAAGGCCGACGCATCCCGGCCAGCCCCCTTCCCGAGCACGCACCACGAGCAGGACCACCACATGACCGCCGCCGCCATCGATCCGACCGTCCGCGCTGAGCAGACCACCGAACTTCAGATCCAGAACAGGACCCTCGAAATGCAACTCCTCCACGAATCCCTGGCCCGGGCCCATATGCAAGAGCGCCTGCACGAGGCCGAGCACCAACGCCTCGTCACCCGGGTCGCCCGGGCCCGCCGGCTCAAGCAGCGGGCCGAGCGCGCCTCGCTGCGGGCCCGCAAGGCGATCGCCGTCGCCCTGATGTAGTCGCGGCTGTCGTCGCGTGCGGGGCCTCCCCGCGTTCCACCCCCGTCGTGCCGCAGGCCGCCCCCCGTCACGGGGAGCGGCCTGCGGTCGTCGGGGGCGGCGTTCCGGTCAGCTCTTGCGGGTGCGGCTGGCGGGCCTGCCGCCTGCCGGCTTGCGACCGGCGGGCTTCGCCGTCCCCGCTGGGTTGGCCGGCTTCGCCGGCTCCCGGCCGGCGAACTGGGGCAGCCACGCCAGCATCTCCGCCCGGAACGGCGCCTGGGCGCCCAGCTGGCAGAGCACCCCGATGGTGCTCAGCGTCACCCGGTGGATCAGCAGGTACGCGGGCGGCAGGTTCAGCTGCTTGCCCAGGTTGTAGGCGGGCGAGCGCGGATCGGCGATCCGGGCCGCCTGCGCGCGCATCCAGGCCCGGGTGAAGTGGAAGCTGTCCACGGCGGCCGGCTCGATGATCGGCCGCAGGTAGTCCAGCACCGCGTCCGGGTCCAGCTCGATCGAGGGCTTGACGAAGCCCTCCTCGCGCAGCATCTTCAGCACGCCCGCCGCGTCGCCGTCCAGGGCCATCCGCAGCGACGCCCCGATCGGCGCGGGCAGCCCGCCCGGCAGCCGGTCCACCGTGCCGAAGTCCAGCACCCCCAGCCGCCAGCCCGACGCCGGGCCGTCGTCCTTCAGCAGCCGGAAGTTGCCCGGGTGCGGGTCCGCGTGCAGCAGGCCGGTCCGGGACGGGCCCGCGAACAGGAACCGGGCCAGCAACTGCCCGGCACGGTCGCGCTCCTCCTGGGTGCCGTCCGTGATCACCTCGGCCAGCGGGGTGCCGTCCATCCACTCGGAGACGAGCACCTGGTCGGCCTGCGCCACCACGCCGGGCACCACGATGTCCGGGTCGCCGGCGAACTCCTCGGCGTGCCGGCGCTGGGCCTGCGCCTCCAGCTCGTAGTCCAGCTCCTCCGACACCCGTTCGCGCAGCTCGGCGATCAGCGGCTTGATGTCCAGCCCCGGGATCAGCGGGCCCAACAGCCAGGCCACCCGGCTCAGTTGCGTCAGGTCGGCGAGCAGCGCGTCACCCGCGCCCGGGTACTGCACCTTGACCGCGACCCGGCGCCCGTCGTGCCAGACGGCCCGGTGCACCTGCCCGATCGAGGCGGCCGCGGCCGGCCGGTCGTCGAACTCCCGGAACAGCTCGCGCCAGCCGTCCCCGAGCCGCTGGGCGAGCGCGGTGTGCACCTTGGCGGCGGGCATCGGGGGAGCGGCGTCCTGCAGCTTGGTGAGCGCGGCCCGGTACGGCCCGGCGACCTCCTCGGGCAGCGCGGCCTCGAAGACGGACAGCACCTGCCCGAACTTCATGGCTCCGCCCTTGAGTTCACCCAGGACCTTGAACAGCTGGTCGGCGGTGGCCTGCTGGAGCTCGGCCGTCACCACCTCGGCGGAGCGGCCGCCGATGCGCTTGCCCAGACCGAGCGTGGCGCGTCCGGCTATCCCCAGCGGCAGGGCGGCGAGCCGTGCCGTGCGGGTCACTGCCTTGCGCGGAAGATCGCTCACCCGGGCCTCCATTCCCTGGCCCCCCGACACCGGACGGCCCACCATCACTAGGCCATTGTGCCCGCTCCCCACCCCGCGACCGCCGGTATTTCGCCAGGCGGGGAAGGGGCGCCCGCACGTGGGACGCGACCGCTGTCCCTTTGCGGGGGAGTTGGACGGCTTGGTCCGGTCGGCCCGGCGTGGTGGGCGGACGGCGGCTGCGCGCTGAGCGGAGCGGCCGGGGGTCGTCCGACCGGAGGGTCAGCGGGGCAGGCGGAGGGCCAGGCCGTCCAGGACCACGTCGAGGCCGTAGGCGAACTTGGCGTCGCGCGTGGCGGCCGGGTCCGGGTCCGCGGAGACGGTCGAGTAGGCGTCGGTGAGGTGGGCGAAGCCCGCGGTGGCCTCCCGGGCGGCGGGCATCAGCCGGGCGATGAACGCGGCCTCACTCTCGCCGGCCCGGGCGACGGTGGTGAGCCAGGCCGCCTCCGTGGTGCTCATGCCGACGACGTAGGAGATGACCGTGTCGATCGCCCGGACCGGCTCGGGGAAGCCGGCCGAGGTGAAGAAGGCGGTCAGCCGCTCGCCGTAGGACATCAGGTTGGGGCCGAGGTAGGCGAGGCCGGCCTGGCCGAGGACGGACGACAGCCAGGGGTGGCGCAGGGCCGTCGCCCGGAAGGCGCCGGCGGCCTCGGTGGCAGCGGCGCGCCAGTCGGGGCTGTCGGCGGGCGGGAGGGTGATCTCGCCGAAGACCTCGTCCACCGCGAGCTCCATCAGCTCGTCCTTGGTCGCCACGTGCCGGTACAGGGAGGTGGCGCCCGCGTTCAGCCGGGTGGCCAGCTTGCGCATGCTCAGGGCCTCGATGCCCTCGGCGTCCAGCATGGTGATCGCCTCGCGGACGATCGCGGCCCGGCTGAGTGCGGGCTGGTCGGGCTCGCGCTGCCGACGGGCCCACACGGACGGGATCGGGTTCGTTTCGGCGGCCATGGCGGCTCCCCTTCCCTCTGCTCCTGCTTCGCTGCGTACACCGTTCGCATTGAGCGTACAGGAGTCGGGTGTTGCGCACACTGTTCCGCAATGCGTACAGTGTGCGCAACGAAGGAGCGACGTGCGCATCGGGGGAACGGTGTGCGCAGAATGGAGGGGTGGCTGATGACAGAGCTCAACGCGACCGAGGGCCGCAACCCGCACCGCTGGTGGATCCTGATCGTGCTGTGCCTGAGCTCGCTCGTCCTGGTGGTCGACAGCATGGCGCTCACGGTCGCCGTGCCCTCGATGACGGCGGACCTCGACGCCGGCGCCCAGGACACCCAGTGGATCCTCGACTCCTATGTCCTGGTCTTCGCCGGGCTGTTGCTCACCGCCGGCAGCCTCGGGGACCGCTTCGGCCGCCGGAAGATCATGATCATCGGACTGCTGCTCTTCGGGGCGGCCTCCCTCGCGGCCACCTTCTGCACCAACCCCGGCGAGGTGATCGCGGCACGGGTCGCCATGGGCGTCGGCGGATCGCTGATCATGCCCTCGACGCTGTCGATCCTCATCACCGTCTTCGACGAGGACGAGCGCAACAAGGCGATGGCCGCCTGGAGCTCGGTGGCGATGCTGGGGCTGGTCGGCAGCCCGGTCCTCGGCGGCGTGCTGATCGACCACTTCTCCTGGCACTCGATCTTCTTCATCAACGTTCCGGTCGTCGCCCTGGCGATCCTGGCGGGCCTGCTGCTGATGCCGGAGTCCAAGGGGCCGTGGCAGAAGCCCGACCCGCTCGGCGCGGTGCTGTCCGCGGCCGGCATGACCGCCCTGGTCTGGTGGATCATCGAGATCCCGCAGCACGGCGCCTTCGGCGGCCAGTCCCTGGTCACCCTGGCCGTCGCGGTGCTCGCGCTCGGCGGGTTCGTGGTGTGGGAGAACGTCACCTCCGCGCCCATGGTCCCGCTGGCGCTCTTCAAGCACCGCAACTTCAGCGGGGGCTCGCTGTCGCTGACCCTGGTGCAGATCGGCAATGGCGGCCTGCTGCTCGTGCTCACCCAGTACCTGCAGTTCGTGCTCGGCTACTCGCCGGTCAAGGCGGGCCTCGCGTTCGTTCCGCTGGCCATCGCCGCCCTGGTCGGCAACGGGGTCGGCGTCAAGTTCGCCGCCACGATCGGCAACCGCCTGCTCATCCTCACCGGGATGCTCGTCATGGCCGCCTCCTTCGCCCTGCTGACCACCGTCACCGCCGGCACCGGCTTCACCGTCCCGGCGGTCGCCCTCGGGCTGCTCGGACTCGGCGCGGGCCTGGCGATGCCGGCGGCGGTGGGCGCGCTGATGGGCACCATCCCGCCGGAGCAGGCGGGCGTCGGCTCGGCGCTGAACGACACCATCCAGCAGGCCGGCACCGCGCTCGGCATCGCGATCCTGGGCTCGCTGCTGTCGAGCGGCTTCGCCGCCGAGATGCCCGCCGGGATGCCGGAGGAGGCGAAGCACTCCGTCGGCGGGGCGCTGGCGCTGGCCAACGGGGACGCCGGGCTCGTCCGGACCGTCCGTGAGGCCTTCACCTCGGCGATGTCGACGACCTTCACGATCAGCGCGATCGGGGTGCTGGCGGCGGCGGTCGTGGCCACGCTGGTGATGCGCGACCGGAAGGCCGGGACGGCGGCGGGGGAGCCGGTGGCCGGGGCGTCGGTGGAGGACGCCGGGATCGCCGCCTGACTTCGCTGGACCTGGCTGGTCCGCCTCGCCGTGAAGGCCGGTGCCCCAGGGGCACCGGCCTTCGGTGCGGTGGGGTGGGGCGGTGGTGTGGTGGTGCGCAGGAAGTCGGACGGGCCGACTTCCTGCGCGTGGTTCTTTGCCTGATCTCTGGGGCCCCCTCCCCCCCGCCCCCACCCTCCCCACCTCCCGCCCACCACCTCCCGCTGGCAACAGCGGATCCCCGCCTTGCATGGCCCGCGCCCTGCCCCAGGCAGGGCGCGGGCCATGGGCTCACCTGGCCATGGGCTCACCTGGCCATGGGCTCACCTGGCCATGGGCTCACCTGGCCATGGGCTCACCTGGCCATGGGCTCACCTGGCCATGGGCTCACC